>CAYLTX010000084.1:0-28184 GCA_964386725.1 uncultured Bradymonadales bacterium | reverse complement strand
CTGCTTTGGGAGCAGGAAGTCCCCGGTTCGAATCCGGGCGCCCCGACTCACAGAAGGCAGATGACACCCCGTCATCTGCCTTCTGTGCGAGCGCCCGTAGCTCAGCTGGATAGAGCATCGGCCTTCTAAGCCGACGGTCACAGGTTCGAATCCTGTCGGGCGTGCTTCTTCTTGATTCCAGGATACGTCTTTCTCCCGTCGGGCGAGCGGCTGATTTGTGTGTCTTCGGCGCCGTACGTGCTCGACGTACCCGCTGGGTACGCCTTTATCCGGTTTAACCGGGTGCGCGCGCCGGCATCCGAATCCACAGCAAATCATCACGCTCGTCCTCGGTCCGAAAGACGCACCCTGGAATCAGGTCTTTTTAATCGCGTTGTGTGGGGTGCTTGGTCTGGGGCGCGTGGCCTTATGCGGGTTGACCGTGCTCCGGCCCGCCGCGACGGCATCCGGCCTGGTCATTGAGCATATTGTCGCGAAGGCGTTCGACTCACCAGCGGAGCGGCTGAATATGCGTATGCAAGAAGTGAAAATGGGGACCCGTGAAGGTCCCCGGTGGGTCCGAACGCGCATCACGCTTGTTCGTGTTCCCGAATTCGTAGCGCCAGCTTTAGCTGTAGCTCCGTAGCCTCTTCAAACAACTTTACAAGTTGCCGGTTCAGAGGCCCCGTGAATATCCATAAACGGAAATCCCGCACCTGTTGCGATATAAGGCGCAACTGCTGGATATTCGCGGTTTCGGGTCGATAGTTGGTTTTGGGTATATTACCCATGATGCTCTCCTGTCTGTCATCACGACAGTCATAAAGTGCGTGGAGGGGAAATCCCCCACACATTCAACCCCACCAGAGCACTGAACAAAAGTCAAGTGAGCGTCAAAGTCTCCGCTCGGGTCCTGGTGTTACAGATCCGTTACAGCAAAACTCACGGCGAGTAAGATGATTGAAAAAGGAACCCCTTGGGGTGGGGTCCCATTCTTGACCAACAACGGGAACCACGTTCCCCGATAGATTGTTTTTGAGCGCACGCACGAGCAGGTGAAAGTGGTTGCTCATGAACACATACGCGAAGATCTCGATGTCGTGTTTTTTGGCCGCCCGAAATCGTTGCGTACTTTTTTGGTGGTCGGACCCGCAGGATCCTCGGATCACCCGCATGAAACGGGGCTCGTCGGGGAACGTGGTTCCGGCGAGATCGGGGTTGTGTTTCATGCTCGGGCGTGAGCGCTCTCTCGAGACGGTCATTCTCAGTTTTGTTCGCTGACTTCCTCGATACGGCAGCGGCCAGCTTCGCTGAAGACAACGCGCAGGTGTTTGGCTTGGCGCTCGCGAATATCGAACTCGGCCGATGTCTCGCAGTAGACGGAGGTCTGAGGCACGACCTGCGTGCGATACTGGGTGCGCGAGACCAACCGAGTGCGCGGACAGTAGCGTGCCATCCCGTTCATGTCCGTCCCGCAGTACTCCGTGGTCGTCTGCGGGACGAGGGTCTGATAGGGCACCATTTCGGTTTTCAATCGGGTTGTGGAGGCCACCGCAGTCAGTATGAACGGCGCGTCGCGAGGAAGCGCCTGGCGAAATTTGGCAGGCTGGTCGTGGAGGACTTCAACGCGTTCGACGAGGTCCTCGTCGATCTCCAGTCCCACAAATATCGCCTGTTGCTCGGAGTGGATTTCGACGGTCGCCTTCACAGTGTCTCGCTTCGCCAGCGCTGCTTCGTTCTGGCTGATACTTTGGACCGGAAAGGCACAGGATACGCTCAGTCCAACCATGAGCATCAGCCCGCATGCACGAGTGACCGTTGAGCATATTGGACGCCGCCGATCGCGGTCGTGAGTCATGTAACTTCGAGATCTCTGGCGCAATCGGAGCCCCCCGTCGCATCGGTTGCCCGCTCAGCCTGAGCAAGCTTCATACCCGTAGTGAAGTCGGCTTAACGTCGTTGTCGTCAAGGTTAAAGTCCTCCATCGACTCTAACCCATCAGCACCTTTCAAGTCGAGGTGACGTGGGGGGACCACGGGGCGTAGCGCAGCTTGGTAGCGCGCCTGCTTCGGGAGCAAGAGGTCACAGATTCGAATCCTGTCGGGCGTGCTACTGCTTGTAGAGACCCACCTGCGTTGCTAAGCTCGTCCGGTGACCCGATGCAAATTGGCCGAGGGTGCAGCGAGGCGGTGAGCCTGTGCACCGTCGAGCGAAAACGGTGGCCAAGATGCGCCCGTCACCAAGCCAGAACAAGTTTAGCAGCTAATACTACTTGGGAAGTCCTGTTAGAGGAGAGTTGTATGCGGCAACAATGTCGATTGCTGATGCTCGTGTCCGTTTGTTTTCTCTTGGCGCTGATCTCGGGCTGTGCCGCCGGATTCCAGCAAGACGCTGTGCGAGACCGTGCCGTCTTCGATATGGACTGTCCGAAAGAAGAGTTGACAATGCAAAAGGTTGGCGGTTCGACTTGGGGTGTGCGTGGCTGCGATCACAAAGCCACATATGTTTGTACTGGGCCCGATACGTGCGTCTTGAACTCGATGGACGGCGAAGCAGGCACCAAGAAGAAGTGAGCAGGCCACAGGTGCGGGGCTCGTCGGGGAACGTGGTTCCGGCAAGATCGGCAGAATCGCGAAATCGTTGCGTACTTTTTTGGTGGGCGAGCCCGCAGGATCCTCCGATCACCCGCATGAAACGGGGCTCGTCGGGGAACGTGTTTCCGGCGAGATCGGGTTTCGGGCCGTGCACGGTCACGGGTTCTCTCCGTCTCTTCAATCTTCCAGCGGATTCTCACTCAACCGACCGATGTCGAGCACGGCCCACAGCCCGATGAGGATGGCTTCGGCGGCGTCGTGGCGAAGGGAGGTGGGACGGTCAGCTCTGCCTGAAATGGTATCAGGGGCCGTGTTGAACCCGGTTCTGAGCGTCTCGATTCGCCGACACACACCTCGTTTGAAAGTCGCGAGAAATCGAGCCGAGCAACCGGGTAGGTCGAGCGTTTTGTTTTGTCGGGGGCGAAGGTCGCTGGTTGGTGTGGCCCACTTGGGGCTCCCTCCGTTCGCGCTGCGGTCGCGTATCGAAGAGATGGAGTAACCGTGGTCTAGGGACAAAGGCGAGACGAGCGCATTGACAAGAAGAGCCGACTTCGCCGAAGTTGCAACGGCAAACCCGAATTTTGTGGACGATCATGGCGACGTTCGCAGCGTACTCACGGAAAGTGGAGTAGAAGTAATGGCCAAATATTTAATCATCGCAGTGCTGATGTCGCTCGTGGTGTCGAGTGGGTGCGCCCTTCAAGAAGACGCGGTGCGCAAACGGGCGACCTTTGATTTGGACTGTCCGAAAGAGAAGCTCCAAGTCCAAACCATCGGCACGTATACTTACGGCGTGCGCGGATGCGACCGCAAGGCCTCCTATCTTTGCCCCAACGGCGGGACCCAGTGTGTCTTGAACTCATTAGACGGCGAGACAGGCGTCAAGAAGTGAGCGTCGAGGACTGGTCGAGGCCGAACCGGATCAGAGGGCCGTCGCCACCATTTGGGGCAGGCAAACGGTCTCAGGGCCCATGTAAACCACTGCTAGGAATTAGAAGAGGTTACAAGTCGTCAGTGAGCCGCACGGGTACCTTTCCCATCACTCCCAGTTCAAATGAGGTGGCGAACTCGTCGTCCGGGGTAAACCGTCCGTAGATGGAGCAAAGTCCGAACAAGGTCAGTATGGGACGCACCGAAAAGCCGACTTTTGGAGAGTCGCCCATGATATCGTCGATCATCAGGCCAGCATCGACTCCGACGAACGAAAAGCCGACTTCCGGGCCGAGGCTTACGCAGTTCCGGTTCAGCGTTCGAATGGGTGTCATGGCTCGGAGATCCGTGCGGGCTTACTTAGAGGCGGACGCCTCGGCCTTCGAACCTCCTGCTCGGAGAGGGCTCGTGAGATGTTGAGGCAGCGGCAGGTGACCTTGTGGTCGATCTCGTGTAACCGACTGGCAGACATCGTCGCATAGCTCGAACCTAACGCATGCCCACCCCGCATCTCAACTCTTAGGCTGCTAGTTGTACGGCATCAGTTCCGCGATGGCCGACTGAGGGTGAGCCTGAATGCGCATCAAGACATCAGCCCAACAACGGGAACGTGGTTCCTGTTCGGCGGCTCAAGCCCGTGAACGTGCACGTGCACCTGAACGTGAACCGTAGTTAGACCTGCAGAACGCGCACCATCTTGAGGCAGCTTCGGTTGGGAAGCATTGCCCACTTCGAGCCTTTTCGCTGACTCCACCGGGTGTGAAGGGGGGACAGCGGTTCACGGCCACGTTCACGTGCACGTTCACGGGTCTCCGGCCCCTCAATCCTCCAACGGATTCTCACTCAACCAACCAATGTCCAGCACGGCCCACAGCCCGATGAGGATGGCTTCGGCGGCGTCGTGGCGAAGGGAGGTGGGGCGGTCGGCGCCGCTGGATTCGATGACCCGGCGAGCCAGCGTGTCGGCGCGCTCTTTGGCGTCCGAGCCGCTGCGCCGATAGCGGTCGTACATGAGCCCTTCGCGCCAGTCCTCGGCGCTGATGAGTTGGAAGGAGGCGTCGAACTTCTCGGCTTGCTTCTGCCAGATCTCGCCTAGTCCCGTGTCGCCCTCGGCGACGACCCGCTCGAGGCCGTCGATATCGCGCACGACCCCCCAGGCGGCCTTTTTTAGCCGCGAGCGACTCCCAAAATTGGTCGAGCGATACCGGATCAGGCGGCCGTCGCCGCCGTATAGGGCGAAGCCACTTCGAATCCCCAGGTCGATCGCCAATAATTTGGATGAGTCGGGCATCACGTTGTGTCTCTCGCTCGGGTTTGTGCGCTCGTCTTTTGAGGATCGCAGGCTCTCGCTGTAGATACAACGGTGCCGCGGCCGCAACCCGAACCCTCGAAAAGCAACGCCCTCTGAATAGGGGCAAAACATGAACGCTGGTTGACATGGGTCCCTGACATCCTCAGCAGAACACGTAAGTCTTTTGGCCATCGCGACGTCTTCGATCTTTCGTACACCCATTGCCAATTGTCGCGGTTCTTGGTTCTGGTAAAGACGTTGCAAATCGAGGCAAG
This sequence comes from uncultured Bradymonadales bacterium, assembly GCA_964386725.1. GTDB lineage: Bacteria > Myxococcota_A > Bradymonadia > Bradymonadales > Bradymonadaceae > CAYLTX01. The sequence continues at coordinate 23,115 of CAYLTX010000084.1, read as the reverse complement.
AACCAAGAATCAACCACCAAGAACAGGCGCGTGTGCTCGAGGCGATGCGAAGCGTCTCGGACGACTCGTGAATCACACAACTTGCGTGTCTGCACTTAGCTCACTGCTGTGAGACGTGGCCAAACGGTCTCAGAGTTGATGTGGGCTCCATCAAGAGCTGTCGAAAGGCCGAGGGAGGGATGTCCAGGTAGCGTCGAAACAGCCGCGAGAAGTGGGCCAAGTCGGCGAACCCGGCGCTGAAGGCGATCTCGGTCAGCGACAGGCGAGGATCGCCGAGCAGCTCGCGCGCGGCGTCGAGGCGGGTCCGGTGCAGGATCTCGGAGAAGTGCGTCCCCTCGGCGCGCAGTCGGCGCTGTAGGCTGCGGGTGGACAGTCCCAGCGAGCGCGCCGCGTCCTCCAGCCGCCACGTCTCCAACAGGTCGTCGGCGAATAGAGTGGCCAGGCGGCTTCGGATTGGCGCGGAGGGGCTGTCGTCGAGCTGCTGCTCCGGGCACGGCGCTCGCCTCGTCGGCCGCCACCTCACGGTGAGCACGCCAGTCTCGACCGGCGGCTCTTCGAGTGGGGCGACCGCCCCCTGCCGGTATAGCGCCACTGGCTCACCGGCGGACGGGGTGAGCGTGGCCACCAGCCCGTCGAGCCCGGATCGCTCCAGCAGCGCGATCAGCAGCCCCCATACGAATAGGTCGTTGACCGGGTGGATCGCGCCGCCGTCGACCGCAAAGTGCTCGAGGCTCATGCAGGGTTGGTCGCTATCGACGTCATCGTTCAGGATGCGGGTGCGATTGCGCGTGTGCCCGAAGCGCTCCAGGCGCGTCCACCGCTCCAGCAGGCGCACCGGGGTGAACCGGGCCGCCAGCGCCTCGAAGACAGGGTGCGAGCCCAGCCTCGGCAGGCCTAGTCCGACCTCGACGACCGCAGCCGGGCCGCCGCTGTCCCACACCGCCGTGAGCAGCTGCACCTTGTCGGCGTCGTCGGCTGCCGAGCCGGGGAGTTCTCGGTCGACCACGTCGCGGAGCATCGCCATCAGGCCCTGGCTGATCATCGTGCCCTGATCAGCCCTTTGCCGCTGGCCCGCAGCCTCCACACCTTGTGCGCTCGCCTTCATATAGACTCCTCGATCACGCTCCGGTTCAGCCGTCCACCGCACTACACTGACCTCCGCGGCGCCAATCGGTCAACGCCTCCATGAACAACCGGTTGAACTCCCCGCCCGAAAACGGGTTTTGGCTGGTCACCAGGTTGCAGGCGCGCACCGCCTGGGAGCGGCCAGGAAAGGCCGCATCGTAGCGGAAGCCGGCTTCTTCAAGGTGCTCGCCGATCATGCGAAACTTCGCCTCGGCGCTCATGACAAATGTCTCGATGTACCACTCCTCGGTCGGTGACACCGAGGTGACCCGCCGCCCCGAAAACGGGTTGGCCTGCTCGGGCAGGCGAGTCAGGATGGCAGGAGAGTGGCAGATGAGCCCGACGGGGCGATCGGTCTGGCCGAAGCGGATCAGCAGGGCGTGGAGTTCAGGCGCATCTAATAGGTCGCCCATCACGCCCTGGCCGCCGGGTACGACGATCCCCTGGAAGTCCTCGGCGCGCCGCCGGGCCTCCTCCAGATTCATCGGCCGGCGCATCGCCGGCAAGGTAGCGACGAGCTCACGGGCCTGGTCGAGCCACTCTGGATGCGCCTCCCAATACGACGGGTCCAGGCTCTCGGGATCGACCACGGGCACTCGCCCCTGCGGGGTGGCGATGGCCACCTGGTAGCCGGCCCCGACCAGCTCGCGATAGGGCTCGTAGAATTCGTTGAGGAAGAACCCGGTCGACCGCGTGCTTTCATCGGCGAGGACCTGCTCGTCGGAGGCGGTCAGTACGAATAGGACCGTCCCCCGGGCGCGAGCAGCGGACTCAGACTGTGGCTCGCCGGCGAAGGTTATTCGATATTGGGCCTCGTCGGCCATACAGCCCCAACCACTCGATAGCAGCAGGCTGACACCAATGACGGCGGCGCAGGCTCGGGCTCTACGAAAAGAATCGGTACTCATTGCGCTCATATCTCCTCCATTCGGTTGACTGTAGGAGGAGTGTAGGCAGGCGAGCCGCCGGCCGCTTGAATGAACGCGCCAAACTTGGTCTGGACACTGGTGCGGGGCGGAACTGCTTGGCTTCTGCCGGTTGCGGCATCAGCTCGATATGAGCCGGTTTTTGTGAGCGGGATCGGTATCCTGCTCGACGTGAACCAGCCCCCCGGGGGACGGCGCTTAACCAGACTCCCCGGGGGAGGGCGCTTTTGGTTGGGTCGGCGGCTCAGGTGGTGCGGAAGATGCGCTTGACGCCATTGATGGTGTGCTCGAGCGCGTCATCCGACTGGCTTTCCGGCGCGCCGGCGGCGCATAGGTACATGGGCATGCCGCTGACGTCGAAGGGGCGCACTTCGACGGCCGCTTCGGTCTCGTCGCCGAAGAGATGCTGCTGGAGCTCGGCTTCGAGCCTTTGCCGGTTGTCTTCCTCGGCGCATGCCAACTCGGTGGCCCAGGCGGCCAAGATCTCGTTGCGGGTCCGATCGCCCGTGCCGGCCAAGAAGACGCCTTCTTCGTTGGCGACCACCAGGAAGCCAAGGCCCTGGTTGTCTCGGACGTACTCGAGTTGATAGTCGACCGCTTGCTGGGTCTCTTCACTGCGGCGGGTGCGACGATCCTTGCGGGAAACTTGCTGCATAATCCTCTCCTTGGAGTTGTAGTCGCCCGACCCAACGCCGGGCTGCGTTCGTCCGTGAACGCAGACGGATGTTACCAAAAGCCCACAGACCCTCAACTTTTTTACAGCCCGCCGCTCACCCTCACTCGGCCGACGCAGCGCCCTCGTCGAGCACGACCACCTCGCCGACTCGGGCAGGCGAGCCGCCGGCCGCTTGAATGAACGCGCCAAACTTGGTCTGGACACTGGTGCGGGGCGGAACTGCTTGGTTTCTGCCGGTTGCGGTCTATCTTTTCCACATCAGCAGTCTCTTCATGATACCGGCGTAGAGCCCTCTTCCCCCCCCTCGAGGCGCTCGCCGGTGCGCGGGCCGCCGAGGCCCGGCGAGGGCCTGCTCAGAGGCGCAGATACGCTGGTTGTCATCGTCTCTGATATCGGATCACGCCGGGCCGCGCATTTGGCGGTAAATACCGACTCTGAGACGAAATCTGCACCATGAGAGAATTCTAATCCACCCGTTCAAGACGCCGGTGCCTGCTCTGCCCTAGGGTCGTCAATTCCAAGGGGCGACGACGTCAGTTCCCCCGGCCAGACTCGAGATGTGGAGGACCTGGATGCGAAATTGGAAGTGGTCGTTGATTGTCGCGGCGAGTGTGGTCGTGCTGGGCGGAGCTGCGTTGCCGGATCAGGCGCTCGCACAGTGTCCGGTCGACGCGCCGCTGGCGCCGAACACCGTCACGCAGGCGGCCCACCAGGCGTACGCCCAGGGCCAGCAGCAGGCGCATCAGGCGTTGGTCGAGGGTTGGCGGCGCGCCCGCGCGTCGGTGCCCGGGAGGCTGCGAAGCCTCGATGCCACCGTCGTCCCGGAGCTGTCCACTGACGGCGACGCCTCGCTCAACGAGTATACCGCCGATGTCGCCCTGACCCTGGGGCTCGGCCAGCTCGCCGAGGCGCGCCGCGAGCACGTCGAAGCGCTGGGCGAGCAGGCCCAGGCCGAGGCCGATCACAGCCGCTGGGAGTACGTCTTCGCCGTCCAAGAGGCCTACCTCGACTGGTGGATCGCGGCGCTCGAGGTCGAGCATCTGAGCGAGTACGTCGAGGAAGCCGCCGCCGATATCGAGCCCTTCGAGGCGGCGCTAAAGCGAGAGCGCGTCGCGGCCCTCGACGTCGCCGATATGCGCGCCGAGGTCGCTCGGGTGCGTGCGGAGCTGCTGGAGGCGCGCCAGCGCGCCGGCAGGTTGCAGGCCCGGCTGTCGGAGCTGCTCGGCGGGCGTTGCCGGATGGCGCCGGTCGAGCCGCGCCATCAGATGGTCGATCAGGAGGCCGAGCAGGAGGCCGAGCAGATGGACGCGGCGCTCCCCTCGGAGAATCCATGGGAGGCGGTGAGCGAGCGTGTCGAGGAGTTTCCCGTCGTCGCCAAGCTCGAGGCACGCCGCGAGCGTGCACTGGCCGGCTCCAGGGAGGCCGCCGCGCAGGCGCCCTGGGAGTTGTCGGCAGGCGTGGGCATGCGCAGTGTCGGCTTCGAGGAATACTGGGCTCTGGGGGTTGTCGGCTTGAGCATTCCATTGGGCAATCCAGCCGCCCCCGAGGCCGACCGGCTGCAGGCAGAGGCCATCGCCGCCCGGGCCGAGGGCGAGTGGCAGATCCGCCAGCTTCGCGCCGGCTTGCAGGCTCGCGCCGACCACTTCGAGGCCACCGTCGAGACCTACGAGGCGCTGCGCACCGAGTACCTGGGCCCGCTCGAAGAGCGTCAGGCGATGCTCGACGACGCCGTCGACAGCGGCCGCGTGAACAGCGAGCGGGTCATTCGCGCCCGGCGAGATCTGCATGAAGCTCACCACAAATTGCTGATGCTGCGCACCCAATTGCACACCGATCTGATGCGAGCCGGTGCGATGCACCAGTGGCTCACCACCGATGAGAACCCCGAGGAGTCCCCGTGAGAACGATCAAGATGCAATTCGCGACGCTCGCGCTCGCCGGCCTGCTGGCGGGGCTGGGCGGGTGTGACCTGGTCGGCACCGACGAATCTGGCGGTGCCGGCGACGAGCCCGGCCAGACCGGCGCCGACCAGACCAGCGCCGACCAGACCATCATGGACAGGCTCGAGTTCAGCCAGGCCCGCTCGACCCAGACCGAGACGCTGGCGCGACTGCCCGCCGAGGTCGTCATGGCCGAGCATAACTCCCACCGCTTCGGCCCGACGGTGCGCGCCCGGCTGGTCGAGTGGCAGGTCGCCCCCGGCGATCAGGTCGAGGTCGGCGACGCGCTGGCGACGTTGGTCAGCCCGGAGTTGACCGACCTGGAGGCCACCGCCGCGGAGCTGTCACGGGTGGTCAGCGAGCGCCAGAAATACGTCCAGGCCCGCCGCGAGGACGTCGCGGCCGGGGTCGCCGCGATCAGCGCGGTCGAACAGGCCGAGCTGTCCTTGGCCGAAGCGCGAGCCCAGCTGGGCGCGGTGCGCCGTCAGCTGCGGGTGCGCAAGAGCGGGCAGCTCGAGTCCGAGAACGGCAACGCCTGGAGCTGGGTCTCACCCATGGCCGGCCGGATCGGCGAGGTCACATGCACCCCGGGCGGGCTGTACGGGGCCGAGTCGTCGTGTGTCGAGCTGCTCGAGGTGAGCCGCGCCGAGCTTCGCGTCGAGGTCCCCGAGCGTCTGCTGGCCCGCACGGAGGCCGACTACTCGGTGGCGTTCGCGCCCAACGCCGCCGCCCCGGGCGCCGAGCCGGTCGAGATGGATCTGGTGCGCCGGTCCGCGTCGTTGGACGCCGACAGTCGCACCCAGGCGCACTTTTTTCGGCCCGCCGCCGACTCCACGGCGCAACCGGGTTTGCTACGCGTAGGCGCGGCCGGCCTGGCCACGCTGCACGTCCCGGCCCCCGAGGGCGTCGTGCTCGTTCCTCGTCTGGCGGTGACCGAGCTGGGCGGCCAGCCCCATGTCTTCGTCGAGGCCGACGGCGAGCTGCCCACGCCTGTCGCCGTCGAAAGGCGCGGCCAAGTTGGCGGGGACTTGTTGGTCTATGCCGAAGACCTCGCCGTCGGCGCCAGGGTCGTCTCGCGGGGGGCGTTTCTGCTCAAGAGCCGGTTGGCTCTCGAGTAGGCCCGGGGGGCCTGAGGAAAGGCCGGCGGGTTCGAATTGTGTCCGATTGCTAGAGGATTGTCGTCATGTGGCTTCTCGAAAAGATCATCGAAAAGAGCGTCGAGCACCGCCTATTCGTGCTGTTGGGGGTCGTGGCGTTCGCGGCGCTGGGGATCTTCTCGCTGCGCTTCGTCACCTTCGACGCCTTCCCGGACCTGACCAACGTGCAGGTCCAGGTCGTGACCGCCTCGCCGGGGATGGCCGCCGAGGAGACCGAATTGCTGGTGACGCTGCCCATCGAGCGCGAGCTCAGCGGCGTGCCCGGGGTCCGGGAGCTTCGCAGCCTGTCGCGCACCGGCATCTCCTCGATCGCGGTCGTCTTCGAGGACGGCACCGATCTGTGGCACGCCCGCCAGCTGGTCAAGGAGCGTCTCGACGGCGCCCGCGACGCCATCCCCGAGGCCGCCGGCCAGCCCGAGCTCGGCCCGCCGGCGACGGGGCTGGGGGAGGTGTTCCAGTTTACGATCACCAGCGACAGGCACACCAAACACGAGGTCGATCGCATCTTCCAGCGCGACATCCAGCCGCGGCTTTTGGCAGTCGACGGCATCGTCGAGGTCAACGCCTGGGGCGGCGGAGACCCTCAGATCGACGTGCGCCTGGACCCGTACAAGCTCGCCGCTCACGGCCTGAGCGTCGGCGAGGTCGGCGCGGCCATCAAGAGCAACCTGGGGCTGACCGCCGGTGGGGCAGTGGTCGCCGGGCCCGAGCAGGTGTTGGTGCGCTCGATCGCCAACCCGACCACGCCCGAAGAGGTCGGCGCGATCGCGGTGGCCTCCCAGCACGACCCGGTCTATCTGCGCGACATCGCCCTCATCGAGGAGTCCGGGGCGCTGACCGTCGGGCTCGGCTCGGCCGACGCCGAGGGCGAGGGGTTGTTCGCCGTCGCCCAATTGCTGTCCGGCGCCGACGCGCTCGGCGTGGTCGACGACATCCGCGAGCGCATCGGCCAGATCGAGCAGGTTCTGCCCGAGGGTGTCGAGATCGGCGTGGTCTACGACCGCAAGAAACTGGTGGGCAACACCCTGTCGACAGTGACCAAGTCGCTGGTCGAAGGCGGTGTGCTGGTAATCCTGGTGCTGCTGTTGCTCCTGGGAGATCTACGCGCGGGCCTGCTGGTCGCCTCGGTCATCCCGCTGTCGATGCTGGGGGCGTTTTTGGGGCTGAACGCGCTGGGCTTCTCGGGCAACCTGATGTCGCTGGGCGCGATCGACTTCGGGCTGATCGTCGACGGCACCATCGTGGTCGTCGAGAGTATCGTGGCGCTGCATCTGGGCAAGGAGTTGAGCAAACAGGAGCGCCAGCGCGCGATGGTCGAGCGGGCCCAGAGCGTCGCCGGGCCGGTGCTCTTCGCGGTGGGCATCTTGATCTTGGTGTACATTCCGATTTTGACGATGTGGGGCGTCGAGGGGAAGCTGTTCCGCCCGATGGCGCTGACGGTGTTGCTTGCGCTGAGCACGGCGTTGTTCCTGTCGTACACCTACGTGCCCGCGGCGGCGTCGCTGTTCATCAAGCCCAAAGGAGAGCACAGGACGTGGCTGGCTGACCGGCTCAGCCGTCTTTATAAGCCGCTGCTCGACCACGCGATGGACAAGCCGGCGGTGCCTGTGCTCACCGCCCTCGGCGCGCTGGTGCTCAGCGTGGTGCTCGCGGTCAATATGGGCGTCGAGTTCGTCCCCCAGCTCCAGGAGGGCGACATCGTCGTGCAGACCGAGCGGCTGCCGTCGATCAGCCCCGAGAAGGCCCTCGAGGAGGCCACGCGCATCGAAAAGATCATCGGCGAGTTTCCCGAGGTCGAGCGCGTCGCCAGCCGCACGGGCGCACCCGGCCTGGCCACCGATCCGATGGGCATGGAGGAGTCCGATATCCTGGTCAAGCTCGCCCCGCGCGACCAGTGGACGACTGCCCAGACCCAGGAGGGGTTGGTCGAGGCGATCGCCGCACGTCTCGAGGCCGAGGCCCCGGGGGCGGCGCTGACCTTCACTCAGCCCATCGAGATGCGCTTCAACGAGATGCTCGAGGGGATCACCAGCGACGTCGGCGTCAAGGTATTCGGCCCCGAACTCGACGAGCTTCTGGAGATCTCCGGTGAGGTGGCCGCCAAGCTCGAAGAGGTGCCCGGCGCCGCTGACGTCACCCCGCCGGCGGTCGAGGGGGTGCCCAACCTGGAGGTCGACGTCGACCCGGCCAAGCTGGCCCGATACGGGCTGGTCGCCGAGGACCTCATGGGGGTCGTCGAGGGCATTCAGCGAGGCACCGTGGTGGGGACCGTGCGCCGCGGTCAGTTCCGCGACGCCATTGTCGTCAAGCTGGATTATCCCGGTGACTTCCCGCTCGAAGACCTGCCCATCACCCTGCCTACGGGCGGCTCGGTGTCTTTGGGCGAACTCGCCCAGGTGCGCCGTGTCACCGGCCCGGCGATCATCGAACGCGAGGCCAATAGCCGTCGGTTCATCGTCGAGGCGAATGTGCGCGGCCGCGATCTCGGCGGCTTCGTCCAGGAGGCGCAGGCCGAGATCGCCGAGATCGATCTGCCCGACGGCTACTGGCTGGAGTGGAGCGGAAAGTACGAGCAGCTTCGCGCGGCGGCCTCCCGCACGGCGGTGTCGTTGCCGATCGTGTTATTTCTGATCCTCGGGGTGCTGTACCTTGCTTTTCGAAGCTGGCGCATCGCGCTGCTGATCTTTTTGAACGTGCCTGTGGCGGCCAGCGGCGGCATCATCGTGTTGTGGCTGCGCGGGCTGCCCCTGTCGATGAGCGCCATCGTGGGGTTGATCGCGCTGTTCGGCATCGCCGTGATGAACGGCATCGTGCTGCTCAGTCGCACCCAGGAGTTGCAAGACAGCGGCGTCGACGCCCGCCAGGCAGCCCGGCTCAGCGCCACCGAGCGGTTTCGGCCGGTGCTGATGACCGCCTTCGTCGCCGGAATTGGCTTCCTTCCGATGGCGTTGCAGTCAGGCGTGGGCGCCGAGGTCCAGCGGCCCCTGGCGACAGTGGTCATCGGCGGCCTGGTCACCAGCACGCTGCTCACGCTCGTGGTCGTCCCGACGTTATATGCCCGTTTCATCAAGGGCTCTGGGGACGACGCTCTGGAAGCCGATCCTGTTGAATCGAAGTGATCTCATGCTCGTACTCGTAGTCGAAGACGACCCCCGCGTCGGCCAATTCCTGTATCGCGGGCTGCGCGAGGAGGGACACCAGGTCGATTTGTGTGAGACGGCCGAGGCCGCCCAGGACCAGGGGCTGGCCCAGCCCTACGACGTGATCCTGCTCGACTGGATGCTGCCCGACGCCGACGGGCTGACGGTGCTGCGCCGCTGGCGCGAGGCCGGGATGAGCTCGCCGGTGATCATGTTGACCGCGCGCACCGGCGTCGACGCCACGGTCCTGGCGCTGGACTCGGGCGCCGACGACTATATCGAAAAACCGTTCAGCTTCGAGGAGCTCTTGGCTCGGCTTCGCGCCCAGACCCGTCGGGCCCAGGGCAGCGGAAGCTCGCCGCATACGGTGCAGGTAGGTGAGGCGAGCGTTGATTTGCGCAGCCGTTCGGTGTCGCGGGGCGGCGAGGAGTTCGAGCTGACCGGGCGCGAGTTCGCACTGCTCGACCACTTCCTGAAGCATCGCGGCGAGATCCTCGGCCGCGGGCGCATCCTCGACAGGGTCTGGGGTTTGTCTCACGATCCCACCACCAACGTCGTCGACGTATACGTGCGCTATCTGCGCAACAAGCTCGACGCCGACGATCTGCCAGACAACGACGCGTCGGTCATCGAGACGGTGCGCGGGCGCGGCTATCGGCTGCGTGCTCAACAGGAGGTCGCCGGTGAGTGAGCCTTCCGACACCCCCCGGCCCTCGATGGGCCGGGTGGTCATCACCACGATCACCTCGATGACCGGGGTGGCCATCGTCCTATTCGCCGGCGCGCTGCTGTACACCTTCCACCACCAGCTTCACGCCCAGGTCGGCCAGATGCTGTTGCAGATGGTGCGCACCGAGGCCGACGGGGTGATCAACGAGGTCGAACACGGGGTGCACGTCCACGACACTTCGGTGATGCTGCCGACGCTGCGCGGAGAACGGGTCGAGAAGTACTCGTTGGCCTTCGACGCGGACTGCGAGGTGTTGGCGTCGACGAGCAACGTCACCACCGAGCGGGTGCCCACGCAGTGGTGCGATCGGCGCCTCGAACTCGGCGACCATCGTCTGTTTCACACCGATAATCTCGCCGAGCCCAAGCTGCGCGCGGCGTGGTTCGTGGCCCGACATCCCGACGGCTCGCCGCTTGTCTTCGTGACCGGGGTTCCCGACGAGGTGGTTCACGGCTCATTTTACCGTACAGCCGCGGTGCTGGCAGTGCTCCTGGCGATGCTATTCGGGGTGATTTCGCTGGCCGCTTGGCTGGTGTCGCGCAGGCTCAGCGCCGACCTTGGCAAGCTCAGCGAGACCTGCGAGCAGATCACCGAGCGCGCCGCCGAGCTCGACGGCGCGGAGCTGCATCGCCGTCTGACCATCTCCGAGACCGCCCCGGCGGAATTGGCCGCGCTGGCCGCGACGGTGCGCGACCTGGTCACCCGGCTGAACCGGATGGTCCAGGTTCAAAACCGGTTTATCGCCGAGGCCGCCCACGAGCTGCGCACGCCGCTGACGGCGCTGCAGGGCGAGCTCGAGCTGACCCTTCGCCGCGAGCGCAGCGGTGATGAATATTGCGAGGCCCTCGAGCGCGCCCTGGGCGATGCCCGACGCCTCAGCGGCCTGTACGACCGCTTGCTGAGCGCCGCGCGCACCCAGAGCGAGCAGATCGTCGCGGCGCGCGTCTCGCTGTCCGAGGTCGTCAATGAAAGCCTGAGCCGCTTTGGCGGCCGGATCGCCGATGCCGGGATCGCCGTCGACCTGCGCCTGGAGGACCTCGACGATCCGTATTGTGTCAGGGGGGACAAGCTGGCGTGCGCGCGACTGCTCGACAATCTGTTGAGCAACGTCGTCGAGCACAGTCAGGCGGCCAAGCTGCGATTGTCGCTCGAGCGCGATGTCCAGCCGCTGGGCACCTCCGGGCTCACGGAGCAGGTCGTCTTGAGGGTCGAGGACGACGGTGACGGTATCGACGTCGATGAGATCGACGAGCTGTTTGTTCCGTTCACTGCCCACTCCCGCAAGGGTCACGGCCTCGGGCTGTACATCGCTGAGCGGCTGATGCGAAAGCAAGGCGGGGCGTTGGAGCTCCAGCCCTGCGACATCGGCACGCGCTGGGCGCTGAGGTTTCGCGCGGCGTGAAGTGAACGCGGCGCGCTCCAATCGCCAACGACCGTCCTGCTTTCGAACAAACCAGTCGAGCGACTCCAATTGGCCGTATTTGTGATTTGTGGAGGGCTCAGGAGTCCAGCCGCAGGGGAGTGTCCTCGTCGAGGAGGTAGCCGTCGGCGCGGGTCACCAGCACGTGGCGGAGTCCCATTTTACGCAGGCGGCGCACGGCGGTGTAGACGCGGTTGCGCGCCGCGTCGGGGGTCAGCGTTTCGTCGGCCCAGCCGGCTTCGACGAGGTCGAAGACCTCCAGCGGCTCGCCGGGCCGGTCGATGCGGCTGCGGGCGAGCTCGTACAGGATGCGCGACAAGGCGCGCCGCCGGGAGAGGTCGACGTGCCGGCCGGCCCACTCGAACCAGTGGCCGTTGCTGCCGATGTGCAGGACGTCGGCGGCCGGCTCGGTGTCGATCGCTGCGCGCAACTCTTGGCGCTGGGCTCGGAGCAGCTTCGCCAGGGTGAGTTGGTCGGCGGCCACGGACGAGTCATCGGGGCCGGGCAGGTCGGGGACCGAGGCCAGCCTGGCGCGCGCCTCGCCGGCAGAGCCGTGGCGCGAGAGCCGGCGCGCCCGGGCCAATTCCACGATGGCCTCGACGTACTCAATCACGGCAGCCAGCGGCGGAAGGCCGAGCTCGTCGGCCAGGCGTCGGGTCTGCTCGAGGGCCCGGCGCGCCTCTTCGACCCGTCCCTGCAGGGCTCGGAGCGCGCTGACAAAGGCCAGAAAACGACATTCAAAGGGTCCGCTGCCGTGCTCGCGGCTGAATTCGAGGGCCCGAATGAGGTGCTCGTCTGCTTCTTCTAGGGCTCCTTCGACCAGCAAGATGCTCCCCAAGCAGCCGTGGGCCTGGCCCAGATACAGCCTCTGGTGGGTCTCTTTGCAGATCATCAACGCGCGCCGGCAGGCCTCTTTGGCCGGTTCGTGCGCTCCCACCGCGAACTCCATACACGCCAGGCTGACCAGCGCGCTGCCGGCAAAGCGGTGGTTGCCGAGGCGTCGATGCATCTCGAGCGCCTCGCGCTGGCGGGCGATGGCCTCGTCGTATTGACCTCGTTCGTAGGCCAGGGTCGCCAGGTGCTCCAAGGCGAGGGCGGCCGAACGTCGTTGGCTGGCCGCCTCGTGCAACCGGTGGGCTTCTCGGAAGTGAAAGGCCGCCGCGTCCAGGCGCCCCTGAGTGGCCTCGAGCACGCCCAGAGAGTCGTGGGCGTCGGCCTGGATGCCCGGCTCGGCGTGTTTGCGCAACGAGGCGAGCGCCTCGTCGAAGTGTCGGCGCGCGGCGTCCCAGCGGCCGAGGCGATCCTCGATATCGCCGCGTGCCAGCGCGACGAGCCCCTCGAAGCGCGGCTCGTCGGCGCCTTCGAGCCGACGGTCGAGATCGTCACAGCGTTGCAATAATTCCTCGTCGGGGACCACCCCGGCGCCCATCCGAATCAGATACAGGCGCACCTCGCGCTGCAGGGCGGGAGCGTCGGCGCTGTCGAGGCTGTCGAGGCTGGCGAGGCTGGCGAGCGCGTCCTCGCATCGCCGGAGGGCGAGGGTTTGGTCCTCGTCGAAGTCGCTGATCGCCAGGGTGAGCAAGGCGTCGGCTCGCAGTTCCGGGGCGTCGCATGCCTCGGTGGCTTCGACGGCGAATTCGAGCTTCGGGGCCAAGAAATCCGTCGGAAGGTATTCGCCGAGCTTGCCCAGCGCGATCGCCAGACGTGCGGCGTCGGCGGGGCGGGTGTGGCGCGCGAGCGCGAAAGCCCGCTCCAGGTTGTGGCGCTCGCTGAGGAGTCGGCGGCGCGCCCGGTGGGCGGTGGCATCGCGCAGGCCGTCGCGTTGGCGCTGGGCGAACGCCACATAATAGTCGACGAATCGCCGCCGGAGCCGGACTGCGCGCTCACGATGATCGGGGTGCTCGAGCGAGCGGCTCGCCCGGACGCTCATGACCTCGAGCAGCTTGAAGCGCGCGTCGCCGGCCTGGGGGACGCGGCGCAGCAGGTGGCGTTGGAGCAGAGGCTCGAGCGTGGCGACGGCGTCGCCGGTCTGGTCGCCGGTCTGGTCGCCGGATTGGGCGACGGCACCGGCCGCTGCGGCCGAGAACGCCCCGGCGAATATCGACAGCGCCTCGAGCGTGGCGCGTACCTCGGCGGGCAGGGCGCGCCAGATCAGCTCGATGCTGCGCGACGGGCCTTCGACTCCGGCAGCCACGATCGCCTCGAGGGTCTGGTCGAGATGGTCGCATAATTCTTCGGGCCGCCAGACCTCCAGGCGACTGCCGAGCCATTCGAGAGCCAGGGGCAGGCGATCGACGGCGGCCGCGAGCCTCTCGAGACTTCGGCGCGCGGCGCCGGTGTGCAGTTCGACGACCGGGCCCCTGGCACGGGCTCGCATCAATCGGACGGAGGCGTCCAGATCGAGCGGCTCCACCTGCAAGGTCGAGCAGCCGTCGATGTCGCGACAGGTGTGCGTCGTGAGCAAAAACCGGGTCTTCGGGGCCTCCTCGACGAGGCTGGCCGCCAGTTGGTGCGCCTGGGAGCCGGCGTCACACCCGTCGAGGACGATCAGGTCGTCGGAGTGCTCGCGCAGCGCGTTGCTCAGCGCTGCGCGTAGCTCTTTGCTGGTGCGCCCGCCGATATCCAGCCCGAGGGCGGCGGCCATCTCGAGGATCGCGGTCGATGTGTCGGTGGCTGCGGATGCGTCGACCCAGCCTACCTTCGCGTCCGGACGGGCGGCCCACTCCCCGGCGATCTGGCGGGCCAGGCGGGTCTTGCCGACACCCGGAGGCCCGCAGACCAGGACTCGAGCCCCCGGCGCACCGAGTCGATCGCGAAGCTCGGCCAGCTCGGCCTCCCGGCCAAGCGGCGGCTCTCCGGCGGCCGGCGAGGTCGATGGTTCGGTGCTCCCGCCAGGCGCGGTGAGCTGCTGTAATTCGTCCTTCCACTGCATGGTTGCCGAGGGAGTCGTTTCTGCTGAGGACGTCGATCATTGACTCCCCTAGGGTTCCTGCCCGTTCGCTTCAAAGCAAGCGCCCCGTCTCGCCCCTCCGCAAATGTCAGCTTTTGTCAGTTGTCTGCGAGCGGGGCGATTGGGGACAGTGAATGGCAAGACACGTCTAAGTCTATGGATATGAGCTGTCGATGTCCCTTCGATTTCTTCGACAAATGAAGTGGTCAAACCTGGGTCCGATGCAGGTGACGCTGGCGATCGCCGGCCTTGCCTTTGTTGTCGGCGCGATACCTGCCGGCTGTGTGCTCTTCGAGGACGTCAACGAATGCGTCGTCGACGCCGACTGCCGGGTCTTCGAAGATCCCCAGGCGGATCTGTATCTTCGATGTGACCAGCGGCGCCGTTGCATGGAGCGCGCCATCGAGTGCCGTCGCGATGAGCACTGCTCTTCGGGCGAGTGTGTCCAGGGCGAGTGTCTGTCGGCACCCGGTGAAGATGGCGGCCGCGATGACGCAGACGCTGACACCGTCGGCCAACTGCCCACGGTGGAGTTGTTGGCGCCCGAGCTCGGCCAGACGCTGACCGGGGACGCCGTGGAGTTGCGCGCCGAGGCCAGCGACAACGAGGGTGTCGAAGAAGTCGTATTCCGGGTCGACCAGTCTCCGATCGGCACGGTCACCGAGCGCGACTCCGACCTCGAGTGGTCGCTCGAATGGTCGCTCGACGGGGTGGCCGGCGGGGTCCATCACATCACCGCGGTCGCCCGGGACACCGACGGCCAAGCCGCGCAGGCGAGCACCGAGGTCTACGTGGCCAGACCCTCGCAGACGGGCGTGTATTATTACGTCGCCGCAGACGGAGACGACGCCAACCCCGGCACGTCCGACCAACCCTGGGCGACGCTCCAGAAGGCCGCTGCCGAGGCGGGCCCCGGCGATGTCGTGCTGGTCGGGGCCGGCCGCTACGCCGGCTTTGCCTCGCAGCGATCCGGCACCGGCGACGCCCCGATCACCTTCCTGGCTACCGCAGACGATGTGGTCCTGGACACCACCGGCCCGCAGTCGTCACGGGATGTCGTCGCCGTCTCCGGTCACGATCACCTGGTCATCGACGGGTTCACCATCGAATCGGCCCCGCGCGCCGGCGTGGCCGTCATCGAGAGCGACGGAACACGGGTGACCAACAACACCGTCGGGCCCAACGGCAAATGGGGGGTATTCACCGGCTTCGCCACCAACGTAGTGATCGCCGACAACGAGATCTTCGGTGCGGCCGACGAGCACGGCATCTACGTGTCCAATAGCCGAAGTGTCTCCGATAACCCGGTCGTGCGGCGCAACGAGGTCTACGACAACAATTCGATCGGCATCCACTTCAACGGCGACTGTCATGCCGGCGGAGACGGAGTCATCGACGGGGCGACCGTGGAGGGCAATCGCGTCCATGACAACCGGCTCAAGGGCATGAGTCTAGCCTCGATGCGCGGCGGATACGTCATCAATAACTTCGTCTACGACAACGGTCACGGCGGCGGGGCGGCCGGTATCCACCTGACCGACGAGCCAGATTGCGGCAACGGCACCAGTGAGTTGGTGGTATCCAATAACACGCTCATCGAGCCGCGACTTGCGTGTGTGCGGATTACCGACGACGCCCGCGACAACGTCTTCTTCAATAACCTGATGATCGGCGACCGCGATCTTATCGACGAGGTGGGAGCCAATCAGGTCGATCCGAGCTCGAATTTGAACCTGGCCTCCCGCGATGAGGTCGGATTTGTCGACCCGGCGACGGCCGATTTTCGACTGCAGCACGACAGCGTGGCGGTCGACGCCGGTGTGGCTGTCTACCAAGAAAAGCTCGCTCCGGACGTCGACTTCGAGGGCACACCGCGCCCGGCCGCGGGCGGCTTCGACGTGGGCGCCGACGAATTCACTGAGACATGCGTAAGTTGCTAAACCCGGAGATGGCGAAGGTGAATCGCATCAATTGAGACGCGCCGCCAAGCACCGGTGCACCGACAAGGGACGAACGATGAATAAGAAGTCGAATATGTGGTTGGCGCTATATTTGGTGATGCTGGTGCTGGGAGGTTGTGACGGTGACTCCCCCTCCCAGCCCACCCAGGGCGATATCTCAGAGGCTGATGCCGCTACCGACGCGGCCGCAGATACGGCGGCAGATACGGCGGCAGATACGGCCGCCGACACCGATGCGCCCGAGGCGGACACCGGCCGGGACGCGGCCAATCACGACACGGGCGGTACGTCGCCCGATAGTGGGCCGGACCCCGATCCCGGTGACTTCAGCTACCCGACCGACGACTATGAAGGTCGCGTCGAGGTGACGCTACATCCCCAGGGGGCGGTCTCGCCGGGGGAGGATACCCCAGTTGTGTTCGCGGTGCCGTTCCCGAAGGGATGGCTGACCGACGCCGGCAGCGTTAGCCTGCACGACGGGGACGACGAGGTCGCCATCGACACGGCGGTGGTCGGACAGTGGCACGACCCGGCTGGTGGGAGCCCCAGCAGCATTCGCTCGGTGCGGGTGAGCCTGCGCCACACCTTCGCCGACGCCGACCCGGTCACCCTGGAGATGCGCTGGGGCGGCCCTCGGCAGGCAGATCTGGGCGGCCCCATCGACGTCGTCGACACCTGGGCGCCCATCGACTCGTCCGGCGTCGACGAGGCCGAATATTCGACCACCGAGATCTTGGAGCCGACCGTCTACGCTACGCTGCCTCCGGAGTGGCTATCGATCTCGGAGCTGCGCACGCGCACTCGGCCGGTCGACGACTGGACCGAGGCGGGGTGGTTCGATCAGGCCCTGAAGGGCTACTCCCGCACCATGGTCAACGACGTCCCCGATGCGGTCAGCGAGGAGGACCTGGTCGACTACGAGCCGGACACCTGGGAGGACACCGGCTCGCTGGACACCGGCTCCTGGCTCTTCGACCGCGCCTCGGCGCTGTGGGGCGTTTATTTTCGTACCGGCGAGGTCAAGTGGTTGCGCCACGCTCACCGGGCCAGCCAGTACTATGCGCTGAATATCGAGCGCGACAACGCCAGCGATCCGGCCGACTCGCAAAATGCCAATATCCGCGGCCAATTCCGATTCAAGGACGTCAATTACGGCGACCATAAATATAGCTACGGCCTGCCCATGCTCTTGGATCGGCTCGTAGTCGGGGCGGCCAAGCAGGGGCCGGCGGAGGCCGAAGACGCGGTGCGCGCGGTCTCGGACGCGATCAGCGACAGCTATTGGGAGCACACCTACGGCTCGGCCGGGGCCTACGACCCGAGCAAGGGAGCCAACCATATCTGGACCGAGCGCCACCAGGCGTACGCCTTCGCCGCCCACCTCACCGCCTGGGAGTATACCGGAGAGGCCGCCTATCGCGACAAGCTCGACGCCTACGTCGAGCAGATGGCCGACCATATCGCCGATCCGCCGGGGGACTACCCGGCCGATGGCT
Source organism: uncultured Bradymonadales bacterium (assembly GCA_964386725.1). GTDB lineage: Bacteria > Myxococcota_A > Bradymonadia > Bradymonadales > Bradymonadaceae > CAYLTX01. The sequence continues at coordinate 5,594 of CAYLTX010000084.1, read as the reverse complement.
GCCTGGTCCATGACTTCAAGCACCACGAGTGGAATCGCTACGACGACGCGCTCACGCCGGTCTGCTCGCCGTGGATGACCGCGCTGCTGGCCGAGCCGCTGTGGCGCTACTATCGGCTCACCGAAGACCAGCGTGCGCTGGAGATCTTGGCGGACATCGCCGAGTCGGTGGCCGAGCATGGCACCTACATCGCCCAGGACGAGAGCGGCGACGTCAGTGAGGGCTCCGATCTCTGGGATGCTCGGCTGCCGCAGTATCTGTATTCCAGCCAGTACTCGGCCACCTCAGAGGGGGTCGCCGGGCCGTGGGAGGACTGGGAGCACACCTGCGACGTGGCCACGTTGGTCCTGCGCGGAGTCGTCGCCGGCCAGCTTCTGGGCCGAGACATGGCCTCGGAGCAGACGGTGGCCGAGGAGCTCCTTGAGTCCTGCCAGACCGTGCTGGCCAAGTGGCACCGACCCGGCGACGACGCCTACTTGGAGCGCAACGGCCCCGAGTGGCGGCTGACCCCGGCGCGCAAATATAATTGGTGGTTCGGCACCACCCACGATCTTCCGTGGCTAAAGACGCTCGTCGACGCCGAGTAACGGACCCCGGCTAGCAAGCTGCGTGTTGCCTCACTCGAGTCCGTGGTTTGGTTCTAATATGTGGCTGCACCACAAGAACCTCAACTCAATCACGGGGGAAAGAGTGATGATGAAATTCATGAGCAAGAGACTCTGCGCGCTTGGACTGGCTGGAAGTTTGATCTTCGGTGTAACGCTGTCGACGGGCTGCTTTGGCACGTTTCCGTTCGCGCGGACCGTCTGGGACATCAATAAGGACGTCTCGTCGAATAAATACGTCCAATGGTTGGTCTTTTTGGGGCTGACGGTCATTCCCGTCTATGGGGCGGCGGTGGTCGTCGACCTCTTCGTGGGCAACTCGCTGGAGTTTTGGAGCGGCGAGCCGATGATGACCGAGGATGGTGAGACGCCGGTGGAAAAGAAGGTCGTCGAGCTGTCCGATGATCGCAAGGCGGTGATGACCCGGCTGGGCAAGAGGCACGTGCACGTCCGTATTGTCGAAGACGGACAGCCCGACCGGGAATTCATCCTCGACGGCCGCGGCGACAGCCTGGTGGTGCGCGACGGTGACGGTGGATTCCTGGGCGCGGCCAGCGAGGCTGACGACGGCGGCGTCCTCGTCACCGATGAGGAAGGCCAGGTCATCGAGCACCACGACGCCAATAGCGTCGAGCAACTCGAGGAAGATCTCGAACGCGACGGTGTTCGGGGCGCGAAGCACTTCGCCGCCGAGTATCGCCGCGCGCAAGGGCCTATGGAGGCGACGATGGTGCGCTCCTGGTTTTAGACGCGGGTGGTGATGTCACCATCTCGGGTGATAGGCTTGCGCGCAGCCCCAGACTCCCGAGATTCCGACATCATGACGCTCGACGCCACCCCCGACATCTTACGCCCGCTCGGCCCCACCGCGCTGGCGCCGTTCGCCGAGACCGCCGATGAGGCGCTGCGGGAGATCTTCGGCTTCGAGGGGTTTCGCGACGGCCAGCGCGAGGTCGTCGAGCACCTGCTCGGCGGCCGCGACGCGTTGGTGGTCATGCCGACCGGCTCGGGTAAGAGCCTCGTCTACCAACTGACGGGCGCGCTCACCCAGGGCGTGACGCTGGTCGTCTCGCCGCTGATCGCCCTGATGAAGGATCAGGTCGACGCGATGGCGGCCACCGGCTTGCCGGTCTGCGATATCAACTCGTCGATGTCGCGCGCCGAGCAACAACGCCGCATCGAGGGGATGTATCTGGGCGATTATAAAGTCGTCTACGTCGCGCCAGAGCGTTTTCGCAGCCCGACCTTTTGTGAGGCGCTCGCCGATGTCGAGATCGGGCTTCTGGCCATCGACGAGGCGCATTGTATCAGCCAGTGGGGCCACGATTTCCGGCCCGACTACCGGCGCCTGGCCGAGGTGCGAGCCCGCTTCGGCGACCCGCAGACTGTCGCGCTGACCGCCACGGCGACCGAATTCGTTCAAAAGGACATCGTCGAGCAGCTCGGTATGAGCCTCGACGATGTGCTGGTCACCGGCTTCGAGCGGCCCAACCTGTACTTCGACGTCTTCGAGGCCAAGTCAAAGCGTGCCAAGCTCGGCCGTGTACGAAAGATGGTCGACAAGCACGCCGGCGAGTCGGTCATCGTGTACGTGGCCACCCGAAAGCAGGTCAAATCGGTGCATAAGATGCTCGCCGACGCCGGTGTCGACGCCGGTTGCTACCACGGCGGGATGTCCTCCAAGAACCGCACCAAGACCCAAGACCGGTGGATGAGCGGCGAGCTGGCGGTGATGGTCGCCACCAACGCGTTCGGCATGGGCGTGGATAAGCCGGACGTGCGGGCGGTCATCCACTACAACGCCCCCGGCAGCGTCGAGGCGTATTATCAGGAGGCCGGCCGCGCCGGCCGCGACGGCGAGCCGGCCGATTGCTTATTGCTCTATAAGCGCTCCGATATGCGCGTCCACGAGTGGTTCGCCGACAACGCCTACCCGCTGCGCATGCAGCTCATTCGCGTGTGGCTGCACCTGCAATCGCTCGGCCTGGGCGAGCACGAGACCACCGCCGGCCAGATCGCCAAGGCCGCGCGAGGCCGCGGCCAGAAGCTGCCCCCGATGATCGTCGACGCCAGCCTCGACCTGCTCCGGCGCGCCGGCCATATCCGCCACAAGCGCGGCCAGGTCGAGGTGCTCGACGAGGCCGCCCCGCTCGACCTGCGCGTCGACTTCGACCGCATCGAGGACCGCCGCCACATCGCCAAAGAGCAGATCCGAGATATCACCGACTACGCCGCCACCCGCGATTGCTACCAGGCCGCGCTGCTCGCCCACTTCGGCAGCCAACCCAGCTTCGGCGAGGAGTGCGGTAATTGCGGGCAATGTATGGGCTGATTCGAAAAAATTTCGCCAAGCGGATGACATTGCTGCAGCCGCGTTTATTCTTGGGACGCGAATTTGTGACGAGCAGCGCCAGCTTCGGCGCGCGTCGCCTCAAAGCTTATATTTGGGCGACGGGGGTATTACTTCGAGCGAGAAGGAGTCATGTCTATGTGGATCTTAGTGGCAGATGCCAGTCGCGCACGTCTCTTCGAGGGAAAACGGACCTTTAGCGCCCCGGACGAGTTCGAATTTGGACCGCTGGAGCTCATCGACAAGCTCGGCAACGAAGCGGCGCGCGCCAGAAACCAGGAGCTGGAGACCGACCGCCCCGGCCGCTTCCACGACCGTACCGGCTCGGGTAAAGCAGTCGGAGGAAAGAGTGGCTGGGAGCCCACCGAGGAGCCCAAGACCCACGAGGCGCGCGCCTTCGCCAAGCGGCTGGCCGAGCGGGTCGGAAAAGGCCTGCACGAGGGCCGCTTCGACGAGTTGGTGGTCGCTGCGCCCCCGAAGTTTTTGGGGATGTATCGCGACGCGGCCTCCACGACCGTCGAGAAGGCGACCATTTGCGAGATCCCCAAAGACCTGGCCAAGACCTCGCCCCAGGAATTGTGCGAGCGTCTGCCGGAGTTGATGAGTTGATCTAGACTCGACGGCATTTATGCGGAAGAGTACGGCGCGTTGCATCGTTCTTATGGTGTCAACTTGCAACCAAAGAGACCCACGATGAACGCGCTGGAAGCACTCGGCTTCGACGAGACATATAGAGAGGAATTCGACCGGGTCGTCGCCGATGCCGGCTACACGGGTGTGGTGCCCGGGCGGGTGTCGGCCGACTTCGGCATGCAGCTCGAGGTGCTCAGCCCCGTGGGGCGCCGGCGCGGCCAGCTGGTCGGCCGATTCCTCAGCGCCGAGCTCGACCGGCCGGCGGTGGGCGATTGGGTGGTCTTTCGGGAGACCGACGAGAAGACCGGCCAGATCCTCGATCAGCTCACCCGACGCACCGAACTGGTGCGCCAGGCCGCCGGCGAGACCACCGACTGCCAGGTCATCGGCGCCAACCTCGACATTGTATTTGTGGTCGCCTCGCTGAATCTGGAGTTCAACCTAAAGCGCATCGAGCGCTACCTGACCGCCGTGCGCGAGGGCGGCGCGACCCCGGTCGTGGTGCTCAATAAGGCCGATCTGGTCGACGAGCGCGACTCATTTGTCGCTCAGCTTCGCGAATCTGCCCCCGATGTCGACGTCGTGGTCACCAGCGCCACCGAACAAGAAGGCCTCGACCGCCTCGCCGCCTATCTCGAGCCGGCGACCACCGCGGCCTTTGTGGGCTCGTCGGGCGTGGGAAAGTCGACCCTGGTCAATAAGTTGGCCAAATCCGAGCTGATGCTCACCAAGCATATCCGCGAGGACGACGCCAAAGGCCGCCACACCACCACCCACCGCCAACTGCTCGAGCTTCCCGACGGCGCCGTCGTCATCGACACCCCGGGCATGCGCGAATTCCAACTCTTCGGCGCCGAAGAGGGCCTCGAGGAGGTCTTCGAGGATATCGAGGAGCTCGCCAGCTACTGTCGTTTTCGCGACTGCGAGCATCGAGGCGAGCCGGGCTGCGAGGTGCGCGCCGCGCTCGAAGACGGCGAGCTCTCCGCGACACGCCTGGCCCAATACCACAAGCTGCAGCGCGAACTCGCCGAGCATAGGGACCGCACCGAGCAGGCCAACTGGCGCTGATCGCGCGCTCACTGCGTTGTTCGCAGGCCGTTCGGATTTATGTTCGGCCCACGGCGGTCAATCTGATCGTCAATCGGGGCTGGTCGTCAATCAAGGAGACAGCATGTTCAAACGAGACGCGCGCGGGGCACCCGGCGGGCAACCGGCGATCTTTCGCAAAAAGACCTATACGCTCGACCGCTTCGGACGCGATCTCGGCTGGCTGCTAGGCCACCTGGACGACTTGCTGGCCGTTTATCTGGGCGGGCGCATCGAGCCCGAGCTTCGCGAGGCGATCATGGTGGGCGTGGCCTACGAGAACGCCTGTCGCTGGTGCGGCTTCATGCACAGCGAATGGGCGCGCGAGACCGGCCTGAGCGACGAGGATCTTCGCGAGGCGACCGAGCTCGAGCCGCCCGCCATGGCGCCGTCTAAGCGCGCGGCCGTGGTCTATGCGCGCCGGCGCGCAGCCCAAGATTTTGCCGATCCAGACAGCCTCGATGCGCGCGACACCCAGTTGGGCGATCATTTCGACGCGCGCATCCGCGATCTGATCGAGGCGGTCGCTCGCCTGATGAACACCGCCAATTTGATGGCCAACAGCTTCGACGCGTTGCTCAGCCGGCTGCGCGGCCAACCTGCCCCCCACAGCCGGCTCGGCGACGAGCTGGTCTTCGGCGCGCTCTTCGCGCTGGGCGTGCCCATGGGCGGCCTCGGGCTGGCGATCCTGCGCAAAAAAGGGCCTCTGCGACTCGCCAAGGAGTTCATCACCTTCTCGGAGGCCTTCGACTGGCGCGTCGAACAGCGCCGCCTGCCCTCCGTTGCTAATGCCGGCGAGGGTGGCCGGGCGCGGGCTTAGTGAGAGCCGCGGACATCCGCCATGATTGTTTTGTTGGACGTGGCGGAGCGGCGACCCTCTCTGGGGGTGCGTCTCGCCGAGTCGCCGGGTGGCGACTCGG
>CAYLTX010000083.1:0-28369 GCA_964386725.1 uncultured Bradymonadales bacterium | reverse complement strand
TTGAGGGTTGAGGGTTGAGGGTTGAGGGTTGAGGGTTGAGGGTTAAGGGTTTCTTGGTTTCTTGGCATTTAGTTCAAATTCGGTCGTACCGAGGCCAACAGCTCGTCGACCGGCTTGGTGTTGAGCACGTCGTCGGCCGTCAGCCACCCGCGCCGGGCCTGCTGGACCGCGTAGCGAAGCGCCTGCAGGCCGCGCGTGGAGTGGGCGTCCGAGCCCAGGACCAGCTTGACGCCGCGGGCTTTGGCCATGTGCGCCTTCTCGGCGTTGAGATCCAGCCGGCCGGTCGAGCCGTTGAGCTCGAGGGCCACGCCGTACTCGACGGCCGCCTCCAGGATCGCATCGAAGTCGTATTGATAGCCGTCTCGCCCGCCGAGCATCCGGCCGGTCGGGTGGCCCATCTCCGAGACCAGCCCGGTCTGCATCGCGCTGAGCAGCCGCTCGGTCATCTCGGCCGGCTCCATATTGAAGTAGCTGTGGACGCTGGCGACCACCCAATCGGCGTCGGCCAATAGATCGTGGTCCATATCGAGCGAGCCGTCCTTGAGGATGTCGACCTCGATGCCGGCCAGGATGTCGAAGTCGTCGAATTTGTCGTTGGCCTCACGGATCAGCTCGATCTGCTCGCGGAAGCGATCGGGGGTCATGCCGTTGGCGACGGTGACCGCCTGGGAGTGATCGGTGATCGCAATATAGGACAGCCCCAGCTCGCGGGCGGCCTCGGCCATCTCCTCGATGCTCGCCCGGCCGTCGGTGGCCGTGGTGTGCATATGCAGATCGCCCCGGATATCGTCCTCTTCGACCAGATCGGGCAGGTTGCCCTGCTCGGCGGCCTCGATCTCGCCGCGCGCCTCGCGAATCTCGGGCGGGATATACGGAAGCCCCAGCGCCTCGAAGACCTCTTCTTCGGTGCGCGAGGCGATCGGGGTTTCCTCGTCATCTCGGAACACGCCATATTCGCTGATCTTCATGCCCTGCTTTTTCGCACGAGTGCGAAGCTGGATATGGTGGTCTTTGCTGCCGGTAAAATAATGCAGCGCCGAGCCGAATTGCTCGGCGTCGACCACGCGCAGGTCGACTTGCATCCCACCGACCAGGCGCACCGAGGTCTTGGTGTCGCCCTGAGCGAGCACCTCGGTGACTTCGCTGAGTGAGGCGAATCGCTCGCTGACCTCCTCCGGAGCATCGGTGGCGACCAATAGATCGATGTCGCCGGTCGTCTCGCGGCCGCGCCGGATCGACCCGGCGATCTCGATGCGCTCGACCGAGTCGAGCTCGGCGAGCTCGTCGCGCATCGTCTCGGCCACCCGGCGTGCCTGGGGCAGGGGAGTGCGGCCGGCGTGGCTGGCGAGCCGCTCGATCTCGGCCAGAATCTTCTCCTCGGTCTTTTTGCCCAGGCCGGACAGCTCCTGGACCTGATGATTCTCGGCAGCTCGTTTCATCTCCTCGAGGGTGGAGACGCCGAGTTCTTCATAGATTTTTTTGATGCGCTTGGGCCCAAGCCCCTGAATTCGCAGCAGATCGAGCAGGCCCGGATCGAGCTCCGAGAGTAGTTGGGAGTGATATTCGCAGGTGCCCGTTTCGTGGATCTGGCGCAGGTCGTCGGCGATGCTGCTGCCGATACCCGAGATCTCCTCGACGGTGCTCGACTCCACCCGAGCGTCGAGCGGCTCGCCGAGGTTGTCGATCAGACGCGAGGCATTTTCATAGGCGCGAACCTTGAATCGGTTCTCCCCTTTGATTTGGCTGAGGGCGGCGATTTCGTCCAGAATGCGTGCATAGTGACTGTTATCCATGGTAGCCTCGGCTTATATTTGCTGTTATATATTCGGCTCTCTACGAGGTTTAACGCAGCCGCCGGAAGTGCTTGGGTGCATGTATCTGCGCCCAACATACATAAGATGTGCCGGTTGTGCGATGCATGTAGTGGGGTAATTGCTTGACGTTGCCTAATGGATGCATCATCCTCGTCGAGTACGCTTTCACTCTCAGCCTCTTCGAAATTGAAGTTCATGGGTCGGATGGCTGAATGGCGTCGAGCGAAGGGGCGAAGGCGCGGGGGACGCGCGTTCGATTTACTTCCGTCACAGTCTGTTCGACCAAGGGATCCTCTGTATGAAAACGCGATTCATCGCAGTCTTGGCTGCATCGCTTCTGGTACTGACGGTCAGTCAGACAGCATTTTCTCAGGATGATTCTGCTCCAGCCGAGGCACAGCCCGAGGGCGAGCAGGAAGCTGAGGAGAGCGCCGACGAAGCGGCTGAGGCCGACGAGCAATCAGCGCCCGAGGGGGCCGACGAGGCGGCCGAGGCCGACCAGCAGCCCGGCGACGACGCTGAAGCCGGCGACGACGCTGAAGCCGGCGACGACGCTGGAGCCAGTGACGACGCTGGAGCCAGTGACGACGCTGAAGCCGGCGAAGCCGAGGCCGGCGACGCTGAAGCCGACGAGCCCCGCACCGGTCCCGGCGGCAAGCCGCTTCGCGACGATTACCCCGGCACCGACGACTCCAAGCAGGCGAGCATGGACACCGACCGCATCGAGGGCCTCAGCTTCGATGAGGGCGACGCCCCCGAGGACGGCTACGATGTGCGCATCCGCGAGCTGGAGACCAAGGTCGACGACCTCAAGGAAAAAGTCTTCCGCTCCAAGAGCCGCATCGTCCTGCTCAAAGAAACCGTGTTGAGCGGCAACCTCTCCGGCAGTCGCGCGCTCATCTCCCACACCAATGACCTCGGCGGCGCCTACGAGCTTCGGCGCGTCCACTACTCGCTGGACGGCTCTCGCGTCTTCAACGAGTCGGCCAGCGACGATTCCCTCGACGAACGTGAGGAGATCGAGTTGTTCAACGGATCGATCAGCCCGGGCAACCACCGGGTCTCGATCATGCTCGAGCTCAAGGGCACCGGCTTCGGCTTATTTAGCTACATGGACGACTATAAGTTCACGATCAAAGACTCGTGTGACTTTACCGCCCAAGAGGGAAGTAGCTCTGTGGTCGCCATTCGCCTCATTGATCGGGGCGGCGCCCTGGCGGACTATGAGGATCGCCCGGGCATCGAATGCGTCGTGAGCTCGGTCAAGCTCTCCGGAGATGACCTGCAGCCCAAAGCAGACGGTGACGCCCCCGATGGGGATGATGAGAACGCTTCGAAGTAGAGCTCTTTCCGGCTCGTCGTCGGGGGACGTTGAACTCGCCACAGTGATGCCTGAAGTATGAACGCTTCCCAAAAAACATTTTCCACACGATTCGAACGCCTCCTGCCGGCTGGGTGCCGGGCGCTGGGCGCTTCGCTGGTCGTGGTGGTCACGCTCTTCGTCGGGCTCTCCTCGGCCAACGCCCAGGGACCCGACGACTACGCAGAGCAGGCCCGCGGGCTCGAGCAGCAGATCAAGCAGCTCGAGCAGAGCTACCTCAAGCCGGCGCTGTTGCGCTCTCGATACAAGATCGAGGCGCGCTTCAATGACGCCAAAGTGGCCTATCTGCTCGAGGATTATACGCGCGCCTCGATCCTCTTCGTCGGACTCGTCGACAACCCCGACGCCGAGAAACTCGATTCCTACCGCGAGGCGCTGTATCTGCTGGGCGAGAGCCTCTACGAGCAGCGCAACTTTCTGGCTGCTCGCACCTACTATAACGAGGTGGTCTCCCGGGGCCGCGGCCGCTTCTACCAGGATTCGGTCAAGAGGCTGCTCGAGCTCGCCGCGCGCACCGGTGATTATCAGGGCGTCGATGACCTATACGACGCGCTCGACTCCCAGAGCGGCCTGAGCCCGGGCGTCCACTACGTGCGCGGCAAGACGCTGTACCAACAAAAGCGTTATGGCGAGGCGCGTCGCTCCCTGCAACAGGCAAGCAAATCCCCGCGGTACGCACTTCGCGCGGGATATTTCCGCGGGATCACCTTCGCGGCCGAAGAGCAATACGACAACGCCATGCAGGTCTTCGAGCAGCTCGTCGAGGACCACGAGCCGGACACGCCCGAGGCGCGCAATCTCATCGACCTGGCCTACCTGGGCATGGGACGCGTCGCCTACGAGCAAGAGGATTATGAGCAGGCGATCGACTTCTACGGGCGCCTCAAGCGTGACAGCGACCACTTCGACCAGATGCTCTACGAGTTGACGTGGACGTTCATCGCCCAGGAGAAGTACGAGGCGGCCAGCCGAGTCACCGACATCTTTTTATACCTGTCCAACCCCGACCCGACGTTCGTGCCCAAGGTCAAGCTGCTCAAGGCCGACCTGCACCTTCGCCTGCAGCAATACGAGCAGGCCAAGGCCACCTACGACGACGTGGTCGGCTCCTTCACCCCGGTCAAAGAAGAGCTCGAGGAGTTCACCGACCAAAAGCAAGATCTGCGCACGTTCTTCGAGGAGTTGGTCGAGGCGGAGATCCGCGGCGAACGCCCGCGCTATATGCCCCGGCTGGTCCAGCAGTGGATCGAGGGTAGCGAGGAGCTCGACCAGGCCAAGCTCACCGTCTCCGACCTGGCTCGAGTGCGCGATAGCATCGAAGCCTCCTACGCCGATCTCGAGCAGATGGAGGCCAGGCTGGAGTCGGGCGCCCGCGTCGAGTCGTTCCCGGCGTTGGCCGAAGGCATGACGCTGGCGGTCGAAGTCGAGAGCCGGCTGGTCAGCCTGCGACAGGATATGATCGAGGCGCAGTATAACGTCTTGGCCTCGAAGATGTCCCCCGCACAAGAACAGGAGTGGGAGCGGCTCGAAGCGCAGGTCTCGAAGCTTCGCGAGCGTTATAAAGAGATGCCCAAATCGCGCGCCGACGTACGTGAGCGGGCCAGACGCATCGAGGAGCGTTTTACCGAGCTTCGTCGCAACCTCGACGAGGTGACCTTCGAGATCGACAACCAAACCGAGCAGCTCGACGCCATCGACGATTACCTCGACAACCCGGACCAGCACAACTTCACCGCCGAGGAGATGCGCAAGCTCGAGCAAGAGCGAGCCGAGGCGCGCGCTTTTGTCTCGCAGTTGCGCGACCTGAAGGCTGCGCTCCAGCAAGAGGTCGAGGTCGCCCGCCAGCGCGTGGGCATGGGCGATGATGCGATGGTCCGAGAGCAAGAGGTCCGCCAGAAGTACCGTGAGAAGCTCGCCGAGCAGCGCGAGTTCCTCGAGCAGGTCGGCACACGCGCTTCGGCCGGCCAAGGCCAGAATCTCGAGAAGCTCCAGCAGGCTCGTCAGATCCTGCCGAGGGTCGAGTCGCGTCTGCAGGGCTTCTTCAGCCGCATGAACGAGTTGGTCGGAGAGCGCGCCGATGAGTTGAGCCGGGATCTGGCCAGCGAGCGCAAGATGCTCGCCATGCTCGACCAAGAGGTGGCCAGTCTGATGGGTGAATCCAAGCAGGTCACCGCCGTGCTCGCCTACCATAGTTTTCAGCAGGTCAAGCGCGATTTCCAAAACCTGATTATGCGCGGAGACATCGGCTTGATCGATGTGGCATGGCAGAAAAAAGAAGACACTACCCGCAGTATCAACCAGCTCTTCGAGGATCGCACCGCCGAACTCAAGACTCTGCAGGAAGCATTTGACGAAGTCCGATGACGCGCGAGCGCCGATATTGTCCTCGGCCGTAAGCCGAGGCCGCCCGCCGGCCGTTCGAAGAAGCAGGCTGAACATGGTCTTTCGCACATCCAAACAACGTTTTGTCCTTCCGGCGCTGATCGCCGGCCTCGTCGGGCTCTGCCTGATGGCGCCGCACACGGCGCTCGCCCAACAGGGCGATCAGACCGGCGACGCGGCCGAAGAGGCCCAGTCTGACCAACAAGCCCCCGAAGAGGCCGCCGCGGCTGAAACCGAGGTCGAGGCCGTATCCGCCGACGAAGACGACGAGGACGACGACGCGCTTCCCGAGGGCATGGATCCCGAGGTCGTCGAGGCGATGAAGGCCTTCGACGAAGCCCACGAGCGCTACGCTCGGGAGATGAAGGATTACCAGGACACCGTCGACTCGATCGTCGAATCGGAGTACAGCCAGCGCGCCGCCCAGATCAACGCCGCCTACGAGCGCAAAATCGCGTCTCTGGAAGCCGTCGAGCGAAGCCGTCGAGACGAGGCCATCGCGGCCTTCGAAGAGTACCTTCGCCGCTACCCAAAGACACCCGGCTACACACCCGACGCTCTATTTCGGCTGGCCGAACTGCACTTCGAAAAGGCCAACGACGACTATATGCAGGCCGACGAGAATTATCAGTCGGAGCTGACGCGCTACGAGCAGGGCAAACGCCCCGAGCCGCCGGAGATTCCCCGGCGTGACTACTCGACGACCGTCGAGCACTTCGAGGAGTTGGTCGCCGATTGGCCCGACTACGAGCAGGCCGACGGGGCCTACTACCTGCTGGCTTATTGCAAGCTCCAGATGAACGAAGAGGAGCAAGCCCGCGAGTTGCTGGCCACCCTGGTCGAATCGTATCCGGACAGCCGCTTCGTCCCCGAAGCCTGGGTGCGCATCGGCGAGCACTGGTTTGCTTATGCCGAGGGCCCCGAGCAGCTGGCCAAGGCCAAACGGGCCTACGAAGAGGCCATGAAGTATCCGGATAGTAAATTCTACGACAAGGCACTCTATAAGCTGGCTTGGACGTATTACCGAATGGACGATTTCGAGCAGGCCATCGGCGAGTTCAAGCGCCTGGTCGCTTATAGTGACGAGCAGGAGCGGCGCACCGGCCAGTCCGGCTCGGTGCTGCGCGAGGAATCCATCCAATATATCGCAGTCAGCCTGGCCGAAGAGGACTGGGATCTCGACGGCGCCGTCGACGATGACTTCGGCCTGGAGCGGGTCAAGCACTTTTTGAGCGGAGAAGAGCCCTACGAGCGCGAGGTTCTCGTCCAGTTGGTCGACTATCTGTTCGAGAATACCCGCTACGAGATCGCCACGGAGGTCATCCACTACGCACTGGATGGATATCCTCGCCATCGCGACAACCCCAAGCTGCACGAAAAGCTGATCTTGGCGCTCATGCGCGACGGACGACAGGACGAGTCGTTCGCCGAGCGGCGCAATATGCTCGCCTACTACGGCCCGGAGAGCGATTGGTTCGAATTCCAGCAGCGCGCCGGCCACGAAGAGGCCGTCCGCTACGCCACCAATTTGGTCAAGGACAACCTGATTCAGTCGGCGACCTGGTTCCACGAGGAAGCTCAGAAGCTCAAAAACGAAGCGGTCGTGCGCGAAGATCAGCAGATGCTCGCCCTGGCGCGAGAGAAATACGCCCGGGCAGCCTCGGCCTACGAGGACTTCCTGGCGCGCTACCCGAACGACAAAGACGTCTACCAGTGGAACTTCTATTACGCGGAGTGTCTGTACTACTCGGAGCAATACGAAGGCGCCCACGAGCAGTATCGTGTGGTCAGAGAGTTGGACGTCGCCGACAATAAATTCCAGGAGAAGGCGGCGTTCAACGCGATCAAATCGCTCGAATTCCGCATGCGGGCGCTGGCCAGGCGGGGCGAGTTGCCCGCCAAGGCCGTGCCCGGCAGCGGCGTTGATGACGCCCGCGAGGCCGCCCAACAGCAAGAACAAGCCGAGAGTTCCGCTGACGAAGTGGCCGAGCGAGACGATCAAAAGCGGGTCATCGAGGCCGAAACCATCCCCGAGATGGTCTACGATTACGTGACCTCCATGGATCGCTACGTGGTGCTCGGCCTGGAAAACCCCACCGACCCCGATCTGGACATCAAATTTGCCTTCCAGGCCGCCAAGCTCTTCTACGACTTCAAGGACTACGACGTCGCCCGTGAGCGATTCGCCTGGATCGTGGATACCTATCCCGAAAACGAACTCGCCTACCTCGCCGGAAGTCTCATCTTGGAGACCTATCGTCAGGAGCGCGATTACCAACAGCTGGCTGTGTGGGCCGAAAAGCTCAGCGAAGTGATCAAAGGCGAGCAGGCCGACGCCATCAAAGAAGAAGTGCGTCAATTCAAGCTCGGCGCGATGTTTAAATCCGCCGAGCAGCTCTTCGCCGACGAGCAATATGAAGCCGCCGCCGAGGAATACTTGAAGTTGGTCAACGACTCTCCCGATCACCAGTACGCGCCCAAAGCGTTGAACAACGCCGCGGTTGCCTACGAGAATATCGGCAAATACGAGTCGGCGATGAACCTCTACGAGCGAGTCTACAACGAGTATACCGGCGATCCCCTGTCCGGCTACGCGCTGTACCGCGTCGCGGTCAACTCCGAGCGCTTCTTCGACTTCGACAAGGCCGTGCGTTCCTACGAGCTGTTCTATGACAAATTCGAAACCGAGGATCCGCCCGAGCTCGCCGAGATGGGCTTCAATATCGACGAGAAGCGCAGCAACTCGCTGCGAAGCGCGGCGGTGCTGACCGAAAACCTGCAGCGCTACGAGGAAGCAGCGCGACTCTACGAACAATATGTGCGCAATTACCCGGAGGCCGAAGACGCCGAGGGTGCACAGTGGCGGGCGGTCAACGCCTGGAAGAAGGCCGAGCAGCCCCGCCAAATGATGCGCGCCATCGACAATTATCGCAGCGATTTTGGCGCCGATCCCGAAAAAGTCGGGCGTGTGCTCGAAGGGATGATGATGGTCGCCGACCACTACGAGAGCCAGGGCGACGACCGGCAGGCCCAAAGCTGGTACGAAGATATCATCGAGGAGTACAAAGAGCGTGAGCCGCAAGACGATAGCGGAGCGGCGTTTTACGCCGCCAAGGCGCGCTTTCAGCTCGCTGACTACTCGTATTACGAATGGCGCGACATCAAGATCAAAGGCAATATGAAACAGCAGGGAAGGCTGCTCGAGAAGAAGATCGAGGGCCAAAAGGAGCTCACCAAGGAGTTCCAAGAAGTCTGGGAGTTCGGCAGCCTCGAGTGGACGTTGGCCGCAACCTTTCGCATCGGCAGCCTCTTCCAGACCTTCGCCACTGCGCTCTACGACGTGCCGATCCCCTTCGACGACGACAGCGAAGAGTGGATGATCTACCGCGGCAAGCTCGACGACATCGCCATTCCCCTCGAAGACAAGGCGATCGAATATTACGAGCAGACCATCAAAAAGGCGCGCGAAGAGAAGGTCGTCAACGAGTGGACCAAGAAGACCCTCGAAGAGCTCAACGCGTACATGCCTGACGAATATCCGCTGTACAAAGAGGAGCGACGCGAGGTCGCCAAGACCACCGTCACCGGCTCGTCGTTTATGGGCGCCGACAGCTACGAAGAGCATCTCGAGGAGCCTGACGGCGCCGGCTTCGAAGACGACGACGGGCCCTCTGTGGAAGGGGGAGACGACGTGGATCAGGGAGACGACGTGCAGCAGGGAGACGACTCGTGAGCATATCTCGACACACCGCCAGCACCGCAGTCGCTGTGGCAGGGCTCTTGTGCTTCTTGATCGGCGCGGCCGGTTGTGGCTCCTCGCCCGAGGAGCCCGACGAGGAGCCCACCGAGCAAACCGTCGCCGAGCCCACTGACGACGAGCAGGCCGACGGCGACGGTGATCCCGAGGAGTCCGACGACCTCGACCCACAAGACGATGAAGAAGTCACCGACGCCGACGGGCCCATCGAGATCACCGATCGCTTTCGACGCGATCTCAAATCGGCTCTGAATAAGGCTGACTCCGGCGATCGCGACGGCGCGGTCAGTTCTCTCCAAAAGCTGGTCAACGACGGTGGGGCCGGGTTCCTCGCCGCGTATAACCTGGGCGTGATCTACGAGAACGAAGGCGCCTATCAGAAGGCGGCCAAACGCTATGCGCAGGCGCTCAAAAAGAACCCCGATTTCTCGCCCGGATTGCTCAACCTCGTGCGGCTGTACCTGCGAATGGACAGTGTCGTCGAAGCTGACAAGCTCGCGCGTAAATATATGGACGCTCGCCCGCAGAATATGAATCACCGCGCGGTCGCGCTGCAAATCGACCTGCACCAGGGCAAGTACGAAGAGACGATCGCCAACGCCAAGCGCATACTGCGTCGCGACGAGACCAACGCCGAAGCCATGATCGCCATGGCGGAGGCCAATATCCAGCTCGATCGGGCCGAATTGGCCGAGGCGATCTTGGACCGCGTGCTCAAGCTGCAGCCCGAACGCGCAGAGATCTTCTTCAAATACGCGCGTATCCGCGTCGATAACGATCGGATCAGCGATGCGATCGCATTGCTACAACGCGCATTAAAGCACCGGCCGGCGTTTCCCGAGGCGAGAAATAATCTGGGCGTGCTCTACCACGAGGCGGGCGACTACCCGGCGGCGATAGAGCAGTTGCAGGCGGCGATCGCCAGCTATCCCGATTACAAAGAGGCCCATCTCAACAAGGGCAATACCTTGAAGGCCCAGCGCGAGTATCGCGAGGCTGAAAAGAGCTTCAAGAAAGCACTGGAGATCGATCCCAAGTACCCGGACGCGTTGTTCAATCTGGGCGTGCTGTACCTGGACAGCGATCTGGAGGGCATTGAAATGATCGCCCAACTCGAGCAGTCGATCGACTATTTCGACCGCTACAAGCAGGTGGTCGGCAGCCAGCTGGGCCGCGATAACCTGGCCGACAAGTATATCAAAGAGGCGCGCAACAACATCGAGTCCGAGAAGGCGCGCCAGGAGATGATGCGCCAGGCTCAGATGGGCGCCGAAGACGACTCACAGTCCGATGAGGGCGATTCGTCCGAGGAAAACGATGGCGGCGAGGCGGCCTCGGACCAGCAGTGAGACAACCGCCGCCACGGCGCCGCGAAAGCGGGGCCAACCGGCTGTACATAAGTGGTTCAGTCGATTAAGGTAAAGGAGTTCCTCGGGTCTACCGATTGGCCGGTTTACCAGGGCCGCAGCCTCAGTTGTTTATTTGACTCAGGCGACGAGCTCATCGAGGATATGGAAGAAAAGCAACAGGACCATTCAAGACGCAGATGAAGGCATCGACAAACATTGTGCGAGGGGTTTTCGCAGGGCTGATCTTAAGCCTAGGGCTCTTGATGAGTCCGAGCGCCTCCGCCCAAGAGGGCGTCATCGATCTGGAGGAGTCGGTCATTAAAGGCCGCATCCAGAAGCCCGAGGCGTTCTATATTCTGCAGCACGCCAATCTCGACTATCAACCGTTTGACAAAAGACCCTCCTTCATACCCGAGTTATTAGACACGGTGAAAGAGGAGCCTTTTTGAGGGCGTGTGTCGAGCGGATCGAACCCGTCGTTGCTGGGCTAGATTCGTTGTGCTATAGAAGTGGTCCTCGTTTTGGACCGCAGATCCCGTGACTCATCAGCCGAATCATCGGGATGGTCCGCATCAGGGGCTACGAAAGATATAAAAGCAAAGCTTTTGGAACTCGAAAGATGCGCCTGAGTAATCAGACTCAATTACCCACGGAGGTAACAGGACATGAGCGCAATTGCTGAAGCGTTTCGCAGCGGCGGTATTTGGATGTATCTCATCCTTTCCGTCAGCATTTTTGCGATCGGTATTACCATCGAACGATTCATCTTTTTGTTTTTCAAGTACAACATCAACGCCCAGGCCTTCATGGCCCAGGTGCAAAAGTTGGTGATGGCCGACAATATCGATCGCGCCATCAAACTGTGCAACGCCGCTCCGTCGCGCGCTCTGCCCAGAGTGATTAAGGCGGGTCTGACTCGCGCCAACAAAGGCGAGATTGAGATTCAGAACGCCATCGAAGAAGCTACTCTCGAAGTGGTGCCCAAGGTGCAAAAGCGCACCCCGGCACTGCAGGCGCTGGCAAACATCGCCACGCTGCTCGGACTTCTGGGAACCATTATCGGTCTGATCGAAGCCTTCGAGGCTCTCGAGTCGGCCACCCCGGAAAACCGCCAGCAGATGCTCTCTAAGGGTATCGCGCTCGCGATGAACACCACCGCATTCGGCCTTATCGTGGCTATTCCGACGCTGATTGCGCACCTGATTCTTTCGGGTATGACCAAAAAGATTCTCGACGAAATCGACATGTATAGTGTCAAGCTCGAGAACCTGTTGGTCACACGCGGTAAGGGTGGTGCCAGCACGCTGGAGCAGTAAGGCGCAACGTCAGGCGCATCGAGTGGAGGCAGCGGGCCTCGCAAGTCGAGGCCCGCAGCCACCAGCTCGCCACGCTGACATACAGAGCGACGTTTGAGTCGCTCGCCAAGGAGGATTTCACATGGCGCGTCAACAACGCGAAACAGAAGACGACGATGGGGATTTGGACCTTGCCCCATTCATGAATATGGTCGTCATTCTGATTCCGATGCTGCTTCTGTCGGTTGTCTTCGTCAAGATCGGTGTGATCAATATCACGGCGCCGAAATTGTCGGTCGGACCACCCTCTGAAGAACAGCCGGAAGAGGACGATGAAGAGCCGTTGAACCTGACCATCGCGATCAACGACGAGGGTTTTCGGATCGCGGCTAAAGCGGCCACGCTTCCCGAGATGGAAGGTTGCCCGCGACCTGGCCCGACGATCTGCTTGGAAGATCAGGAAGTCGACGTGGCCGACAAGTTCGAACAGGCCCGGACCGCCTTTCAGAATGAGCAAGAAGATACCGGTCAGAAGCTGATCGAAGAGGCCATGGCCGCTTATAACTATCGCGAATTGTACAACCAACTCGCGAAGATCAAGAAAGAGTATCCCGACGAGACGGTCGTCAACTTGTCTGCCGACTCCGATATCCCCTACGCGGTCTTGGTCCGAGTCATGGATGTGGCTCGCTATAAGCTGACGAAGGACTCGTTTAGCCAGACCAGTGAGTTCGCTGAAGCCGAATACGACCAGAAGGGCGACCAATACGCCGAGTTGTTCAGTGACCCGGTCCTATCGGTGGTTCAGTAATAGAGCCTCGTAGTGCATACGGAGAAGATTGATGGCGAATCAAGAAGAAGTGTCCGGATTCAGCTCTGAAGAAGAAGAGTGGATCAAGGCCCAACGCGCCCGAAAGGCGCGCCGCGCCAAAGGATCGAAGCGCGGCGATGACTCCAAGGCGATGAACATCAACTCGTTGATGGACATCCTGGTCATCCTGCTCGTCTTCCTGCTCAAGAGTTACGGCGACGAGCCGGTCAAGGTGACCGGTGAGGACTTGCAGGTGCCCAAGAGCACCACGAAGTTGACTCCTGAGGACATGACCACCGTTACGGTCACGCGCAGCGCGATCCTGGTCAACGACAAAAAATGCAATGGCTGCGACATCAAAGAAGGGGCCGTGGACCGAAGCCAGAAGAAGGGCGGCGAGTCCGGCCTGCAGATTCAGCCCTTATTTGACGACCTCAAAAAGTCGGTCGAAAAGAAGAAGCGACAGGTCAAACTTCTGAATCAGAAGTACGAGCCGGTTGTGACTATCATCGCCGACCAGACCACGCCCTACCGGTTGATCACCGAGGTGATGTATACTGCAGGGCAAGCCGAACTGAGTAAGTTTAAGTTTGCAGTCATCCAAGGTACGCGCTCGGAAGTTTCGGGTCAGTAGTCGGGACACCAGGTGGTCATTTGGCACAGCAGTGGCGGGAGAAAGGGGACGCAAAGGGAACGCGGTCGTGGACTCTTTGGCTCCCCTTTTTCCACTCTGATACGGTGAGCAACGCCAGCCTGTAGGCACCTGCAGAGGCCCATTTAAGCCGAAGGAATCCTCATGTCCAAAAAGCCCGGTCACAAAATACTTCGCATCGGCCTCATCCAGAATGGAAAGATTCTGGAGGAGCGGCTGATGCGTAGCGCTAAGCCGGTCACGATCGGCCACGGTCTCAAAAAAAACGTGTTGGTGGTTCCGGCCTCCAACCTTCCTAAGACCTATAAGCTCTTCGAGCCGGTCGACGGCAACTATCAGCTATACTTCACCTCGAAGATGTCTGGGCGCGTCTCGCTGGGCGACGGCGTGCACACCCTCGACGAGCTGGTAGACTCCGGCAAGGTCAAGAAAAGCGGCGACGGCTACGTTCTTCGGCTCAATTCGCGAGCTCGCGGAAAAATCACCTTTGGCGAAGTCACCGTTCTCTTCCAATTTGTCAGCCCGCCGCCTCCGCGACCCAAGCCGGTTTTGCCGGCGTCGATGCGCGGCGGTTGGTTGAAGGGCATCGAGCCGTTCCTGGCAGCAGTCATCGCTTTGTCGGCGATCCTCCAGATTGGTTTTGTGGCCTACGTCGAGTTGCAGGACTGGCCCGAGGAACTCGATGCCAACATGAAGATCGAGGACCGCTTCGTCAAAATCATGGCCGATAAAGAAGAGGTCGACATCCCCGACGAGCCCGACGAGCAGGAGCCGCAAGAAGACGGCGAGAGCGAGGCCGAGGCCGAGGAAGAGCAATCCGAGCCCCAACCCCAGCCGAAAAAAGAGCCCAAAGAGAAGAAAGACGACAAGCCCAAGACCGCCGAGGAACGAGCTGAGGCCGAGGCCGAGCGCAGAAAACGCATGGCCGAGAAGGTCGAGAAGTCAACCATCCTCCACCAGATCGGCTCGCGCTCCGAAGATGGAGGCAGCCTGGTCGACAGCCTGTCCGAAGGCGCCGGCAAGACCAGTATGGATGACGCCTTCGACGGCTCGAAAGGAATGAAGCGCGGCGAACTCGGCGCGGAGAAGAGCGGCTTGGACACCAGCGGCTCTTCGGACGCCGAAGGTACCGGTTCCGCCTCGGGCATCGATGACCTCGGTGAGAGCAGTGGCGCACAGGCTGCCAAGGAAGGTGTGGACACCGGCGACAAAGACGAGGTCGAGGTCAAGGCGAGCGTCGACGTCAAGGGCGGCACCCAGACGGTGGGCAGCGGCAAGCTCGATGCCAACCGCATCTCGAGGGTCGTCCAGCGCGGAGCAAGCGCCATCCAGCGCTGTTTCGAGCGGGAGCTCAAGAAGAATCCCAACGTCGGCGGCAAGCTGGTGATCACGGTTACCATCGGGCGCGCAGGCAAGGTCACCCAGGTCAATACGAATACTGGCATTGGCGGACAATTCCCGACCTGCGCGAAGACCGCCATCAAGCGGTGGAGATTCCCGCGGCCCAAGGGCGGCGATGTCAGCTTCTCCAAGACTTTTGTCTTGCAGTCGTCGAACTGATCGGATGAATTTCGAGAGTGGATCCCGCGTCTGGTAATTGTGTCGCGGCAAATGGTTAATTGTTGCAATGCGTTTGCCGATGACTTAGGTTGAAAGTCCATTGTTCGAGTCCGAATTGGTCACCGGCGTCCCCCCAGAAACGGGTGCCAGCCGGCCCTGCGAGAGGACCCAATATGTTTCGCCACATGATGAGATGGCTGATGGTTGCTTTCCTCGCCCAACTGCTCGTTGCAGGGGCGGCGTTTGCCCAGGCCGACGATAGCGAGACGGGACCCTCCGATTTGACCAGCGGTGAGAACCTATCGCTGATCGACGAAGATATTGAGTCGCTCTCGGAACAGCAAAAGCTCGACCGCGCCGCCTCGAAAATCAAAGAGATGCGCAATACCGAGTCGAATATAGCGCAACTTCTGGAGCGAGTTCGCGACGAAGAGCGTGACATTCTCAAGATCAACTGCATCAACGAGAAGCACGCTGCCATCAAGGGGTTCGTGAAGATCAGTGAACAAGGGTATGTGAATCTACAAGAGGCCGTTGACAAGGGCGACGGAACTGCTTCAACCCACCATTATACGTTGATTTCGGTGGCCCACCAAAAGGTGCAGACTTTGAGCGAAGAAGCTCGTCTCTGCACTGGTGAAGAGCAACGTTTTGCCGGCCGCTCACAAGTTGACGTTACTCGTCCCGATGACGGGGTCGACGATGTCGATGGTCCCGAGGACGACTTCACTGTAGAAGACCTGCCTGAGTTGACTCCATTTCAGTAGTCCTGCGCGCAGGCTTAGGGGTTTTGTCCGGATAAGTGGCATATTAGTAATTTGCTGTACCTGTAGCGGCTGATGCCGCATCGGAATGTAGTATGACTTTTGGAAAATACCGATGGCTCGGTGCGATAATTTTGCTGGTCGGGGGACTGCTGGTTGGCCTGCCTGCAAGTGCACAACCCGGTGATAATGTACGCTCCTCTGGCGGCTGGGTATTGTCCCCATCTATCACTCTGTCCGGCGCTTATAATACAAACGTCTTTCGAACGTCATCGGAGGAGTTTGAGCCGGTGGTCGACTCCACTGTGGCTACGGTGAAACCTAGCTTGGCCATCGAAAGTCCTGGGGAACGTGTTTTCCTCCTTAGTTTTGTTGGGGACGCTGCCTGGGAACAGTATCTCGGCCAATTACGTGGGGTAGAGCCGAGTATCGACGTCAACGATCAAAGCGGGCTGAGCACGAGTTTAAATCTGTCGGGACATTTGAATCCTGAGGGAAATTTCAGTTTGCAGGTCGACGAGCTGTTCAATCGGCGTAATGTTCCGTCGCCCACCCCTGGTGCACAACCTTATAACTGGTATACAAATACCTTGGGTGCGACTGTCGGAATACACCCCGGTGCGGGAGTCCTTCGCGCCGATCTTGGGTACGATTGGCGGATCTATGGTCACGAGAGCAGTGCCCTCGAGGGGCTGGACCGGCAAGAGCATCGGTTTAATTTCAATGGGCAATGGAACTTTCTGCCAAAGACTCGGTTCTTTGTGGATGCGGATTACGGGCTTGTACGCTGGGAGCAACAGGAACGGTTCGGTCGTACGGGTTCCGTCGATCAAACCGTTGTCAACTCAGAGTCTTCGCCATTGCGAGTGCAAGGCGGTCTGTCCGGTCGAATTACGAGGCGAATTGCCCTTCGCGCTCAAGCAGGCTACGGCTGGTCTTTTCACGAAGAGGGTCCAAGCTTCGACGGGGTGCTCGGGCAAATTGCATTGGCCTACGCCTATGGTCGAATGGCTTCAGAGAACTCTCTCGAGCTCGGCTACCGCAAAGACTTTGGGATATCGACAATAGGGAATTTTTTCGCCCTGCACGAGGTATACACAACGGTCGAGCAAGGACTATGGGATGAAATGATGACGCTGTACCTGAGTGGGCGATTTCAAGCACGCGATTATTCGTCGGACGCCGCTCGAGCTACTGAGCCTGCTGACCTTGTAGACTCGCTCAATGACGAACTTCTCGCCGGTCAGGCCGGCATGCGCGCGGAGTTGGGGAAGTGGCTGAGCGCAGACTTGCGGTACGGAATCCGGGCAAACTTCACGAATGACCGGCTTGACGTTCCCGCGGTCGATCCGACTGACCCGTCCCTGATTGTGCTCAGAGAATATACTCAGCACATCATCACCCTCAGTACGACGTTCCAATACTGACGTGGCTCGCATCAAATACCATCGACATACCATCCGAGGGCTAGTGACTGTGCTGGCCCTCGTCGCATTTTCCTGGGGCTGCGCCACCGATCGCGTGGATCCGGCCTACCTGGCGCTGGTCGAGCAGCAAGAGCAGCAGAGCACGCCAACGGCCGGCGCGCTGGGTCCGGGCGATAAATTTGCCGTCCGGGTCCACGAGGAAGAGGAACTCTCCGGGGAGTATACCGTCTCGTCGGATGGGACCATCAACTATCCCCATGTCGGCCGTATTAACGTCAATGAGATGACTTGTGGGGAGCTCGAGCGAGCTCTGACGAAGGGTTTGTCGGATGGATATCTGCGCAACCCGAGCGTGTCTTGCTCGATCGTGGAGTATAACTCCAAGCGGGTCTTTGTGTTCGGTGAGGTGAAGAAGCCGGGAAGCTATCCCTATAAGACCAATCTGACCGTGGTGGATGCCTTTGCCCTGGCACAAGGGTTCACCGATCGCGCCAACTCCAATCAGACCAAGCTCACCCGCAAGGTCAACGGCGTAGAGGTGCAGGTGCGCGTGCCGATGCAGGAGATCGTCGAAGGACGCCGCAGCGACCTCAAGCTGCTGCCGGGCGACATCGTCTACGTACCCGAGTCGGCCTATTGAAATCCTGCCAACAGCGTTCTCGCTGAGCGGCCGCCCATCTAAATCGTAAAGAACGAGCGCACTTTCGAGACGTCCTCCTTAATCTGGGCGACGAGTTCCTCGGGGCTGTCGAACTTCTTTTCGTGGCGCACGAACTTCCAGAAATCGAGCTCGACGTTTTGGCCGTACAGATCGAGGTCGACGTCGTCCGCATCATGACTGAGCACGAAGCTCTCGACGGTCACGTCGTCGCCGCCGAAGGTTGGCCGCGTGCCGACGTTGGTGATCGAGTGCAGCGACGGGAGCCCCTCGACGTGCAGGCTCGTGGCGTAGACGCCATTGGGAGGAAGCAGCGGATTGGTCGTCGCGATATTGGCCGTTGGAAATCCTAGCTTGCGGCCGCGCTGGTCGCCCTCGACGACCTCGCCCTCAATGCGGTACGGGCGTCCGAGCAGCCTGACGATCTCCTCCATATGTCCCTGAGCGAGTTCACGGCGCACGCGCGTGGAGCTGATTGGCTCGCCGTCGAGTTCGACGTGAGCGGCAATCTCGGCGCCGATGCCGCGTTCCCGGCAGAGCCGCTCGAGGTCGGTTGTGTCTCCGGCGCGTCCCTTGCCGAAGCGAAAATCACTACCCACCACCACACATGTAGCATCGAGGCCTTCGTCGATGATCTGATCGACGAATTGCTCCGGGGTCAGCGCGGCGAGGTCGGCGTCAAAGTCCAGCATGACCGTGGCGTCGAGCCCGAATTGGTCGAGCAGGTCGAGCTTTTGGTGGTTGGTCGTCAGGCGGAACGCGGGGGCGTCCTCTCGAAAATAACGCACCGGATGGGGGGAGAAGGTCAGGGCGACGGCCGCGGTACCCCGTTCATCGGCGAGCTCACGCACGCGCGAGAGGATCGCCTGGTGTCCCAGGTGCACTCCATCAAAATTGCCGATGGTCACGACCGGAGCGACGAGGGCCTCGGCTGCTTCCTTCAATGTACGGAAAACAGTATGCTGGCGCATGGCTTATCGAGTGCGGGGTTGTAGAAGAAGAGGGTGTTCGAGTTGAGGCTGCTGCTTATGTTTTTTAGGCAGTAGCTCCACTTGATACTCGGAGACGATCCGCATAGCGTAGGCGGTCGTATCGCAGCAGATTGCTGCAACGTAAGTAGCATATTCTTCGGAGGTTATGAATGAAGATCGCGGTTGTAGGTACCGGTTATGTAGGACTTGTCACCGGTGCGTGTTTGGCCAATGCAGGCAACGAAGTCATTTGCGCGGACAAGGACCCAGAGAAGGTCGAGTTGCTCAACTCGGGCGGCGTTCCCATCTATGAGGAGGGCCTGGAGACCATCGTCAAGCGAAACCGCGCCGACGGACGGCTGTTGTTTACAACCGATACCGCGGACGCGGTCCAAAAGTCGGACGTGATCTTCATCGCGGTGGGTACGCCTCCCGACGAGGACGGCTCGGCGGACCTCAAGCACGTGCTCGCGGTCGCCAAAGAGGTCGGCCAGAATATGAACGGCCACAAGATCGTCATCTGCAAGAGCACGGTGCCGGTGGGGACCTGCGACCGGGTCGCCGAGACCATCTCGGAGCATA
Organism: uncultured Bradymonadales bacterium; assembly: GCA_964386725.1. GTDB lineage: Bacteria > Myxococcota_A > Bradymonadia > Bradymonadales > Bradymonadaceae > CAYLTX01. The sequence continues at coordinate 8,966 of CAYLTX010000083.1, read as the reverse complement.
CCGACCACGATTTCGACGTGGTCTCCAATCCAGAGTTTCTCAAGGAAGGCACGGCGATCAACGACTTCCAATCTCCGGACCGGGTGGTCATCGGTTGCGCCAACCGCGAGGCCGCCGAGGTCGTCGGCGAGCTGTACAAGCCGTTTATGCGTCGGCGCGAGCGTGTCGTCTACATGGACGTGCGCAGCGCCGAGATGACCAAATACGCCTCCAACGCGATGCTCGCCACCAAAATCTCGTTTATCAATGAGATCGCCAATATCTGCGACGAGGTCGGCGCCGACGTCGAGAAAGTGCGCACCGGCATGGCGCTCGACGAGCGTATCGGCCCGCACTTCATCTACCCGGGCGTGGGCTACGGCGGCAGCTGCTTCCCCAAGGACGTGCGCGCAATCGCCAGCCTGGGCAAAGAATACGGCGTGGCCACGCGGCTTCTCGATTCGGTGCGTTCGGTCAACGCCGACCAGAAGCTGCGCCTGTACCATGCGGCGAAGGCGAAATTCGGCTCCCTGGAGAACAAAAAATTTGCGGTTTGGGGGCTTAGCTTCAAACCTAGGACCGATGATGTGCGCGAGGCGCCCGCCCTGTTGAATATCCGACGTTTCGTCGAGGAGGGGGCGACCGTCGCGGCGACAGATCCCGAGGCGGTACCGAACGCGTCGCGAGAGTTGGCCGACGTCGGCGACAGCATTCAATACGCGGACGATGATTATGGTGTGCTCGAGGATGCCGACGCGCTGTTCATCTTCACCGAGTGGGAAGAGTTTCGCAGCCCGAATTTCGACCGCATCGAAGGCTTGATGAAGACGCCGGTCATCTTTGACGGGCGCAATTTATACGAGCCCGCGCGGATGCGGGAGCTCGGATTCGACTACTTTAGCGTGGGCCGTCCCTAGTTGCTCACAATGAGTAAGTAGGGGCAGTCTCGAAGCAGTGCCGTGAACCGATGTAGTCACAATCTTGGGGCGATGTTGGCGCTTGGCGTCTTCGCGGCCTGCCTGTTGGCCGGCGCTCCGGCGTTTGGTGCCGAGGGTGACTCCGAGGAGTCGGCGCGCGGCGTCGCGGCCGCCGAAGCCGGCTGGGGCCGGCTCGGCGAGGATAGCTTTTTCAATCTTCGCCTCAAACTCGGCTATCGCTTCGAGTTGCCACAGATTGCATGTGAAGAAGAGGAGCCTGACGGCTGCCAGACCGACCTTCGGCTGGGAGCGCAGGCTCCTCTTCGTTTTCGGGCCGTCGATCGCGGCCCACAGAACCCCTCGTTGCTGCGCGAGGCCGATTGGGACGAGCCCAGCGACTACCTTCGGATCGTGCGCCTGGTCGAGTACGGCCACGCCTCCGAACCACTCCACGCCAAAATCGGCGAGCTCGGGCCTATTTCGATGGGCCACGGGTCGATCGTCAACGATTATTATAATGTCATCACCGTCGACCACTACCAGATGGGGCTCGCCGGGGAGTTGAGCACGGCCTACGGCGGCGTCGAGCTCATGCTCGACAACGTCGTGTCCCCGTCGGTGATGGGAGCGCGCGCCGTGGTGCGCCCGTGGGCGTTCGTGGACCGGGACAGCTTCTTGTCCCGCGTGGCCATCGGGGCGACGGTCGCCTCCGATATCGACGCTCCCACCGCGCTCGCCGCCCAGGCCGACCAACCCGACTCGGTGGTCGACCAGACCTATAATCCGATCGTCACAGACAGCCAGACCACCGGGGTCTTCGGCATCGATCTGGAGGTGTCGCTCCTCGAGGAAGAGCGTTTCGGCCTGGTGCCTTATGTCGACCTCAACACCCATTCGAGCCTGGGTTCGGGCGTACACGCGGGCACCTTCGCCACGGTGCGGCCGCTCGACTCACTCGAGCTCGTCTCGCAGCTCGAATACCGCCGGCTCGGCCAGAATTATCTGCCGAGCTACGTCGGGCCGCTCTACGAGATCGATCGCTTTCAATTTGCCGGCTGGGGTCAAGAGTTGCCTGCCCCGAAGGTGCGCGTGGCGGCGAGTCTCGATGGCCAGCCCGCCCACGGCGTCTATGGCTCCCTGACGGCGAATGTGGACGAGCTCTTCAGCCTCACGGCCGCCTATGCCGACCACGAGGGGCCGGCCAATCAGATGGTGCGGCTGCACGCCTCGGCTCAGCCCATCGACAGGCTGCAGATGGGGCTCTTCTACTACAAGCATAGTTTCGAGGGACTGTCAGAGGCCTTCGATTTCGACGGGGCGCTGGCGGTCGGTGAGGCGCGCCTGGGCCTATACGGGCCATTATTCGCGCTGGGAAGCTACGGGCGCATGTGGCGCATCCAGGAAGACGGCGCCTACGGAAGCATCGACGATTGGAATCTCGGGCTTGGGGTTGCCATGGGGCTGTGAGTGCAGTTCTTAGTTTTTGGTTCTTGGTTCTTGGTTCTTGGTTCTTGGTTCTTGGTTCTTGGTAAGCCAATCGAAAAGGATCGTTTTTCGACACGATGGGGCGGGTGGTGGATGGTGCCGGCTCGCCTTGTGATTGTGCTGCTGATGTGGGCACCACTCGTTGGCGTGACCGCCGGTGCGCTGATGCTGGCCAAGCTCTCCGACACCATCCCCGACGCTCCAAACCTCGAGCAACTCCTGCCCGAGCAGCAAAGCTCCGTACAGACCCGCACAGGATGGCAGCTCGGCGGTGAGCGCCCGGCGCGCCATATCCGGACCGAGGAGCTCTCGCCGCTGGCGATCTCGGCGTTCCTCGCCGCCGAAGACGCCGCCTTCTTCGAGCACCGTGCCTTCAACCTCAAGGCGACCGTGCGCGCTGCCCTGGCGAACCTGAGAGCCGGCGGGGCGGCCCAGGGCGCTAGCACCATCACCCAGCAGGTCGCCAAACGGTTTTTGTCCTCCGAGAAGACGCTCCGGCGAAAATTCAGCGAGCTGCTTATGGCTCGGCGCATGGAGGCGCATTATACCAAGGCGGAGATCTTGGAGGCCTACCTCAACGGCGCCTATTTCGGGGAGCAGGCATGGGGGATCGAGCAGGCCAGCCGCACCTATTTTGGAAAGCACGCTGACCGCCTCGAGGTGGGCGAGGCGGCCTTGCTGGCCGGCGTGCTGCCCGCCCCAAGCGTCTATAACCCACACGCCGATCCCGAGCGGGCGCGCGCCGAGCGGGACCAGGTGCTGCGGCGCATGGCCACGCTGGGCCTGTTGTCACAGCGCCGAGCAGACGCTGAGATCGCTCGTGCGCCGGCCGTGGTCGAGCCCCGGGCCATCGAGCCGCGTCGGCTGCCCTGGGCCGCCTCGAGCGCACGGCGAGCTCTGGCGCGTTATTTTGACGACGGTGGTGCTGATGGAAAAGCGTGGTCCGAGGGCGGCTATACGCTGGTGGTGCCACACGATCCCGTGGCGCAAGCACGCGCGAGGGAGAGTCTTCGCGATGGGATCGAGGCGCTCGACCGCAGGCAGGGCTGGCGCGGGCCGCTCGGGCGGGTCAGCGACGAGCAAGCGGTCGATCATGTGCTCGAAGAGCAGTTAGAAGACAGCGACTTCGTGCTCGCGCGCATCGAACAGGTCGAGCCCGATCAGGCCGGAATCGTCACCGCCGGTGGCGCCGCACAGTTGCGCCTGCAGGAGGCGAAGTGGGCGGCGCCGGTAGAGGAGGAGCGCCACTACAAGCGGCCCGCGGAGCTCGATGACCTCACCGAGATTCTCGATGTCGGAGATCTGGTGGCGGTGCGGCGGAGCGATGAGCGCTGGAACCTGGTGCAGCCGCCGGACTTCGAGGGTGCGATGATCACCGTCGACTCGCAAACCGGCCGTATGCTCGCCTCGGTCGGCGGCTTCGACGCCGACCGCAGCGTCTTCCACCGGGCCGAGCAGGGCTGCCGCCAGCCCGGCAGCATCTTCAAGCCGGTGGTCTACGCCGAGGCGATCACCCGCGGCCTGACCGCGGCGACGATGCTCTCCGATCTCCCTGGTTCATACGCGACCGGGCGCGGCACGGTCTGGCAGCCCAAAAACGCCGACCACGACTTCAAGGGCTATATCACGCTCGCCGACGCGCTGGCGTGGAGCCGCAATATCCCCACCGTGCACCTGATGGATTATCTGGGTGCGCAGGACGTGGTGCGCCGGGCGAAAAAGCTCGGCATCGACTCCGAACTCGACACGACCTCGTCGGTCTCGCTGGGCGCGAGCTGTGTGCGTCCGGCCGACATGGCCGCGGTCTACGCCGCCTTCCAGCGGCGCGGGCGCAGCGTCGACATCGACGCCGTCGACCATATTCGGGACATCGACGGCGATATTCTGATCGACCGCGGGCATTTCGCCACCGCCGACTGGTCGACCGCAGCGCGGCTCGAGCGCATGGCCACGGGCCCCGCCGGGCTCGACCACCAAAGCCTCGAGATAGGCGTATCCGAGCAGGTCGCGTTCATCGTGACCCATCTGCTTCGCCGCGTGGTCACCGCCGGGACGGCCCACGAGCTGCCCGACGAGTGGCAGGTCGCCGGCAAGACCGGCACGACCAACGACTTCGACGCCTGGTTCGTCGGCTTCGACGGCCAGATGACCGCGGTGACCTGGATCGGAAGCGATCGCAACAAGCGCCCCATCGGCAAGGGCGAGCACGGCGCCACGGTGGCGATGCCGGCCTTCGAGGGGTTCTATGCGAGTTATGCGGAGTCAGACGACGAGGATGCTTCGCTTCTGGGCCTCGACGAGCCGCCCGAGCGCGTCGACTTCGCGACCATCGACCCGCGCAGCGGACTTCGCAGCCACGCCGGCGAGCCGGGCGTGAAGCTCCCGTTCATCGTCGGCACCGCACCCCTGGAGTTCGCCCCCACCCGCGGCACCCGCCAGGCCGAGCAGCTCGACGCGCTCAGCCACGAATTCTGAATGGTGGCTCAGACCCGGAGCGCGGGATGCCAGCCCGCATTGGCCGAAGGAGTCGGGGTCGCCTTTTAGACCCCGCGACGACGGCCAAAACCTCGCAGACCCGCACAGAATGCGCCTCGTCGGGGAACGTGCTTCCCTTACGTTGGCGGTAGGTCGCGCCAAAAATCGGGCAGTCGGCGGCGTGAGAATTCCGGTCGCAGGATTCCTCCACATCGCTCGTTCAGGCACGCCCTCCTTCATATTGGCTGCAAAGCATCAGCCTCATCGTGCGCCGAACGTGGTCGAGGTTTCGACCTCATCAACACGCTACGGCGAAGGACAGAGCCTTCGCGGCGCCGACAGAGCGGACGCGCCCCAACCTGTTTGTCGCGCGACGCTGAATTGTAGGACACACTTGACGACAGCACTGCATTTCCCGTTGGCGCGGGTCTTACTCGTCCTCGACCTCATATTCGATCGTGCCCGACCCGCTTTGCTCGGCTGCAGGCTCGTCGGCGTTCTCGAGCGGCTGGGCTTCCTCGAGGATGGTGGCGGCGGTGCTGCGGTGCTCTTCGAAGTGCTCGGGCGGCGTTTGCAGGCTGTAGGTCACGACGAGGTCGTCGGTCTTGAATTGCCACATTTGGAGCGTGCGGGGCTGGCCGTCGAGCTTTCCGTTGATGCGCAGCGCGAGGTTGGGCTCGGGGAGCATGTCCACTTGGGGCATTTGTTGGAGCTCGACGTCGGTGATCGACTGGGAAAATGCCTCCGTGAGCTGCTCGCGGTAGGCATCGGTGCCAAATTCGGCGCCGAGTGGATCGTCGAGTTCGACCGTCAATTGCAGCAGTGAGCCGTCCTCGTCGTGGCGGGCGAACCAGCGCACCGGGCCGCTGTCGGGCTGGCGGACGGTCCAGGCGTCGCCAAGCTCGTTGAGGTCGAGGCGCAGATTCGTCGCCGGGTCGCGCCAGACTCGCTCTTCGAGTTCGGCGGCTTGCATCTGCTCGGCCAGCTCGTCCTGCCTGGTCTTCACGAATGACGTGGGCAGCCCCTCGCGTGGCATCAGTTGGACTTTGTGGGCGTCGAGCACCTGCCGCGCCCGCTCGCGCATCTCGTCGGCGGGCATCTCGGCCAGGATGACGCCGACCTTCAGGCCTTTCTGGAAGACCACAAAACGCGACTCGGGGTCGTCGGCGTCCTCGAAGCGTTTGCGAAGGCGAAGCTCGACGGCGCGGGCGACCTGTTGGGCGTTATCGGGCGAGTTCCACAGCGAGAGCCATTCGAAGCGTGCTGATTGCTGTGTGTCAGGAGACTCATCGCCCGGAAAATGGCGATAGGCGTCTGAGATATAGCCCCCATAGATCGAACGCGCCGCCTGCGGGCCGACGGTCTCCTCGAGCCAGATGGCGGTCAGGGCCGGCCCGATTGTTCCCGCGGCTTCTGCATCGGGCTGGCCGTCTTCACCTTCACCTTCACTGGGCCAAGTCCAATCGCCGACCGGCTCGCCGCTCATCCATTGATCGGGGCGGACGACGTCGGCGCTGCGTTCGGGCGGCGTCAGCCGGGCGAGTTCGACTCCCGACCAGCCGCTGCTTCGGTAGAGGGCGGCACCCAGCGTCCAGCCCTCACGCAACACGGCGGTGCGCAGCCGGTCGCCGACTTTCTGGGCCGGTTGGTCGCCCGCGCCGCTGGGCTGGAGTTGCTCGCCGAGGCCCGGCAGCCGGCCGGCGAGTTCGGGGCGTTTGGCGAGCTGATCGGGGGAGACGTCGTGCTCGCCGCGTTCGACGAGATTGGCGGCCAACGCGAAGCCAATCGTGGCGTGGCGCGCCGCTTCGAGCGCGAATTCGTCGTCCCACGTGTCGGCGGCGGGAAGCGCCTCGAAGTGTTGATGGTCGAGCGCTTCGACCAGCCGCGCGATGATGGCGAGCTCGACCAGCTCGCCGTCGGGATGTGTGTCGAGATAGACGACACGGTGGCCGTCGGCGTCGTAGCGCGCGATGGCGTCGAAGGGGCGCCGCGGCCGATCGACGACCTCGGCCGCCGGCTCGACGCCGAAGAGTTGCGCGAGGATCAACTGGCGCTCGTCTCGGACCGGCTGGGGCGAGCTCGCCGCCTCTGGCAACTCCTCGGCGGCCGAGACGTGCTCGATGGCCGGCGGCTCGTCGAATTCGCGGTCGCGCGCGGCTTCAGCGCGGGCCACCAGGCGCTGGGTCTCCGAGTCGCTCATCGCGCTGGAGTCGCTCGACGGGCTGCCCGCCGACGCTCGCTCGGGCTTGGATGTCTCGCAGGCGACTACCAGGCTGCACAGGATTACGAATGCGATTGCGACGGCTTTCGAGGTCATGATTTTACCAAGTACTCAGTCATCCAACGGCAGTACGCCACGAGCATACCGAACCCGTACATAATTGGATACGAGCCCAGGCGGCCCACGTCAATTTTGCCATTGCCCGCCACGCGTCGATAATGCGATAGGCGCGGCTTGTTGCGGACGTTGCGAAAGCTGGCCATCTCATGCAATCTCTGTCCACAAACGCCTGGGCAATTTAATAAAGTTGAGAGAATGGAGACTCGATAATGAATCGCGACATCTTTAGAAAATACGATATCCGGGGCATTGCCAAAACAGACCTGACCGACGAGGTCGTCACCAAGATCGGGCGGGCCTACGGCACGAAGCTGACCCGCAGCGCGGGCGCCGGGCTGCGCGTGGGGATCGGCCGTGACGCTCGCGGCTCCAGCGATCGCATCTTCAAGGGCCTGTCGGAGGGCATCCGCAGCACCGGGATCGACGTGATCGACCTGGGCATGGTGCCCACGCCGCTGGTCTATTTTGCGGCGCACACCCACAAGCTCGACGGCGCGATTCAAATCACCGGCAGTCACAACCCGGCGCCGTATAACGGCTTCAAGATGATGATGGGGACCTCGACGCTGCACGGCGAGGAGATCGCCGAGCTATACGAGATCGCCGCAGCCGGTGACTTCGCCAGCGCCGACGAGGGTGCGCAGAGTGAGTTTCCGGATCTCATCGACGAATATATCGAGTGGGTCACCAACGACATCAAACCCGGTGATCGCAAGCTCAAGGTCGCCCTCGATAGCGGCAACGGCGTCGCCGGCGTGGTCGCCCCGCGGCTGGTGCGCGAGGTCTTCGGCGGCGAGGTCATCGATATGTACACCGAGCCCGACGCGAGCTTTCCCAATCACCACCCGGACCCGACCGTCGAGGAGAACCTCCAGGACCTCATCGAGGTAGTGCGCGAGGAAGAGTGCGATCTCGGTGTCGCCTACGACGGCGACGGCGATCGCATCGGCGTGGTTAACGAAAAAGGCGAGGTCATCTGGGGCGATAAATTGATGATCGCGCTGAGCCGCGCGCTGCTCGAGGACATCCCCGGGGCCACGGTCATCGGCGAGGTCAAATGTTCGCAGACCCTCTTCGACGATATTGAGGCCCACGGCGGAAAGCCGATCATGGCGCGGGTCGGTCACAGTCTCATCAAGGCCAAGATCAAAGAGACCGACGCCGAACTCGCCGGCGAGATGAGCGGGCACATTTTCTTCAATGACCGCTTTTTCGGCTTCGACGACGCGCTGTACACGACCTGTCGCACGATGGAAATCCTATCGTCGACCGATGCTCCGTTTTCCGCTCTCTTCGACGGCATCCCGGAGACCTTCGCGACCCCGGAGCTGCGCCTCGACTGCGACGAGCAGCTCAAATTCGAGATTCCGTCTGTGGTCGCGCGTCAATATGCCGACGACTACGAGGTCAACACCATCGACGGCATGCGCGTCAAATTCGACAACGGGTGGGGACTGGTGCGCGCCTCGAATACCCAGCCGGTGCTGGTCGTGCGCGTCGAGGCCAACTCCGCCGAAGACCGCGACGCCTATCTCGAAGAACTCAAGGCCGCGATCGAGCAGGCCAAAGAGGAACTGCGGGCTTGACTGCGGGCTTGAGGCTTGGGGCTTGGGGCTTGGGGAACTGCGGGCTTGGGGCTTGAGGCTTGGGGAACGGCGGGCTTGAGGCTTGAGGCTTGGGGAACGGCGGGCTTGGCACAGGTGTTCGTACATGATTGCTGTACCAAGAACCAAGAACCAAGAACCAAGAACCAAGAACATCAACGTAAG
>CAYLTX010000082.1:0-28715 GCA_964386725.1 uncultured Bradymonadales bacterium | reverse complement strand
GGTCGCCGCTCGGCCACCTCCGCACAAGAAAACGAACCGCCTGAATGATCACCCGGCCACAAAACCAAACCATAACTGGGGGTAAGACTCGGCGCTTTTTGCCGAGGCGCACCCCCAGAGAGGGTCGCCGCTCGGCCACCTCCGCACAAGAAAACGAACCGCCTGAATGATCACCCGACCACAAAACCAAACCATAACTGGGGGTAAGACTCGGCGTTTTTTGCCGAGTCGCACCCCCAGAGAGGGTCGAGACTCGACCATGCTCATATAGCGCGCCTCGGGCGCCCGAGCCTCTCCGTGGGTGCGCCCAACCGGTCGCGCCTACGGCGCACCCGGTGGCGGCTTACCCACGGCTATGGTTTGGATCCAGCACGAAAGGCCGTCACGGGCGGAGCCTCACTCCTGCATCACATCCCATTTCGGCCTCTCCCAACTCGCTCGAAACGCCTCGAGGTCCGAGACCACCGCCTCTCCTTTTTTCTCGCGACCATCCAAAAAATACACGAAATCTAACGCACGCACGTCCGACTCATAACCCTCGTCGAATTGGCGCACTATATTATTGGCCGCCAACGTCGTGCGGCCCATGACGTAGTCGAGCTCGAAGTCGACGCCGTCGTGGTCCGCGCCCGGCTGCCAGGCCTTATAGACGAGTTCGGTGCAGACGAGCTCCCGGTCGGTCAGGAAGTCGAAGTTGAAGTCGTAGGCTTTGCCCCAGTTGGCGAAGGCCTCGGCGACGGCCTCGGCCTTGGCCACGCGTGAGCGGCGCGGGCGCATGGCTGCGGCGTAGTCGGCGCCGGCGGCGTCGTAGGCGGAGTTGAAGACCACACCCTCGGCGCGGGCCTCGATGACCCGGCGCGGCTGGCCGTCGGCGTCGCGCATGCTGTAGGCGCGCCAGGCACGTGGGTGCTCGGCGCGCAGGTACTCGGCCAGGCCGTCGTGGCCGGTCTTTTGGCTGAAGTGGGCGCGCACTTCTTCATTGTCGAAGTAGGCCTCGAGCTCGTCGGCCGAGCCGACGTATAGCTCGGCGTGCGGCCAGAACCCCGGCAGGCCGACGTTGGACAGATACCAATTGCTGCGGGTGACGATGATGTCGCCGGGCTCGAGCTCGCGGCGCATCTCGGCGACCTGCTTACGTGTGATGAGGTTCTCGTGCTTGCGGCGAACGCGCGTGTCGCCCATCCAATTGGCCACGCGCTCTTGGAGCGGGAACCAGGCCTTCAGACCCGCGTCGCGGGCGATATCCCAGGCGTTATAGCTGAAGTCGAGCAGGCCGCGTGCGCGCAACTGACGGCGGGCGGCTTGGTAATGGGTTTCGACGAGCTCCATCGCCTCGCGGCAGGCCGGATCGGCGCCGCAATTGGCCGCGGCGAGTTCGTCTTCGAGCGACTTATAGTAGCGATACCCCGCCACCAGCCGCGAGACCTCCTTGACGTGAATGACCCGGTATTTGAGCTCGCCGAACGAGCCTTCCGGCAGGCCGTGGGCGGCGGAGGGCTCGTCCAGGATGGTTTCCAGCGAGTCGTTGGGCACGGTGAGCTCGACCCAGTCGAGCCCGCGGCGGTACTGCACCAGCGAGGCGGCGTAGCCCGCCAGGTAGGCCCGGGCGTGGGCGCGTTTATTGGTCACCGGATTGATGCGGCCCGAGCCGCTCCAGAACGACTTGACCTGGTCGAGTGCGCGCATCCGGTCGATGACCGAACTGTGGATCTCGCGCAGCTCGCGCCGGTCGGCGGCGCTGACCTCGACGCGGCCTTGGGGCTCGGGGAAAATCTCCGGGCGGCTCTCGGCGTGTTCCAGCGTTGCCTCGAGGCCCCGGTCGTACCGGCGCACCAGCTCCATATCCTTGGCGAATTCCTGGTGGCGCTCGAGCTGCGTGGCCGTCGCCGCGTGTTCCTCGGAGGCGGCAGGCTTGCAACCCGTCGCGCTCAGCGCGGCGAGGCTAACCAGGCCGATTACGGCGGGCAGGGCGGGTATGGCGAGCGTCGACTGAATCAATTTGCGGCGCATAACGACACCTTCTGGCTCGAGTTCGTCGTGACACCAGGCAAAGGTTGCAGAAGGTGTGCCAACGCCCATTTTCGCATCACGAGGGCGTCTATGAGTGGTCCTCGCCGCCGTGTGGAGAAACCATGCTCCGACACTGGACCACGTGCTACCCCGTCGCCTGTGGCGTTTGCGTTGGGGCCTTGGAGCCGTGGAGGTTTGAGCCGTGGAGGTTTGAGCCGTGGAGCCTCGGGAATCTGGAATCATTGCTTTCATGGAGGCGTGGAAGAGCCCATGGAGCAGCTTTGAGAGCATTGACTTTGCCCGCCGGCACCGACCTGCTCGCCCGCACCCGATCTGCGGTCGCCGACATGTCGTCTCAATGATTCAAGGGCGCTCCACGGGCTCTTCCGTGCCTCCATGGATCCAATGGTTCGGTGCTTCCAAGCCTCCAAGCCTCCAAGCCTCCAAGCCTCCAAGCCTCCAAGCCGTGTACGTTGTACCTGACGGTCGATTCGCATAATCTTGCGCCACCTCTCAAGCGATGCTGATATCTGCCGCAGCCAGGCAACCGATGAACGCCCCGACAGAGCTCGACAAGACAGCCGAATTTACCCGCGTCTGGAAGACGCTCGGCGTGGAGGATAGGTCCGTCGAGGTCGACCAGACGGTGACGATGCGCCCGCCGACGGAGGCGCTCGAAGTGGACCGACAGCGCAGTCTGCCCAGGCTGCCGGCGCTGTTGGAGGAGTCGGGCCGGACGACGCTGCCCGAGATTCGCTTCAAGAATGTCCTCGGCGAGGGCGGCATGGGGCTCGTGTCGCTGGCCACGCAGGTGCCGTTGGGGCGCGACGTGGCCGTCAAAGGCCTGCGCGAGAGTATGCGCAGCGACGAGATGCGCCTGGCCCTTTTGCGCGAGGGCTGGACCACCGGCGTGCTCGAGCATCCCAATATCGTGCCCGTCTACACCCTCGGACGCGACGGCGATGACGAGCCGCTCATCGTCATGAAGCGTATCGAGGGCGTCAATTGGCTCGAGTTGATGCGTGACCCCTCCAAGGCGCCGCGCGAATTCGACTCCAGCCGGCCGCTGGACTGGCATATCGATATTCTGGCGCAGGTGTGCAATGCGGTGCATTACGCCCATAGCAAGGCCATCATCCACCGGGATCTGAAGCCTGAAAACGTCATGATCGGCGAGTTCGGCGAGGTCTACGTGCTCGATTGGGGGATCGCGGTGACCCTGGCGGACGACCCCGAGGGCCGACTTCCGTCGGCCTCCGCGGTGACCTCGCCGGCGGGTACGCCCGCCTATATGGCCCCCGAGATGGTCGACGGAGATGGCTCGAAGCTGAGCACGCGCACCGACGTCTATTTGCTGGGCGCGCTGCTCCACGAGATCTTAGTCGGCCGGCCACCGCATAGCGGAGAGACGCTCTACGAGATCATGTTCGAGGCGTATCGCTCCCAGCCCCACGACTACGACGACTCGGTGCCCGCGCCGCTGGCCGATATCTGCCACAAGGCGATGGCCGCCGACCCCGACGACCGCTTCGAGTCGGCCGAGGTGTTTCGCCAGGCGCTCATCGACTACAAGCGTCACAGCGAGGCGCTGCGGCTGGCCGAGGAGGCCCAGCAACGCCTCGCCCAGCTCCGACGGATGCTCGCCTCGGACGAAGACACGTCCAACGAGGCGCAGATCTACAAGCTCTTCGGAGAGTGCCGCTTCGGTTACGAGCAGGCGCTTCGGGTCGAACCGGATACGGAGTTGGCGCGCGAGGGACTGCAGGACGTGCTCGAGACGATGGCCGCCCGCGAGCTCGACCGCGGCGCCTATCAGGCCGCCTCGCTCATCATCGCCGACTTCCCGCAGCCAAGGCCCGCCTTCGACCGGCGCTTGGCCGAGCTCGAGGAGCAATTGGAGAGCCGCGAGCAGGAGTTCGAGGACCTCCAGAAGATCAAGCACGAGGTCGACCCGAATGTGGGGCGGGCGTCGCGCAGTCGGCTGGTTTTGATTCTGGGGATTGTCTGGGCGTTTGTGGCAACCGCGGTGGCGTTGGCCGTGGATATCGGCAATGTCGAGATGACTCACCCGCGTTCGATATTTCACGAGGCCGCGATCCTCTTATTGCTGCTGGTGGCGCTGTATATCGCGCGCCGCGAGGTGCTCCAGAACGCCGCCAACCGCCGGATGATGCATTCGCTGGCGGCGCTCTTCGCCGGCGGCATCATCTTTCGAGTCGTCGGTTGGATGATCGATATCGAAGTGCTGGAGGTGCTCACGCTCGAGCTTGTCTATTTTGGCATCGGCGGCACGATCCTGGCGCTGACGCTCGACCGGCGCATCCTATGGGGAGCCATTCCTTATCTGGTAAGCGCGCCGCTGACCGCGATGTTCCCAGACCAACTGATCTACATCTTCGCGGCGACCAACTTCATCGCCATGACGCTGCTTGCCTGGCGGTTGTGGCCGCGGGCGTTGAGGCGGTGTGAGGAAAAGCGGGCTTGAGGCTTGGGGCTTGGGGAAAGGTGGGCGGCTCTATGATGCCCTCCCCGCTCGGAGCGTAGCGGAGAGAAGGGGAGGATCAAGGTGGGGCATCCCTGTGGGGCATCCTTACTCGGCTCCGCAGGGGAGGGATGCTTTGGGCCACACGTGAAGTGGAAAGACTTTCGTGAATCGCCCCGCAAAGATTGCTATGGTGCCCAGCATGTACCCAAAAGCTCGGGAGATACAGATGCGCGCTATTCAAAAAGGGCTGATCTTGGCCGGATGCATGCTCCTCTTGCCCGTCGGTTGCTTTAGTGACGACTCGCAGAGTGGCTGGGATATCGGGACGCGTGCAGTCGACTCCGGCAGTGACGCCGCGGCCGACCCTGATACGGATGATTCGCCGAACGATGCCGCCGAGGACGCTGATGCTGGCGAGGACGCTGGAGACGGCGGCGAGCCCGACGGTGGCACGCAGAACTACGAGATCACCTTCGAGCTCGAGAATCGCTCCGGCCAGCCGGTCCACGCTTACCGACACGTCGCCCCGCGGGAGATTTGCACCTCGCAGGATTATTATTGGTTGACCATCGAGGGTAGCAGCGGGCCAGTGCGCCCGTTCGATGACTGCGCGTTTTGTGAGTGCGGTGAGCAGTCGTGCGGCATTTGCGACATCGCCTGCCCGGAGCCGCCCAACGAGCAGAATACCCTATTGGCCGCCGACGAGACGCGCAGCTTCGTGTGGGATGCTCGCCACTGGGCCGTGAATCACGATGAGATGTGCGAGGAGTCGGTGCTGCTCGAGGGAGAGTCGCTCGAGGCGACGATGTGCTGGGGCAGTGGCGTCGACGAGCAGGTCGCGCAACTCACCGACGAGCGCTGCGTGACCGTCGACGTCGACATCACCCCCGACCGCCCCCGTCAGGTCGTCCGTGTGGTCATTCCGGACGAGGAGCCCTCGCCCGAGGTGACCTTCCGCATGAGCAACGCCAGCGACCGCGACCTCTACGCCGAGCCCCTCGGCGCCACCGAAGGCGGCGACTTTTCGCCCCCCTGCGAGGACTTCTGGTACACCGTCGGCGACGGCACCGAGACGTTCTCGCTCAGGACCACATGTGGCCAATGTACCTGCGACAGCCTCCGAAACAGCGGCTCTTGTGATGGCGCTTGCCCTGGAGTGGTATGCCCGTCCCCGAGCGCCGAGGACTTCTCGCTCGCCCCGGGCGAGGAGCGCATGGACCCATGGGACGGCAAGATCGCGGTGCAAGGCGAGGTCGACGGCACCGACTGCATCGAGATGGTCGATCCGCCCACCGACGACCTCGAGGCGACGATTTGCCACGCCCAGACCTTGGTCTCCGACACCGGCGAGCCACCCGGCCCGCCGTCGCTGGGTACGACTACCTGCAGCACGGTCGAGTTCAATCGGATGACGGCTGATGAGGTGGTGTTGCGGATTGAGTGAGGGTTGGGCGACGTCGCGGGGTTAAACTGCAACCCCGGCGACGTCGCCCAATTGCGGGCTGGCATCCCGCGCTCCAAGTGAGTCGTTGACACGATCTGGCGTGGTCTCTAAATTGCGGCAGACGTCCGATGATGCGGCGCGTCAAGTGCGCGCCCCGCCAACCCACCGTATTGCCTCGGAAATCCGCCGTGAAGCATTTTATCACCACCCTCGACTGGTCGCGCGAGGAGCTGCAGAGCTTTCTCGACCACGCCAAGTCGCTCAAAGCCGACCCCATCCAGCCGCTCTTGAAAGACAAGTCCATCGCGCTTGTCTTCTTCAACCCGTCGCTGCGCACGCGCACGTCCTTTGATGTGGGTATGCGCCAACTCGGCGGACACGCCGTGGTGCTGCAGCCGGGGCAGGGCGCCTGGCCGATGGAGTTCGAGGTCGGCGCGACCATGGACACCGACGCCGAGGAGCACGTCATCGAGGCGGCTCGGGTGTTGAGTCGCTACTGCGATTTGATCGCGGTGCGCGCCTTCCCGAAATTCGAGAGCTGGGAGCAGGACCGTCGCGACCACGTCATTCGGGCGTTCGCCGACTATGCGACCGTGCCGGTCATCAATATGGAGACTATTACCCATCCCTGCCAAGAGATGGCCCATATGATGACGCTGCAGGAGAATCTCGGTGAGACCGACGGCAAGAAATTCGTGCTCACCTGGACCTACCACCCCAAGCCGCTGAACACCGCGGTGGCCAACTCCGGGCTGCTGATCGCCTCGAAATTCGGCATGGACGTCACGCTGCTTTGCCCCACCGAGGACTATATCCTCGACGAGCGCTATATGAGCGCCGCGAGCGAAGCGTGCGCTCAAAACGGCCACGAACTCACCGTCACCCACGACATCGACGAGGCCTACGACGGCGCCGACGTGGTCTACGCCAAGAGCTGGGGCGCGCTGCCGTATTTTGGCCGGTGGGACGAAGAAAAGCCCATCCGCGACCGCTACAAGCACTTCATCGTCGACGGCGAGAAGATGGCGCGCACCAACAACGCCATCTTCAGCCACTGCCTCCCCGTACGCCGCAACGTCAAAGTGACCGACGAGGTGCTCGACTCGGACAGCTCGGTGGCCATCGACGAGGCCGAGAACCGCCTGCACGTCCAAAAGGCGATCATGGCTGGACTGCATGGTCAAGAGGCTTGAGGTTTTTGGTCTCACGAGCCTTCGATGAACACTCACGTTAGAGAGAGTGAGAAAGTAAGAGAGTGAGAGAGTAAGAATAACGCCTCAGACACCCAACCTCGTCTCGAGACGATTGCTGTATCTCACTTTCTCACTTTCTCACTTTCTTACTCTCTTGAATCAATAGGAGTACCCCATGTCGAAAGAAGTCGTTCTAGCATTCTCCGGCGGGTTGGACACCAGCTTTTGTGTCCCGTGGCTCAAAGAGAAGGGCTATGAGGTCATCACGCTCTTCGTGGACACCGGCGGCGTCGACGCTGACGAGCGCCAGTTCATCGAGGATCGTGCAAACGACCTCGGCGCCAAAGAGCACCTGGTCGCCGAGGCGGGCCCCGAGATCTGGCGCGAGGTGGTCGTGCCGCTAATTCGCGGCGGGAAGTTCTACCAGGACCAGTATCCGCTGCTGTGCTCGGACCGTTATCTCATCGTAAAGAAGGCGCTGGACGTCTGCCGCGAGCGCGGCACCAAGCTCTTCGCCCACGGCTGCACCGGTATGGGCAACGACCAGGTGCGCTTCGACTTGACCGTGCGCGCATTGGGCGACTTCGAGATTCTGGCGCCCATCCGCGAGATCCAGCAAGAGTTGGACAACGTGCGCGACTTCGAGAAGGCCTACCTCATCGAGCGCGGCTTTTCAGTGAGCTCGAAGGCGTCGACCTACACCATCAACGAGAACCTGCTCGGCGTGACCACCTCCGGCTCCGAGGTCGACCGTTGGGAGCGCCCCAGCGGCGAGACCTATCAGCTCACCGCAGCCCCGCAGGATTGGCCCGAAGAGCCGCTGTCGGTCGATATCACCTTCGAAAATGGCGAGGCGGTCGCCCTCGATGGCGAGCGCGTGGAGGGACCGGAGATGCTCGGCCAGCTCAACGAAAGGTTGGGCGCCTACGGCGTCGGCCGCGGCATGTACACCGGCGATACGACCATCGGCCTGAAGGGCCGCATCGTCTTCGAGGCGCCGGGTCTCGTTGCGCTGCATAGCGCGCACCGCGCCCTCGAAGAAGCGGTGCTCACGCGCCATCAGAACCGCTTCAAGTCGACGGTGGCCGATAAATGGGTCGAGCTCGTTTATGAGGGCTTCTTTTATGAGCCGCTCAAGGCCGACCTCGAGGCGTTTATCGCCAGCTCGCAGCGCAAGGTCAACGGCACGGTGACCTTGGCGACGCAGGGTGGGCGCGTCGATGCCGTGGAGGTCCAGTCGGAGCATATTTTGCGGCGTGAGGACGCCGTCTATGCGCAGAGCGCCGATTGGGGCGTGAAGGAGGCGGAGGGCTTTATTAAGCTCTTTGGGCAGAGTTCGTCGCTTTGGGCTGAAGTCAACGGGTTTTCGGAGTGAAGGACTTACTTCAAAAAACGCTCGAGCATCTCGAGCACCTCGTCGCCTGCGACACCCAGAATCCACCGCGCCTCACCGCCCAGAGCGGCGTCATCGGTTACTTGCGCACCCAACTCGGCGACTTCGATCTCGACTTCACCGACCACGGCGACGGCTGCCATAACTTGCTGGCCACCCGCGGCGAGCCGCGCATCTTGTTTAACTTTCACCTCGACACCGTGCCCGCCTCCGACGCCTGGCAGACCGACCCCTTCGAACTCCAAGTCGACGACGAACGCGCAGTGGGCTTGGGCGCCTGCGACATCAAGGGCGCCTCGGCCTGCATGTTGGCCGCAGTCGAGCAGACCGACGGCGACGTGGCCCTGCTCTTCACCACCGACGAGGAGGCCGGCAAGAGCCGGTGCGTGCGCAAATTCTTGGAGCGCGGGCTCGACTTCGACGCGGTCATCGTGGCCGAGCCGACGCAGGCGAAGGCCGTCGTCGAGCATCGGGGCATCTCGACCGCACGCGGGGTCTTCTCCGGCGTCGCCGGACATGCCTCCGAGCGGCGCGCGCTGGCCGACAGCGCCGTGCACCGCGCGGTGCGCTGGGCGCACGAGGCGCTGGCCTTTGCCGAGGGGCACGAGGCGACGACCTACCGGGGCCTGAGCGGCATTCGCTTTAATCTGGGCCTGCTCGAGGGCGGCATCAAGCCCAACGTCATCGCCCCGGAGGCGACCGTGCGCTTTGGCTGTCGGCCGCTGCCCGACCAGGACGGCCAGGCGCTCATCGCCGAGATCCAGCGGCTCGCCCCCGACGACGCCGACGTCGATTGGCAAGCCGGCTTCTTCGGCCCGACCTTGCCCGCAGATGGCGATGCCGCCGCGGCGCGCTCGATCGCCGAGGGACTAGGTTTGGAGATCGGCGAGCCGGTCGACTTTTGGACCGAAGCGGCGCTATTTTCCGAGGGTGGCTATCCGGCCGTCGTCTACGGCCCGGCCGATATCGCCCGGGCGCATACGGCGGGGGAGTGGGTGGCGTTGGCGCAGTTGGAGGATGTTAGTGAGATGTACGTTCGTTTATTAGAGGAGTAATGAGAGCGGCGACCCTCGTATGTAGAGTAGGTTTGAGAGCGGCAACCCTTTCCGAGGGTGCGCTACGCCGGCCGCGCCAAAGGCGCGTCCGGCTAAGCTTACCCCCGGCTATGGTTTGATCTCCTAAAAAACGCACATATGGGCAAACCGATCTGCCCATATGGTCGTTTGAGCTAGAACCAAACCATAGCCGGGGGTAAGTCCAGTCGAGTCGCCGCCAGGCGACCTCGACGAGACGCACCCTCGGGAAGGGTCGCCGCTCGACACACGCATCAAATCCGAATGGATCCCATAGATATGCAACAAACCCGACACACCATCATCCGCCTGCTCAGCAATATCGGAAGCCGCAAAGAGGTCGAGCAATACCTCAAGCGCTTTTCGAGCGTCGAGTCGACGCGTTTTGCGGTGGTCAAGGTCGGCGGGGCGATCCTGCGCGACGACCTGGATAACCTGGCGTCGTCGCTGAGCTTTCTATATCGCGTGGGGCTGTTTCCGATCGTGATCCACGGCGGCGGCACGCAGCTCAACGAGGCGCTCGCCGAAGAGGGCATCGACACCGAGCGGGTCGACGGGATGCGGGTAACCTCGCCGGAGGTGCTCGAGGTCGCCAGGCGGGTGTTCCAGCGCGAGAATTTGCGCCTGGTCGAGGCGCTCGAGGACCTCGGCACGCGCGCTCGACCGATCACCAGCGGCGTCTTCGAAGCCGAGGTGATGGACCAAGAACGCTTCGGATTGGTCGGCCAGGTCAGCGATATTCACCTGGACCCGATCCGCTCGAGCATCCGCTCGGGGCATCTGCCGATTCTGTGGAGTTTGGGCGAGACGGCCGGCGGACAGATTCTGAACGTCAACGCCGACGTCGCCGCCAATAAGCTGGCGCTGCGCATCGAGCCGTTCAAGATCGTGTTTTTGACCGGCACTGGCGGCCTGCTCGACGAGTACGAGCGGATCATCCCGTCGGTGAACCTGGCCGAGGATTACGAGCATCTGATGAGTCAAGATTGGGTCGCAGGCGGTATGCGCCTAAAGCTCGAGCAGATCAAGGCGCTGCTCGACGAGCTGCCGCTATCCTCGTCGGTCTCGATGACCACCCCCGAGCACCTGGCTCGTGAGCTGTTCACCCACCGCGGCTCGGGCACGCTCGTGCGCCGCGGCGAACATATCGAGCGCAAAGAATCGATGGAGGGCATCGACACCGCCCGCATCGCCGAACTCATCGCGTCCTGCTTCGGCCGCGAACTCGTCGACGGCTACTTCGATATGAAATCCTTCTATCGAATCTATGTCTCCGAGTCCTACCGCGCGACGGCGATACTCACCCGCGAGGGCGGCGTGCCCTACCTCGACAAAATCGGCGTGACCGACCAGGCCCAGGGCGAGGGGCTGGGCCGCTCGATCTGGATGCGCATGAAGGAGGAGAACGAGAAGCTCTTCTGGCGCTCACGGGTCGATAATCCGATCAATGGCTGGTATTTCGACGAGGCTCAAGGGAGTTATCGCGAGGGCGATTGGGTGGTGTTTTGGTATGGAATGGAGTCGTTTGAAGAGATGAAGGAGTGTGTGGATCGGGCGTTGGGGATGCCGGAGACTTTGGAGAGTAGGTGATGGGTTGTTGGGGCCCCCTCCGCCGTGCGCTGTACAACGCGCACGGCACCTCCCCCGCTCGGGGAGGGGTGGCGAACCTGAGCTCACTGCCGTATTGCCACCCCTCTCCACCACGTGGGGAGGTGGCGGCGAAGCGTAGCGAAGCCGTCGGAGGGGGGCCGCGAAGCAGCAATAAGATCACTCGAGGACACAGAAAATGACAAAAACAATCGGCATCGTCGGAGCCCGCGGCTACACAGGCGCCGAGCTCATCAAGTTGCTCGCCGGTCATTCCGGCTTCGAACTCGCCTACGTCAGCTCCCGCGAGCTCGCCGGCGAGCGCGTTGCGGAACAGATCGACGGTTTCGATGGCGAGTTGCGCTACGAGGAGCTTTCGCCCGACGACGTCGCCGAATATGGCGCCGATGTGTGCGTTTTGGCGCTGCCGAACGGCGTCAGCCCGGCGTTTGTGGAGGCGATCGACACGAGCGAGAGCGAGACGGTCATCGTCGACCTGAGCTCGGACCATCGCTTCGATGACCGCTGGACATACGGGCAGACCGAGCGTTTTCGCGACCAACTTAGAAGCGCGAAGCGCATCTCGAATCCCGGCTGCTACGCGACCGGCATGCAGCTCGGTCTGGCGCCGGTGATCGAGTGGGCCATCGCGCCGCCGCAGGTCTTCGGCGTGTCCGGCTATAGCGGCGCGGGTACCACGCCGTCCCCCAAAAACGACACCGAGTTGCTGGCCGACAATTTGATTCCGTACAGCCTGACCGGCCACACCCACGAGCGTGAGGTGACTCGGCACTTGGGCCACCAGATTCACTTTTCGCCACATGTGGCGCCGTTTTTTCGGGGCATCACGCTGACTATCTCGGTGCAACTCGGCCGGCCGAAGTCGCTGGCCAAGATCCGCGAGCGCTTCGAGGAGAGATATGCCGACGAGGCGCTCGTCGAGGTCCTCGACGACGTGCCGTTGGTCAAGGATAACGCCGGCGAACACGGCGTTCGCATCGGCGGGCTGTCGGTCGATGAGGCCGGCGAGCATCTGGTGTTTGTGGTCACTCTCGACAATTTGCTCAAGGGTGCGGCGACGCAGGCATTGCAAAACGCCAATCTGGCGTGTGGTTTTGACGAGCTTCAAGGAATCCAATGACGAATAGGCCGATCTGGGACAAGGGCAACGCCACCGTCGACGAGCGCATCATGCGCTTTTGTGCCGGCGAGGACGTCGTGCTCGACCGCCAGCTTTTTCTGTACGATATCCGAGCGTCGAAGGCGCATGTGCGCGGCCTGGAGCGCGTCGGGATTCTCGAGGCCGAGGAGTGCTCGTCGCTGGTCGAGGCGCTCTCCGAACTCGCCGAGAAGTTTCGCGACGGCGAGTTCGTCCTCGACGAGCGCTTCGAGGATATGCATTCGGCGATCGAGGCGTATCTGACCGAGCAGCTCGGCGACGTCGGGCGCAAAGTGCATACCGGGCGCAGCCGAAACGACCAGGTGCTCGTGGCGACCAGGCTGTACCTCAAAGACGCGCTCATAGATATCGCCGAGGGCTGCAAACGCGTGGCCGAAGTATGCCTCGAGCGCGCCGCCTCCGACGACGTGCCCATGCCCGGCTATACGCACCTGCAGCGCGCGGTGCCGTCGTCGACCGGCATGTGGTTTGCCGGATTCGCCGAGGCGTTCATCGACAACGCGATGCTCGCTCAGAGCAGCCTGTCATTCGTCGACGCCAACCCGCTGGGCACGGCCGCCGGCTACGGGGTCAACCTGCCGCTCGACCGCGACGGCGTGGGCGAGGAACTCGAGTTTTCGCGCCCGCAGCTCAACCCGATCTACGCCCAGAATAGCCGCGGAAAATTCGAGCTCCAGGCGCTCATGGCGCTCGCCCAGGCGCTGCTCGACGTGCGCCGGCTCGCCTGGGACTTGAGCCTCTTTACGACCGCCGAGTTTAGCTTCGTCGACCTGCCCGACAGGTTCACCACCGGCTCGTCGATCATGCCCAATAAGCGAAACCCGGACGTCGTCGAGCTGCTGCGCGCAGCCTACGGCACGGTCCAGGGTGCCATGGCCGAGCTGCAGTCGCTTTTGTCACTGCCCAGCGGCTATCAGCGCGACCTGCAGGGCACCAAGCCGCCGCTGTTGCGCGCGATGAACCGGGGCCTCGACGCGCTGGCGATCGTGCCCGGCCTCCTCGCCGATCTGAGCTTCAATGAGGAGCGCATGCGCGAGGCCATCGAGCCGGCCATGCACGCCACCGACCGCGCCGTCGAGCTCGCCGCAGGCGGCGTCCCCTTCCGCCAGGCCTACCGCCAGGTCGCCAGTGAATTCGACCAACTCGCCGAACGCACCGCCGACCAGAGCCTCGAGGCGCGCACCTCTCCTGGGGCGTGTGCGGACCTTCGCTTGGATGATTTGCGCGGGCGCTTGGGGGCGCTGGTGTAGTTCCGTGGTCGTGGTCGTGAGCGTGGTCGTAGACGTAGACGAACAGCGTAAACGACCACGACCACGACCACGACCACGACCACGACTACGGGCTGAAGTATGACCCAAAAGCCGTTCGACCGCCTCGAGGATCGACCCTCTCTAAATCTGTCACGCCGTGAATTTATCGGTTTTGTGGGGGCAACGCTGGCGGCGTCGGCCTGTGGCGGGAGCTTCGAGCAGGAGCAGGCGCCCGAGGCGCCGCTTTTGGTCGCCGATCCGTTTCGGCTGGGCGTGGCTTCGGGCGACCCGGTCTCTGATGGGGCGATCTTGTGGACGCGGCTTGCGCCCGAGCCGATCGATGGTGGCGGGATGGGCGAGGAGCCGGTGCCGGTGATCTGGGAGGTCTCGCGACGCGAGGACTTCCGTAGTGTCGAGACATTTGGGTGGGCGTGGGCCGAGCCCGCCTGGGGCCACTCGGTGCATGTGGAGGTGAGCGGGCTCGAGGCCGATACCTGGTATTATTATCGGTTTCGCGTCGGCCGCGATTGGGTCAGTCAGACCGGACGCACGCGCATCTTTCCGCGGCCCGAGGATTCCCCCGAGCGGCTTCGGATGGCGACGGCGTCGTGCCAGAATTATCGTCACGGCTACTACACCGCCCACCGGCATCTGGCCGGCGAGGATGTCGATCTGGTGGCCTTCCTGGGCGACTATATCTACGAATCTGGCGTCGCCGGCTCGGTGCGCGACCACGAGGGGCCCAGGCCGCAGACCCTCGAGGCGTTTCGAAACCGCTATGCGCGGTACAAGACCGACGCGGATCTGCAGGCCGCCCACGCCGCCTTCCCCTGGATGCTCACCTGGGACGACCACGAGGTCCTCAACAATTACGCCGACCTCGAGATCCCGCGAGTCGATAGCGTCGAGGAGGCCAAGGCGCTGCGCGCGGCCGCCTACCAGGCGTATTACGAGCATATGCCACTGCGGATCCCGCAACCCGATCAATCCCACGAGATGCAGATCTATCGGAGCGCCCGCTTCGGCGATCTGGTCACGTTCTTCGTGCTCGACGGGCGCCAATATCGCAGCGATCAGCCCTGCGACGGCAACGCCGGCCTGGCCTGCGACGAGATCTACGACGACGATCGCACGATGCTCGGCGAGGCGCAGCGAGATTGGCTGACCGGCGGGTTGCGCGCGTCGGAGACGACCTGGAACGCCATCGTCCAGCAGACGGTCTTCGCCTCACTGAACCTCGGAGGCGGCGTCGTCAACCCGGACCAATGGGACGGCTACGCCGTCGAGCGCCAGCGCTTGCTGTCGGTCTTTGCCGAGGAGGGCGTCCAAAACGTGGTCGTCCACACCGGCGACATCCACGCCGCCGTCTTCGCCACGCTGCACCGCAAGGCCAACTACTTCGATACCGAGATTGTCGGCGTCGAATTCGTGACCACCTCGATCTCGTCGAACGGCTTGTCCAACAGCAATTATCCCGCCGATTTTATTAAGGATGCGATGCGCCGACAGAAGAACGTCGGCTTCTTCGACCCGGACATGCGTGGCTACTGCGTGTGTGAATACACACCCGACAAGCTGACCGTCGAATATCGCACCGTCTCGACCGTCGAGCAGCGCGAAGCGCAGCTCGAGACGGCGGCGACGATCGAGGTCGCCGCCGGGAGTCTCGATATCACGTAGGAGAGGGTGAGAAAGTTAGAAAGCGAGAGAGTTAGATACTGCAACTAAGACGGGGCGACCTGATGCGCTGGGGATGTCCGTTGTCTTTCTTACTCTCTGACTTTCTCACTCTCTGACTTTCTAGTCGTTGACGTAGTCCAAGACGTAATGCGACTTGCCTTTGACCGTGGCGGTGGCGCCTCCGATGGTCATCTTCAGCGAATAATTGCAGTCGACCTTATAGCGGAAGGGGTTGCTGACCGTGGAGGCGACCATCTTGGCGGCGGTGCCGTATTGGTCGAGGAGGTCTTTGCGGTTGAACTTCTTGCCGCGCATGATCAGCTGGATCGAGTCCTTGCCGTCTTTGCCGTCGATCTGGATGGCCATCGGAAATTTGTAGCCGGCCTTGGGGTCGCTGCGTAGCCGGGCGAATTTGATGTCGGCGTCGGCGTCCGAGAAGACGATCTGATCCTTGTAGCCCACGACCACCCAGGTGAACGAGTCGCCGCCGTGCTCGTCGG
The DNA here is from genome assembly GCA_964386725.1 of uncultured Bradymonadales bacterium. Classification (GTDB taxonomy): domain Bacteria; phylum Myxococcota_A; class Bradymonadia; order Bradymonadales; family Bradymonadaceae; genus CAYLTX01. Next base: position 12,920 of record CAYLTX010000082.1, on the reverse strand, counting down.
CGAGATCGATTTCTCGCCACATCACGAAGATGTCGTTGTTATAATTGCGGAATCGGGAGAATCTTTTCCCGAAGTCAAAGGGCGCCACGTTCGTGGCCACGTGGTCGGCGTAGCCGCGTTTGGTGCCTTTGACCCTTTTGGTCTTTCCGCCAATGGTCACCGTCCCGGTGACGTTGGCGCGGGGGGCGAGCAGGTTGAATTTATAATAGCCGTCTTTGACCGCGATGCGCCCGGTGCCCGGCTTCCACATATCGGTGGTGTTTTTGAAGGTCAGGTTGAAGCTGACGTCCTCGCCCTTGTGGGTGACGACGAAGCTGTCGCTGCCCTTGGCCCGCACGCGCGTATCGGAGATATCGAGGTCGAATTTACTCTTCGAGTAGCTCCATTCGTCCTCGGAGAGCTTTTCGCTATGGTTATAATTCTTCTCGCCGGGTAGCCGAACTCGCACTGCGGCGGCGCCGTGGCCATCGCCCCATCCCAGGTTCGAGATCGTCCAATCCACCCCGATATGGCCTCCATCGTCGAGATCGACGGCGAAGCCGTATCGCTCCGTATAGGATTCGTTGCTGCTCATCGTGGGGATGAGGTCCGACGTCGACGGCTTCGACGTCGACTTTCCATCGGCCCACCCCTTTGTCTGAGCGCTGGCGGTGTCGAGGCCGGCACCGAGAACGGCCGCGCTGGCCAGTGCGAACGCCGAGAAGAAAAGAACGACATGCTTTAGCGGATTGGAAATCATGGCAATCGGTTCACGCTTTGGGTTGAGAACTCACTCTTTCGGACGATGCATCTCCCCAAGTATTCAATGGCAGTACCAAGAACCAAGAACCAAGAACATTCTCAATAAGCCCAAGCGCCTCGACAACCGGGAAGTTACGAGAAACCCACGCCCCACATCCAACTACACCAACACGCCCGGGTTCAACACGGCGGCCGGGTCGAATGATTCCTTGACCTTGCCGAGCCCGCGGCGAAACAGTTCCGGTACTTCACGTTCATACCATGGCCGATGCGTGCGACCCACCGAGTGATGATGGGTGATGGTCGCCCCGCACGAGATGAGCGCTTCGCTGGCAGCGGCTTTGATCTCGGCCCACTGCTCGAGCTCGCTGCCCACCTTCGCAGGAGCGATGAACGTATAATAAGGAGCCGGTCCGTCCGCGTAGACGTGCGTGAAGCGGCACGACAAAAAGCCCGCGCCGCACACTCGCTTCATGGCGCCGCGTACTTCTTCGATGATCTGGCGGTGCATCGCCTCGAACCTGTCCCAGGTACAAGCCGTCTCGAAGGTGTCGGCGATGACGCCGAGGCTGACCATCGTATTTTGCAGGTAAGGGCCCTCGAAGAACGAGCTACGCCAGCGGCCGCCGGCTTTGGAGTCGGCCTGCTCTTGCTCCTCGTCGACATGCTTGGGTTCTCCGGAGACTTTGCCGGCGTAGGACGCGCAGATCTCCAGCGCGCTCTCCATATCCGGCCGTGTCGGAACCCGCGGCGACTCGAAGCCGACCAACAGCACGTTGCTGCCGTCGAAGACCACGCCGTTGAGCATGGCCTCGCGGCTGTCGAGCAGCCGCAGGTTGGCCGGCGCGAGCCCGGATTGGGCGACCTGACGGGTGGCGTCGACGGCGTCCTCGAAGCGCTCGAAGTGTACGCTCGCCTTGCTGCGAAAACGCGGTCTCTTGTGAACGCGTGTCCACGCCTCGGTGATCACGCCGAGGGTGCCCTCGGAGCCGAGGGCCAAGGCGTTGGGCGAGGGGCCGGCGCCGGAGGCCGGCAGCCTGCGGGTCTCGAACTCCCCCGACGGAGCGATCATGCGCACCGACTCGATAAAATCGTCGATATGGGTGTAGCGGGTGGCGTAGTGGCCGCCGGCGCGCGTGGCGATCCACCCGCCGAAGGTCGAGAACTCGTAGGATTGCGGGTAGTGGCGCAGGCTCAAGTCGTGCTCGCGGAGCTGGTCGGCCAGCCCGGGGCCGGTCGCGCCGGCCTGGACGAGCGCGGCGCGGGAGACCGGGTCGACCTCGAGCACCTTATTCATTCGCCCCATATCGAGCGAGACGACGCCCCGATAGGCGCCCTCGACATCGGTCTCGACGCCGCCGACCACGCTCGTGCCCCCGCCAAAGGGCACCACGGCCACGTTGTGGTCGCTCGCCCAGTCCAGCATGGCCCGCACATGGTCTTCTGTTTCAGGGTAGGCGACCACGTCGGGCGGCTCGGCGAAGTCGGCGCGAAAGCCGCGCACCAGGTCGCGATATGCCTTGCCGTAGGTATGCGTCGCACGCTCGCGTTTGTCGGTGGTGCAGATGTCGCCCAGCGCGGCCGGCGCATCGATGCGCGGCGTGCGGAGCTCGACGTCGTCGAACGACGGCGGATCGAGCAGCTCCAGCTCCTCGAAGCCGAGCATCCCCGAGACCTGAGCGCCCAGGTTCGCGCGGCCCTCGTCGTCGGGAAATTTATCCGCCCAGCCCCAGCCCCAAAAACTCCTCTGCCTCGCCATATTCGCCCCAGTCTTTGCCTTTGCCGTTCCCCAAGCCCCAAGCCCGCAGTTACGCTTCCAGATACCACACACTAAACCAGCCGCGCTCGTCGGTCCACATCTGCTTGGGCTGGAGTCCCGCGGCGGCGGCCAGCTCCTCGAACTCGTCGGGCGTAAATTTGTGGGAGTGCTCGGTGACGATGAACTCGTCGCGGCTCATGTGGAAGAGCTCTCCTCCGACGGCCAGCGTCTGGTCGCACTGGCTGACCAGGTGCATCTCGATGCGGCCACGCGCCTCGTTCCACACCGCATGGTGGCGAAAATTGTCCACATCGATCTCGGCGCCCAGTTCTCGGTTGATACGCTCGAGCAGGTTGAGGTTGAAGGCGGCGGTCACGCCACTGGCATCGTTATAGGCGAACTCGAGTACGTCACTGTCTTTGACGAGGTCGATGCCGATGAGCACGCCGCCGCCGTCGCCGACCAGCGAGGCGAGGCGGCCCAGGAATGCCCGGGCGCGCTCGCGGCTGAAGTTGCCCAGCGTCGAGCCCGGAAAATACGCCGCGGTGGCCTCGAAGGAGGTCTCCGGCCGCGGCAGGTCGATGCGGGCGGTGTAGTCGTCACAAACCGGCAGGACTTCCAGCTCCTCGAATGCAGCGCGTAGTCGACTTGCGCATTGCTCCAGGGCGGACGCGGAGATGTCCACGGGAAGGTAGGCGGCCGGTTGCTCGAGGGCGGCGAGTAAGACCTCGGTCTTGCGACCGCTGCCCGCGCCCATCTCCACGAGGCGCACCCGCGGGCCGATGCAGCGGGCCATCCGGCCGACGTGCTCCTCCATGATCGTCAGCTCGGTGCGCGTGGGGTAGTACTCGTCGAGCTCGCATATCTGCTCGAAGAGCTCGGAGCCGCGCGCGTCGTATAGGTATTTGCAGGGAAGTTGCTTTTGGGGCCTGGACAATCCGTCGAGAACGTCGATGGCAAAGCTGTCCGACGCGTCTGTGTTGGTCACGGCAATCGTGGCGGCCAAGATGTCCTCCAATATTAATATTTGATTAGATCTAAATCATGATCGAACCGTACATAAAAGTACACGCACCAGCGGAGCGGACGGCAGGAACTTGCTCGCCATTTGCCTTCAAGCAAGTGTAGGCTGGAGCTCTCGAGGATTAAGACGATCAGGTGTTCGCCGATGATTTTTCGAAGCGTGCCAAATTTTTGCTCGGCGCTGATGGTCTTGGCCTTGCTCGCTGGATGTGAATCCGGCGGCGCGGCTGAGACCGCCAGCAAGCTCCGTGGGGCGAATACGAATGGTGACATCAAAGAGCGGGATTCGGCAAAGCCGGGTGTGCGAGGGCCGGCGCTGCCCGATGAGGGCGGCCGCTTCGCGCCATCGCTTGCGCGTCTGGTGGAGGACGAGCCGCGATTTGAGACACTCGGCGAGGTCGAGCAATGTGGCGAGTGTCACTCCGAGATCGTCGCCGAATGGCAAGACAGCATGCACGCCTTCGCCTCGTTCAATAACCCGTTGTATCGGATGGCCTTCGACGATTTCGTCGGCCATGCAGATTTAGGTGATGAGAATCAGACCAATGGCGAGAAGGCGCGTTTTTGCGCCGGCTGCCACGACCCGGCGTTGCTCTTCGACGACTCGATCGTCGACGCAGTCGAGCCCGACGATCCCCGCGCCCATCTGGGCGTAAGCTGTGGGGTGTGCCACGGCGTCAAAGGCGCGAGCTCCGATGGCAACGCGAGCTACGAGTTGACGACCAGCGAGATTCCGCTGCCCGAGGCAGACGACCCGGCCAGCCTCGAGCGTCACGTCGAGCGGGTCTCCACACGTGCGGTCGACGACGACGCTCTATGCGCGTCGTGCCACCGCGGGTTTCTCACGGAGGCGACCGGCCACGACGCGTTTATCCAGGGTATCGACGAGTACCGGCCGTGGGCGCGTTCGGGCTACGCCGGCAACCCGCTGACCCGGCTCGATGAAGCCGTCGAGGCGCAGAGCTGCACGGACTGCCATATGCCCGAGACCGACGCCGGCACGCGCTCACACCGTTTCCCGGGCGGTCATACGAGCTTCGCCAAGATGATCGGCTCTGACGAGCAGTTGCAGGCAAACCAAGAGCTGCTGGCTGCCGCCGCCACGCTCGATATCGCTGCAGTCGGCACCTCGGCCAATGAGCTTCCCGCCGAGCCCGAGCCATTCTCGATCGCGCCCGGAGATACCTTCTGGTTCGATGTCGTGGTGCGAAATACCGGCGTCGGTCACAATCTTCCCGGCGGCTCCAAAGATCTCAAAGATACCTGGCTCGAGGTCGTGGTCTCCGATGCTCACGGCAACCGGCTCGCGCTTGCTGGGGTTAAGCATGCCGGCGTGAAGCATGCCGGCGACAAGCATGCTGAGGGCGGAGGCGATCCTTCGGCGCATCGTTTCCGAGTCTTGTTGGTCGACGATGAGGGCCAAAGCGAAGAGGGGCATGACGTGGCTCATTTCCGGACACCGGCGTTTGATCACACGATTTCACCACGAGATGCAGCAACGGTGCGCTATCGGTGGACCTTGCCCGAGAGCCTCTCGGAGAGTGCGTTTCCGCTGCAGGTGCGCGTCAAGCTTCGCCATCGGCGGTTGAGCGAGGCCTTCGCGGATGCGAGTTGCCGGGCGTTTGGTACCGAGCGAGGCCAGGCATTTGCCGAGGCCGCCCAGCGGCATCTGAGAGTCAACCCGGACCCGTGTGTCGAACAGCCGATTTTTGACATGAACACTGTGTCTGCGTCCATCGGACGCGACAGCTTCGAGTTGCCCCAGTTGACCGACAGGCTCACCTGGAAGCGCTGGTTCGAGCGCGGCCTCGGCCTACAGCGGCACATGTCCGAGCAGTTATATGAGGCCCACGACAGCTTCGACAGAGCTTTAGACGCGCTCGGCGAGGAGGGCGATAAGCACCACCGGGCGATGGCGCTCGTTGGAAAGGCGCAGGTCTTTGCGCGTCAGGGAAGCGACCGAGAGGCGATCGCGCACTACGACCGCGCCGAGGCGCTCATCGGCGAGCATCCCACGCTCTTCTATGGACGTGGGGCGGCCTATGCGCGGGTGTGGCGTTTCGCCGAGGCGGTCGAGCAATACGAACGAGCCAGCCGAATGGTCGACGACGACCGCATCTGGCGAAGGCTCGCCCAGGGCCGAGGAAGCCTGAGCCGGTCCGAGGCCGCCTACGAGGCCGCACGGCGCGGCCTGGGCCATGAGCCCCGCGACCCCGACCTCCTGCGGAGTCAACTGCTCGCGTTGCGTGCGCTGAGTGCCCCGGATGAGCTGACTGAGGACGCCGCGCGCGCTTATCGAGACTTTAAAAAAGACGAAGACGCCCACCTCATCGAGGCGATATGCGGCGAGCGCAGCGAGCTTTGCCGACTCGAGCGGCTGCCGGTGCACACCCACGAACTCCAGACGGTCCAGTAGGAACATCTCGACGCAATTTGGGCCGCTCCTCTATTGACTGACTCGTTAATCAGTTTATGGTGACTGACTCGTGAGTCAGTGTTTTGAGTGATGCCCGAATGTGGAGGTGCTGCCATGGGGATTGGATTCTTCGAGACGATGCGCGGCGAGCTGCGAGACGCCACTGGGACGGACCACCCGGCCAGCTTCGAGATCAAGGCCGACGCCGGCCGGTTGAGCCAGTTGCTGACCACCGGTGAGGCCGACATCACCGGGGTCTTTCACGCACCGCCGTGGGCGGAGTATGCGCCGTTGGAGGGAACGGTGCATATATCGCCACTCGCCGGGCGCACCATCGAATACGATTTTGGCTTCCAGGACGCCGATTGGCAGCGCTTCCGGCTGAGCGGCAAAAAGGAGATCAACCTGCTTCGTCCGGTGCACTCGATGACCCACCTCGACGCCAGCCTCGAGCGGGACGGCGAGGAGCTCGCCCGCGGCGAGTTTCGGTTCACGTTGTCCGACCTGCCCGAGTTCTTGGCGTCCTGGGGCGTCTACGGAGGGGCAGAGAAGGACGGCGAGACTCGAGAGAGCGCGGGTCACCGGGAGGAAGCTCGAGAGACGCTGAGCACCGACGAGCGAGACCGCCTCTTGGCGCTCGTGGAGGCGGCGTTTCCGGCCGGCGAGCGCGTGCCCGCCGGAGACGGGTTGACCGTCGAGGCGATCGAAGTCCAGCTCCGGCAGGCGCCGTCGCGAATATCGGCGCTCTTTCGCTACGGGCTGGGCTGGCTCGAGGTGATGGCCATGCTGCTTCGCCGAAAGAGCTTCACGGCCCTCGACTCAGCGGCGCGCGCCGAGCTGCTCGCCGATTTGACCGATCCCGACGAGGGCTCCTGGCTGTCGCGCAGCACGCAGAGCCACCTGATCATGCAGCTTTTATGCGCCATCCCCAAGGCGGCTCATTTCGCGCGGCCCGACTATCTCGAAGCCATCGGCCACCCGCCGCAGCGCGAGGTCAGCGCCGAGGACCCGCCGCGGTATCTGCGCCGCGTCGTCGACGCCGAGGAACTGGGCGCCGAGACCGAGATTCGCGCTCACGCGGTCGTCGTCGGCACCGGAGCGGGCGGAGCAGCCGTGGCCAACGAGCTCGCCAAAGAGGGCTTGGCCGTCGCCATGGTCGAAGAGGGCCGCTATCGCCAGCGCCACGACTTTGTCGGCTCGCCGATGGAGCGCATCCAGCAGATGTATCGCTACGGGGCGACGAATATGACGCTGGGCACGCCCGTGGCGATCCCGCAGGGGCGTGTAGTCGGCGGCACTACGACGATCAACTCGGGGACCTGCTTTCGAACGCCCGACGATGTGCTCGGCGAGTGGCGAGACGAGCGAGGCTTCCCCGACGATTTTCGACCGGACAATTACCACCGCTGGTCCGAGCAGGTCGACGCCATGCTCCAGGTCGGACCGGGAAATGAAGCCGCACTGGGGCGTATCGCAGATCTGATCGGCCGCGGCGCCGACCGGCTCGGCCACGGCCACGGCCCGCTGCCCCGAAACGCCCCCGGCTGCCCGGGCGTCGGCGAGTGCATCCTGGGGTGTCCCGAGGGTGCCAAACGATCCACCGACCAGTCCTATGTGCCGGCGGCGCTCAAATCGGGCGCTGAATTATATTGTGGGCTTCCGGTCACCCGGATCTTGATGCACGGCTCACGCGCGGTGGGGATCGAAGCGCGCGGGGTCGACCAGAACGGCGAGGAGAAGACCCTGCGCATCCTCGCCGATCGGGTCGTGCTCGCCTGCGGCTCTCTTCTGACGCCGTTGTTGCTGCGCGATAACGGCTTTCGACTGCCGATGCTCGGCAAGAATCTATCGGTGCACCCGGGCATGGGCATTTTTGCGCGCACCGGCCGGGATTTGAAGCCGTGGAACGCCATTCCGCAGGGCTACGGCATCCACGCGCTCGAAGACGAAGGAATACGCTTCGAGGGCTACTATCTGCACCCGCAGTTGATGTCGCCGATGGTCCCGTGGGTGGGCGAGGAGCTGGTGCGCTGGATGGACGATTTTCACCAGATCGGCCAATTCGGATTTATGATCCGCGACCGAGGTGACGGCTGGGTGCGCCGCGGCCCCGGCGGCAAGCCGCTGATCGGGTATTGGCTGAGCAAGGAGAGCATCGAGAAGCTAAAAAATGGCGCGGCGCTGCTCGCGCGCGTCTTTTTGGAGGCAGGCGCCTCGGAGGTCTTCGTGGGGGTGGGCGACGAGCCGGTCATCCGCGACCGGGCCGGCGCCGATAGGCTGCTCGACGCCGAGTTGTCGCCGCTCGACTTTCGGCTGCTCGGCGCGCACCCGCTGGGCACTTGCCGCATGGGGCGCCACGAGCGCGAGGCGGTGGTCGACTTCGACTACCGCGTCTTCGGCACCGACAACCTGCACGTGGTCGACGGCAGCGTCATCCCGACCTCGCTGGGCGTCAATCCGCAGATGACCATCATGAGCTTTGCGCTCCGGGCGGGCGAGACCATCGCGGCGACGTTCTAAGCTCGGGGCAGAGACCTGGCGCTTTTGCCAAATCGTGACGAATTGCCGGTCCGGGCTCGAGGCTTGGGGAAAGGCAACCTCGAGCCCCACGCCCCAAGCCTCAATTTTTCTTGCTCGGGTCGTAGCCCATCTGCTCGACGAGATCGTTGAGCATCTCGTGGGCGAAGTCGGCGTACTCCCAGTCTTCCGGGGCGAGCTCCAGGGACTTTTTGAGGTCCTGGGCGGCCTCGAGGGGCTGGTCGAGCAGGTTCCAGACGCCGGCGCGCTTGGCGTAGGGCATCGGGTTATACGGGTCGATCTCGATGGCGCGGTTCCAGTCATCGATGGCGCCGTTGAAGTCCTGGCGCTTGAGCTTGGCCAACCCGCGATTGAGCAGCGACTCGACATCCTCTTCGTCGAGCTCGATGGCTCGATTATAGTCCTCAATCGCCGCCTTATAATCCTCGAGCGTCGCCTTGGCGTTGCCGCGGTTGTAGTAGTGCTCGGCGGCATACGGCTGCAGCTCGATGGCCTTGTTGAGGTGCTCGATGGCCTTTTGGTGGTATTCGCTGGTCAGGAAAATATAACCCAGCGCGGCCCAGGCCTCGGCGTAATTCTCGTCGAGCTCGATGGCCTTTTGATAGTCGAGGACCGCTTCGCGCACGTTGCCTGTGGCGCGTTGGACCATGGCGCGGTTGGTGTAGGCGACGACGGACTCATCGTCGAGTTCGACGGCGCGGTCGAAGTCCTCGATGGCGCCTTCTGCGTCGCCGAGGCCGTAGCGTACGATGCCGCGGTTGGCGAAGACCTCGCAGGCCTGCTCGTCGAGCTCGGCGGCGCGGTCGAAGTCGGCGAGCGCCTCTTCGAGCTGGCCGCTGCCGTAATAAGCCAGCCCGCGGTTGATGAGCGCGGCGATGAGGTCCGGGTCGCGCTCGAGCGCCTCGGTGAAGTCGTCGATCGCCTCGTCTACGTCCTCGTGAGCCGCGCGGGCCACACCGCGCTGCAGGTAAGCGTGGACCGAATCGGGCTCGAGCTCCAGGGCGCTGGTGCAGTCGTCGATTGCCCCGTGCAGCTCGCCCTGGGCGAAGCGCTCCTCGGCGCGCTCGACATATTCCTGGGCGCTGTCGAGCTCCTCGTACTCCTGGTCATGGTCGTGGTCGTGGCCTTCGCCGTGGAGGACTTCCTCGAAGGCTCCCGAGCGGGCGAGCTCGTCGAACTCCCCGACGAAGTGCTCGGTGATCGCCGAGTAGAGCTTTCGGAAGTCCTCTTCGTTGGCCAAGATCGTCGCCATCGACTCCGAGACCGGCTTGGCGAGCTCTCGTCGGCCGTGCTGGTCGATGCGGTCGACCAATTTGGCGTGCTGGCGAAATGTGCTCAGGTGCTCCTCCAAAAAGTCGACGTCGACGGGGAAGTCGTCGGCGTCCTGGCCGGCCTCGGCGGCCTGCTCGACTTGACGGAGCTCCGCGAAGATCTCGTCGAATGAGCGGTCGCCCTTGGTCACCAGATCCAGGCTCATCGGGCCGATCAAGAAGTAGCGCACGTCCAGCGCCGGAGCGCGCACGAATAGCCACCACGCCAGCCGATAGACCAGGTCGACGTGCTCGTCGTGGGCGCTCAGCGGCGCCGGGACATCCTGGCGGTAGGCGGCGTTGCGGACCGCCTCGGCGATCGCGTCATCGCCCAGACCGGTGTCTTTCTTCAGAGCGTTTAGCTGGGCTTCGACGGCTTCGAGCGTATCTTGCCAGACCATAGTGACCGTTCTCTTTTGGAAACCGATTCGGAGGATGGGCTAGGCGGTATATGCGCCTGTGTGGCTCCACGTCAAGCAAACGGGACACGGTCTATCGGCATTCCGGGACTGCTCGGTCTTCGCGAATCTTCATTTTTTGCGCTGGATATGCCAATTTGCGTATACATTCGATGCTCCAGACCAGGGGACCACCATGACCGAACAAGCCCGGCCCGCCGCTACGTCCGTCAAAGATCTCGTCGGCCACGAGCAACTCTTGGCCGTCGCGCCCATGCTCTATGTGGCATGGGCCGACGGGGATCTGACCGACGACGAGATTCGAAATATCCGTCGCGCGGCTGCCGCCCAACAGTGGCTCGACGAGTCGGCCAAGTCGCTGCTCGCCAAATGGCTGGACCCCGAGTCGCCGCCGTCGGCGACCCGGCTGAGTCGGCTGAGCCGCGCCATCTGCGAGGCGGCCGAGCGACTGGGGATCGACGAGCGCATGACGCTGGCCGACCTCGGGGTGCGCATTGCTCGGCTCGAGGCGCCCGGCGAGGAGCCCGAGTGGCTCGACGAGGACGTGCACCAGGCGCTGCTCGAGCTCGAAAAAGGACTCGGCGTGGTCAGCGAAGACGCCACCTATGCCCTGCTTCACGGGCTCGACCGCCGCGGCCGGCAGGCCATCGACGAGCCGGCGGCGCGCTTCGACGTCGACCAGATGACGCGTCTGCTCGACGGCCCCTGGCGGGAGACCTGGCAAGAGGTGCGCGAGTTGCTGAGCTCGGGCGAGTTCGAATATGTCGAGGACATCTCCAAGGAAGCCTATCGCGAGCAGGTCTTCGAGTGGCTCGAGGTATTGACCGAGCACGGTCTCGGTCGTATCGCGGCCGACGAGGAAGGCGAGACCAACGCGGGCATGGGCCGATTCATGGTCGCCTTCGAGGCGCTCGGGATGTTCGATCTGAGCCTTGTCGTCAAATACGGGGTGCAGTTCGGGCTGTTCGGCGGCAGCATTTTGGCGCTGGGAACCGAGCGCCACCACGAAGCCTACCTCGACGACGTCGCCTCGCTCGAGCTCCCCGGCGGCTTTGCCATGACCGAGTTGGGCCACGGCTCGAATGTACGCGATCTGGAGACGACGGCGACCTATGATGCCGACGCCCAGGAATTCGTCATCGACACGCCGACCGACACGGCCCGCAAAGAATGGATCGGAAACGCGGCCGTCCACGGCCGGATGATGACCGTCTTCGCCCAGCTCGTCGTCGGCGAGGACACCCACGGGGTGCATGCTTTTTTGGTGCCGGTTCGTGACACCGACGGCAACACCTTGGACGGCGTTCGCATCGAGGATTGCGGCCATAAGATGGGGCTAAACGGCGTCGATAACGGCCGGATTTGGTTCGATGAGGTGCGCGTGCCGCGCGAAAACCTGCTCGACCGCTACGGCAGCGTCTCGGCCGATGGCGAGTATTCGAGCCCCATCCCAAGCGCCACCAAGCGCTTTTTTACGATGCTCGGCACGCTGGTCGGCGGCCGGGTCAGCGTGGCCGCGGCGGGGCTGACCTCGACGAAGGCCTCGCTGGCCATCGCCACGCGTTATAGCGCGATGCGCCGCCAATTTGGGCCGGCCGGTGAGGCGGAGGCTCCCATTCTCAACTACCGCACCCACCAGCGCCGGCTGATGCCGCGCATCGCGACCGCCTACGCGCTGCATTTTGCCGTCCAGTCGCTGCGCCGCCATTATCTGGACACCCGCGACCAGGAAGATACCCGAGAGATGGAGGCGATGGCCGCTGCGCTCAAAGCCTATAGCACCTGGAACGCCATCGACAGCATCCAGCAGGCGCGCGAGTGCTGCGGTGGCATGGGCTTTTTGACCCAAAACCGCATCGCTCAAGACCGGCGCGACGTCGACGTCTTCGCCACCTTCGAGGGCGACAACACCGTGCTGATGATGCTCGTCGCCAGGAATCACCTCTCCGACTACAAGCAGCAATTTGCCGACGCTTCGGTCTTCTCGCTGGGCCGCTGGTTGGCCAAGCAGGCCGCGACCACCGTGCGCCAGCGAAACCCGCTGGTCACCCGCGAGACCTCGACTGAGCACCTGCGCAGCACGGAGTTCCAACTCGACGCCTTCCGGCTACGCGAAAAAGACCTGCTCGGCTCGGTCGCCCGTCGGCTCAAAGCCCGCCTCGACCGCGGTATGGAGGCATTTATCGCCTTCAACGAAGTCCAAGACCACCTGCTCGCCCTGTCCAATGCCTATGCGCGCCGACTGGTCCTCGAGGCGTTCGTCGAGCGCATCGAGGGCCTCGACGACGGCGCCGAGCGCGACGTGCTCGAGTTGTTGCGCGACCTGTACGCGATGTTCGAGCTGCACGAAGACATCGGCTGGTTCCTCGAAAACGGCTATATCGAGCCCACCAAATCGCGCGCCATCCGCGACCTGCTCAACGAGCTCTGCTTCGAGGCGCGCCAGCAAGCCCTGCCGCTGGTCAACGCCTGGGGCATCCCCGACGCCGTGCTCGGCGCCCCGATCGCATTCGTGGACCGCGACGTGACTTAGTGGAGCGCGGACAAGGCTGTCTGCATCGGGCGACGAGCGAGGCCAGCGGCCATGGGGCGCGGACAGCCGTGTCCGCATCGGGCGACGAGCGAGGCCAGCGGCCATGGGGCGCGGACAGCCGTGTCCGCATCGGGCGACGAGCGAGGCCAGCGGCCATGGGGCGCGGACAGCCGTGTCCGCA
>CAYLTX010000081.1:701-28786 GCA_964386725.1 uncultured Bradymonadales bacterium | reverse complement strand
CGAAGAGGCCGAGCAGGCCGAGCAGGCCGAGCAGGCCGAGCAGGCCGAGCAGGCCGAGCAGGCCGAAGAGCCCGAGCAGTTGGAAGTCGAGCTCGAGCCCTCCGATTCTGACCTGACGGCGCAGGCAGCCAGGCCGCTCGAAAGGCCTCCCCAGAATTTCGAGGGCTTACTCGAGCCCGAACTCTTGGACGCCGTCGAATATCTGCTCGACTCCGGCGAGCCGATCGTGCTCGGCGGATCCGCGGGAGCCGGCAAGACGTTCATCGCACGCTGTGCACATCAACTCGAAGACCGTGGCGACGCCGACTTGATGCTCTTCGACGCAGCCGCGCACCCGGCCGAACTGCACCTGGCGTTGCTCTTCGGAGAGGGCCCGAACGCCGGCGACGAGACGGCATTGATCGACGCACATAACGATGGGGCGCTGTTGATTCGGTCCGCGCAGACGCTGTCGGACGCCGTGCTGCTTCGGCTGTGTCAGGCCGCCGAGTTCGGCGATATTCGACTCTACCTCGCCTTCGATGACCCCGAGGCAGAGGTCCGAACCGTCCTGTCGCAATACACCCAAGAACTTCAAGAACTACTCGAACACCGCGAACTGATCGTGCCACGGCTCGCTCATAGGCCGCAAATCCTTCAAGCGGTACTCGAGCATTTGGCGGCCGAGGAGGGCGGCGCGTCCTTGAGCGCCGAGGCATTCGAGACGCTCCGGGGCTACGACTTTCCCGGAGAGATCTCCGAGGCCCGCGAGATCATCGCGGCGGCTGCCGCCTCCGCCGACGGGGAGACCATCGAGCCGGACGATTTGCCCGACAGCTGATTGCTAAGTAACCTGAGGTTCGATGCAAATCATCTTCTCGAGGAGCACCGGTGAGAACTGCGATGCAAAAATATGTGGGCCTGGCGGTCGGCGCCGTCCTTTGCGTGGGCGCCGTCCACGGGTGTCTGGGTTCGACCGACGAGCCGGCCCCGGAGGCCGAGGACCGCGTGGTGCGACTGGCCTCGTTGGACTTCGACCAGCGCGTGGTCGTGCCGAGTTCGGTCCTCGAGTTCAGGTTGCGCAGCACTGATCGATTGGTGGCAGATAGCGCCAAGGTCACGCTGGCCGGCTCTCACAGCATGCAGGGACGCTTTGTCGAGACCTTCGAGGCCGAGGTCGATCGCCTCGGCGACGTCGGCGATCTAGTCGTGCGCCTTCCGGCTGACGCCGGGTTGTGGTCGACGGCCGGCGCCGCCTCCGAGGTAATGTTCGACGGCAGCATCGAAGTGGAACTCTCCGACGCCCTCGGCCCGGCTATCCGAGGGCGAATCGACAGCGCCCAGCTCGAATTCGTCCCGCAGCTACGCCCCCGCGCCGACAGCTTCGAGGTCGGCAGCGTTTATCCCAACGAGCGTGTCGAGATCGACGGCGGCGGGTTTTTGCGGCCCGTGGAGGGGACAACCTGGGCGAAGATCGAGTCCGGCCACGTCGAATACGCCGACGCCAGTCGCCGGGACATCGGCGGCGAGCAAATCGCCATCGAGTGGGAGGGGCAGCGAGACCGGGCGAGCTTCCCCATCCAGCCGGCGGTCTTCGGCGTGCAGGTGGCCAGCTTTTCGGCGACGATCCGCCTCGAGAACGAGCCCAACGGCGCCGCTCCGACCGCCGCCGAGGAGACCCACGAGATTCAGGGATCGGTCGAGCAAGCCCACTTGGCGCGGCTGTCGCCCGAGGCCGGGAGCCGCGGCCAGAAGATCACATTCGTCGGCCGCGGACTCGTCGACACCGACGAGGATGCCGGCTACGGGATGCTATTTCGCTACGAGGGCACGTTCACCCCGGACGACCCGGAGCTGCCCTCCGAGGAGTTCGGCCCGTCAAACCCGTTGCTTCGCGCTCCGGACCGCGTGGTCGGCGAGCAGGAGGCCGAGCAGAGCGTCTGGTATACCATCGAGGATGATCGCACGCTCAGCGGGCTGGGCGCGGCGCCCGGCGTCTTCGAGGGTACGATCACGCCCGAGCTCTTCGCGCCCTTCGGTGAACAAGAGGGGCTGTCCTGGGAGGGCCAATTTCGGGTGCTTCCCACCCGGCAGGTCGTCTATCTAAAATATCTGGCGGCGTTCTCTCAGGGCCTGGAAAAATACGGCGTGCGCAACGTCGAGCGTGACATCCGCGACCGCGTCCAAGAGGTCGTCAACCGCGATTACGACGGCATCAACGTCGATCTTCGCGAGGAGCCCCCCGAGGACTTTATCCACTATGCCGTCATTGAGTTGGGCGGGCCGGATCCCACCGGGCGCAACGCGTTTGGCTACGACAACACCTTCAACGGGGTCGCCAAGGATACCGGCAATTTATACCTGGCCGACTATATCGGCGGGGTGAACGCGGACAGTGAAGCGCAGTTCAATAACCCCTATGGCGGCGTGTTCATCGAGTCGTTCTCGTACTTCAGCCCCACGGTGAACCCCGGCAACGAGAACGCCTCCGAGGAGTTCGATCGGATCTTGGGGCCGTTTATGCCGGCGTTGGGCGGCGAGCCGGTCAAGGGAACCGAGTGGCCCGACGGACCACGCAGCGAGGCCATCGCCGAGGCGATCCACATGGTGGGCAGCGTGGTCGGGGATACCGTCTCCCACGAGCTGGGCCACTCGATGGGGCTGAGCTACGTCCCCGAAGACGATATCGAGCCGACCAACCACTTCCACAATACCGAGACCGGCTCCTATATCATGGACCCGGGCAGCGAGCGGCCGTTCGCCGAGCGCGCCGAGCTCGACGGCCACGAGCCCGCCCGCTTCAACGAGCAGAATTACGACTACCTGCGCCGCCATCTGCCGGCTCCCGAATAAGCGACCCGAATAAAGCGATCATCCGGTCGGTTCCCCCCTCGGAGGCCGGGTTTGAAACGCCCGTCCGTCGCGCGCTTGACTTCACCGCATACTGGTCATACGGTCGGCGCGAAATTGGGTCAGTTCTACTCTCCATGGGTGGGTTAGCTGACTACTTATCGAATACCGGACACGAGCGCCGCGACGGCGCTCAAAACACACAAGGAGAAACCCCATGGCTTTGCATCCGGATAGGAAAGCCGAAATTATCGAGAAGTTCAAACGCAGCGCTGATGATACTGGAAGCACGGAAGTCCAGGTGGCGCTCTTGACCGAGCGCATCAACACGCTTCAGGAGCACTTCCAGACGCACAAACAAGATCATCACTCGCGTCGTGGCCTGCTGAAGCTGGTCGGTAAGCGACGCAAGTTGCTGCAATATCTCAAGAAAAACGATATCGGGCGCTATCGTGCGCTCATCAAGGAATTGGGTCTGCGTAAATAAGTGACCCGATCTTACAGACCCCCTCGCCCCTATCGAAGTATTCTACCAGGTAGTCAGGGCCAGGGGGTTTGGTTTAATTGGCACTCCAGCAGGGCGATAGAAGGTCGCGCAATCGGGGCTGTTACCGATAGGTGGCTGCGTCTGGGTAGCCTGTAGCACAGAGCATCAGCACCGTTGGTGCTCTGCGTTACATGCTACGCGTCGCAGAAAGCATTGGACCCCTAAGGTAGTTCGTACCGACCCGCACGCCTCCTCGCCTCTGGACATTATCAACGACGGCTTCGGCCGGCGGCTGAATGGTTTTAGCTCGCCGAACCGGGTCATTTTGTCCGACGGATCGCAATGGGTGATCCGTCTCTCAGAAGAGGAAAAGATTATGGGAATCGTACGTGAAGGCGCGAAACTAGGAGACAAGGAACTGACCATCGAGCATGGCCGGATGGCCAAGCAGGCCAACGGCTCGGTCGTCATCAGCTATGGCGACTCGATGGTGCTGTGCACCGCTTGTGACGGTGGGGAACGGCCGGATATGCCGTTCTTCCCGCTGCTGTGCGACTACGTGGAGAATTATTGGTCGGCCGGCAAGATCCCGGGCGGCTTCTTCAAGCGTGAGGGCAAGCCCAGCGAGAAGGCGACGCTGACCAGCCGCCTTATCGACCGCCCCCACCGCCCGCTGTTCCCCGACGGCTATCGTCGCGACACTCAGCTCGTGGCGTGGGTTATCTCGGCCGACAAGGTCAACGACACCGACGTGCTGGGCATCACCGGATGCTCGACGGCGCTGATGGTCAGCGACATCCCGTTCGCCGGCCCGATCGCCGGAGTGCGCGTGGGCCTCATCGACGGCGAATTCATCGCCAATCCCACCTTCGACCAGCGCGAAGAGTCCGACATGGACATCGTGCTCGCGGTGAGCGACAAGGCCATCGTCATGGTCGAGGGCGAGGCCAAAGAGGTCCCCGAAGACGTGATGGTCGAAGCGCTCGAATTCGGCCAAGAGGCCGTCCAAGACGTGCTCGAGCTGCAAAAGCGTCTGGCCGATGCCGTCGGCAAAGACAAGTTCACCGTCGAGCCCAAGACCACCGACCCGGACGTCAAGAGCGCCGTCTTCGACCACGTCGGAGAAGACCTGGCCGCTGCGCTGCAGATCCAAGACAAGATCGAGCGCTACGCACGCCAGGACGAGCTCAAAGACGAGACCGTCGCAGCGCTTCTGGAGCGCTTCCCGGAGCAGAAGGACGACATCAAGGACGCTTTCGGTGAGGTCAAAAAAGAGACCATGCGCAAGCGGGTCATCGAGACCAAAGAGCGTATCGACGGCCGCGGCCCGACCGACGTGCGTAAGGTCACCGTCGAAGTCGGCCTCATCCCCAAGGCCCACGGCTCGGCGCTGTTCACCCGTGGCGAGACTCAGGCGCTGGTGACCACCACCCTGGGCACCGATTATGACAACCGTCAGATCGACTCGCTCGAAGCCGACTATAAGAAGCGCTTCTACCTACACTACAACTTCCCGCTGTTCAGCGTGGGCGAGACTCGCCCGTTCCGCAGCACCTCGCGCCGCGAGACCGGTCACGGCATGCTCGCCGAGCGCGCGCTGACGCCGCTGATGCCCGACCTCGAAGACGAGTTCCCCTACACCGTGCGTGTGGTCAGCGACGTGCTCGAGTCGAACGGCTCGAGCTCGATGGCCAGCGTCTGTGGCGGCAGCCTGTCGATGATGGACGCCGGCGTCCCCTTCAAGAAGCCCACTGCGGGCATCGCGATGGGCCTCATCAAAGAGGGCGACGAGACGGTCGTGTTGAGCGACATCCTCGGCGACGAGGACCACATGGGTGATATGGACTTCAAGGTCACCGGCACCAATGATGGCATCACTGCCTTCCAGCTGGACACCAAGATCGAGGGCATCACGTTCGCGACCATGAAAGAGGCGCTGCTGCAGGCCAAAGAGGGCCGCGATCACATCCTCGGCATCATGAACGAGACGCTGGCCGAGGGCCGCAAGGACCTCTCGCCGAACGCGCCGCGTATCACCACCATCAAGATCAACCAGTCGTCCATCGGCGCGGTGATCGGCTCGGGTGGTAAGACCATCCGTGGCATCCAGGACACCACCGGCGCGTCGGTCAACATCGACGACGACGGCACGGTGACCATCGCTGCCGACAACGCAGATGCGGCCCAGCAGGCCATCGAGATTATCGAAGGCCTGACCGCCGAGCCCGAGGAAGGCGAGACCTACCTCGGCACCGTCAAGAACATCACCGATTTCGGCGCGTTCGTTGAAATCCTCCCCGGCACCGAAGGGCTCCTGCACATCTCGGAGCTCACCGAGGGTCGGGTCGACAAGGTCGAAGACGTCGTCTCCGAAGGTGACGAGGTGATGGTCAAATGCCTGTCGGTCGACATGAAGCGAGGCCGCATCAAGCTGTCTCGTCGCGCGGCCATGGCCGAGCAAAAGGAAGCCGAAGGCGAAGGCAACGAATAAGTTGCTCGTAGAAGCGCCCTGAGGCGCTAGAGAAAAGGGCCACTGCAACCTGCGGTGGCCCTTTTTTTATGCTCGTTGCCCGCATGCCATTGTGAGCGCTAGACCTATTTGCTACCGTCGTTATCGTAAGAACCCAGTCCCCATTTGACTGTAGCGTGAATCACTCTGCGCGAAGGAGCCCGACTATGACCCACTCGTCCCGGCTGGTATTTGTCGTCGTTGCAACACTGTGTCTATCTCTAGCGTCGGCGGCGTTTGCCGAAATCGGCGGGCCGCTGGGCGATGTGGAGTGGGGCGATAAGAAGTCCGACGTGGTCGAGAAGGTCCAAGAACAGCTCATGGAGGAGATGCGCCAGCGCCCCGAGCTGAAGCGCGATCGCGTCAAGATGCAGCGCGAGCACAAGAAAGTGCTCGATAAGGTCGAGGAATTCGAGAAGAGCTGGGAGAAGCTCGACGATGGCAGCGGCTACCGCGTCAGCGTCATCTCTAACGAGTTCACCAAGAATAACGGTGAAGCGTTGATGCGCCTGAAGGACAAGGTCGCTCAGCGTTATTATTTCTTCGTCGACCGGCGCTTCTACAAGATGGTCGTCGCCTATAACCAGGGCTACCTCGACGGCGTCGACTTCGAGACCTTCGTGGTGCAGGCGGCCAAGAAATACGGCAAGCCCACGGACACCGTCTATGGCAACGTCGGCGGCGAAGAGGCATTGGTGCGTGCGGTCTGGCAGGACGGCACCACCGAGCTGCGCATCGACAACCGCAAGGAGTTCTTCGACACCTTCACGATGACGTTCACCGACAGAAAGACCAAGGAGAGCATGGAGAAGAGCGGCCGGGTCACGGGTGGCGAAGACGAGCGCGAAGAGCAGCTGTCCTCGCGCGTCAAAGAGCTGACCAGCCTCGACCGCTCCGATGACAATGACGACGTCGTCGACTCGTTGGTCGGAGACTCCGAGTTCGATCTCAACGAGGGCCGACCGGTCGACGAGCAGGTGCGCCACGACGAGGAGGCTCGAGAAGAGGTCGCCGCGAAGGAGGAGTCTTCGAAGTCGAAACCGAAGCCTAAGAAGAAGAAAAAGAAGAAAAAGAAGAAGAAAAAGCGCGACTTCAGCGATATCGAATCGTCAACGGGTGATGATGATCTCATCATTTACTGACGATACGGGCGGTCACTTCTCGGAGGGCTCGGCGAGCTTGGCCAGCAGCTTCTCAATATCGTCGATGTGGCCGAGCCCCACGAACACCCCGCGGACCTTGCCGTGCGCGTCGATGATAAAGACGGTCGGATAGGACTCGATGAGGTAGGACTTCATGACCTGCTCGTCGGTGGTGGCCACCGGAAACCCGGAGCCGTTCCGGGCCAGGTGTTGCTCGACGGTCTTCTCTTTCTCCGAGGTCAGGCCGATAAAGTGGACCTTGTCATCGAGCTTTTTGCTCAGCCGGCCCAGGTTCTGGCTCAGCGGCCTGCACGGCCCACACCAAGTCGCCCAGAAATCAACCACAATCGGTTTTCCGGTCAGCTCGTCGAGGCTGGCCTTGTCGTCTTCGCCGACCAACTTCGCCTCGAATCGGGGGGCGCGATGTCCGACGAATTCCCGCTCCAGCAACGCCTGGGTCTTCGGCGCCGGCTGCAGGGCGATGGTCAACTCCTGGTCTTCGCCGTCTCTGTGGACGAGCACGCGGGTCTTTTGACTGGCCGTGCGCTCGCGCACCCGCGATTGAACCTCGCCTACCGAGCCGACCTTTTTGCCGTCGACTCCCATGATGCGGTCGCCTGCTCGGAGGCCGCCGGCGCTGGCCGGCGAGTCACGCAAGACCTTGGTGATCTGGACGCCGCTGCCGTCGTCGACCTCGGCGAGCATCACGCCCAGCCACCCCGGGGTGTGGGTATCGTCGTCGGATTTGGCCGGCAGCATATCCTCGACGCCGGTCGGCGAGGATTCGACACCCTGGGCCGGCGCGTCGGCGGCCAGGGCCGACACCACGAAGACGGCTGCGGCCAAGACGCTCCATCGAGTCAGAGCTGCCAATGGAGTCAGTGTGGCCAATGGAGTCAATGCGGCCATGAGATCACCGGATCAAAAGAGAGGTCACGTTCAGCTGGCGGTGCACATACATAATGTGTACTCCAACAAACCCCAGGTAAAGGGGGCCTATTTCCAAGACGTGCTCGTTTGGGCGTCGCCGGGGCGGGTGTGGACCGGCGGGTTTCGGGGAATTTCGGGTTGCAAAAGATTGTAATAGTTGCAACAAACTGGCCGATGCGTTGACCTCCGGTGCATGGTGTACATATTGTGCCCGGTTTTTGCCGTTGCTGTGCGCGCCCGATGCGCGCGAGCGTTGCGTAAGCACTGGATTTCGACTGGTAGGCACCAGCAGTAAAGAGGTAACCAGCCATGCCAATCTATAAGTATGAGTGTGAAGCGTGCGGTCACGTCTTCAAAGATCTGCGCGGTTTCAACGATCCCAACCCCGATCAGTGTCCCGAATGTGAGGACACACAAGTGCGTCGGCTGATCTCGGGCGGTAACTTCGTCCTCAAAGGCGGCGGATGGTTTGACGAGGGCTACCAGTCCTCGGGCGCCTCCAGCGGCACCAAGCCCGCCCAGTCGACCGAATCCACCGAATCAACACCATCGACCGAAACCTCGACGGACACGTCGACGTCCTCGGACGGTTCGGCCAGCTCTTCGGATGGAACCGAAGCCGCTTGAACCGCCCGACTTGCCTTGCAGCAGGGCGTGCGTACGTTGTGCGACGAACAGGATGGACGCGGCTGGAGACGAATCCGGGTACCCCCCTGTCACGCCCGGATGGACGCGGATGGATCCGTGTCGATAGTTCGTCTGTTTCCGTATGTCAGAGAATTCTAGCGTTATCGTGACACGCAGGAGAGTTAGTTATGGGTAAGATTATCGGAATTGACCTCGGTACCACCAACTCGGTGGTCGCCATCATGGAGGGCAGCGAGCCCGAAGTGATCACTAATCAAGAGGGCGCGCGTACCACGCCGTCGGTTGTCGCCTTCGACGAGAACGGCGACGTTCTGGTTGGTCGCATCGCGCGAAACCAGGCGATCACCAACCCCGAACAGACCATTTTCTCGGTCAAGCGCTTCATGGGCCGCAAGTACGGACAGGTCCAAAAAGAAGCCAAGCGCATGCCTTACGAGATGGTCGAGGCGGAAAACGGCGACGCGCATATCAAGGTCCAGGACCGCAACTACAGCCCGCCGGAGATCTCGTCGAAGATCTTGATGAAGCTCAAGGGCGCCGCTGAGGAGTACTTGGGCGAAGAAGTCACCGAAGCGGTCATTACCGTGCCCGCCTACTTCGACGACGCTCAGCGCCAGGCCACCAAAGACGCCGGCCGTATCGCCGGCCTGGAGGTCAAGCGGATCGTCAACGAGCCCACTGCAGCCGCGCTGGCTTATGGACTCGACCAGCAAGAAGAGCAGCTGGTGGCCGTCTACGACCTGGGTGGCGGCACCTTCGATATCTCCATTCTGGAGGTCGACGAGAGCGTCATCGAGGTGGTCAGCACCAACGGTGATACCCACCTGGGCGGCGATGACTTCGATGATGTGATCATCGACTGGCTCATCTCCGAGTTCAAAAAAGACACCGGGATCGACGTCAGCGAGGACAAGATGGTCCTTCAGCGGCTCAAAGAAGCCGCCGAGAAGGCCAAGATCGACCTGTCCAGCGTGCTCGAGACCGACATTAACCTGCCGTTTTTGACCGCGGATCAGAGCGGGCCGAAGCACCTCAACGTCAAGCTGACCCGCGCCAAATTCGAGTCGATGATCGGCGATATCGTCGATCGTACCCTCGAGCCGTGCAAAAAGGCGCTCGACGATGCCGGCAAGAGTGTCGGTGATATCGACGAGATCATCCTGGTCGGTGGTTCCACGCGTATTCCGATGGTCCAGACCAAGGTCAGCGAATTCTTCGAAAGGGAGCCGCACAAAGGCGTCAATCCCGACGAAGTGGTCGCCCTCGGTGCGGCTGTCCAGGCCGGCGTGCTCAGCGGCGAAGTCAGCGACGTGCTGCTGCTCGACGTCACCCCGCTTTCCTTGGGTATCGAGACGCTCGGCGGCGTGATGACCACGCTGATCCCGCGCAACACGACCATCCCGACCAAGAAGAGCGAGACGTTCAGCACCGCCAGCGACAACCAGACCTCGGTGACCGTCCACGTCCTCCAGGGCGAGCGGCCGATGTCCGGTGACAACAAGACGCTGGGTAAGTTCAACCTCGAGGGGCTGCCGCCCGCACCTCGAGGCGTCCCCCAGATCGAAGTGACCTTCGATATCGATGCCAACGGCATCGTGCATGTCTCCGCCAAGGACAAGGCGACCGGAAAAGAGCAGAAAATCCGGATCGAGTCTTCCTCGGGTCTGTCCGAGGAGGAAGTCGAAAACCTGGTCCAGGAGGCCGAGGAGCACCGCGAAGAGGACAAGCGCAAAAAGGAGCAGATCGAACTCCGCAACAAAGCGGAAGTCTCGGCTCACTCGGCGCGCAAATTCCTCGACGAGCAGGGTGAGAATCTCGAAGCCGACCAAAAGGCCGAGATCAGCTCGAAGGCCGACGCCCTGGACAAGGCGCTCGAGGAGCTCGATTACGACGCTCTCGAGACCCACATGGAGGAGCTCGAGCAGCTGATGCATAAGGCCGCCGAGCAACTGTATCAGGCCGCAGGAGGCCCCGCCGGCGCCGCTCCCGGCGCTGGTGGCCCGGGCGCTGCACCTGGTGGGGCACCCGG
This sequence comes from uncultured Bradymonadales bacterium, assembly GCA_964386725.1. Classification (GTDB taxonomy): domain Bacteria; phylum Myxococcota_A; class Bradymonadia; order Bradymonadales; family Bradymonadaceae; genus CAYLTX01. The sequence continues at coordinate 18,212 of CAYLTX010000081.1, read as the reverse complement.
CGCAGGCCCGGCCGGTGAAGCCGGCTCCGGCAGCGACGACGACGATGATGATGACGTCATCGACGCCGAGTTCGAGGAAGCACAATAAGGTCACGGAGCCGTCTTTCGGCTCCCGAATTGTGTGGATTCAGTTGGCCGGCCCTGGCGAAATGCCCGGGCCGGCCTTATTTTTGAGATGTCATGAGCACCAGACCGCCGGCGTCGGCTTCAGTTTTGTGCTTACAGTCGTTACGATGGACTCGTGCGCCGCTGTGCGGCGGTGCATCGAGACTGGATTCAACGTGGAGACGCCATGAGTGGCCAACAGGGAAACGATGCAGCCGGACCCGGGGGCCGAAAGCGCGATATTCAGGCTCGTCAAGCAGAAGACGGTAGCTTTGAATTGGTCGTCGATGACGGCGCGCCGTCGGAGTCGGCCGACGCCTCCAACTCCGCTGCCGACAGCGCCTCGGATGGCTCGAGCGCGCAGAGCCGGGCGTCGTCCCGGGTCACCGGGTCTTCGGGCGGAAAAGGGGGGACCGGACGCATGGCCCTGATGGTGATTGCCATCTTGGCGGCCGCGGGTCTGGCTATCTTCGCCTTCTCCGGATCAGACGAGGAGGGGGCGTCTGAGGACGAGCAGACTCGAGAGGAGATGGGCTTTAGCCCCTATAAAGACGGACCCGACGAGGCGCCGGCTGCGGCCGCCGAAGAGCCGACAGCCGACGACGAGCCCGACGACCAACTCGGCGATGAACCCGAGCAGATCGAGGCCGACCAGGCCGAGGAATTTGCCGAGGACGACGACGCCGTCGAAGACGAGGGCTGGGAACTCGAAGAGGGCGAAGATGTCATCGTCGTCGACGAGGGCTACGACGAGGACGACGAGGACGACGAGGACTTCGAGGAGCCGCCGGAGGACGAACTCGAAGAGGACGATGGCCAGGAGGTCCGGCGCCCGCAGATCAACGAAGGGCGTCTGCCCGAGAAGATGCGAAAGCCCATCGATCCCCAGCGGATCCAACCGATACCCGCCCAAAAACTCGAGCAGCTGCGCCCCAAGCTTCAACAGCCCCGGCAGCGCTCACCCGGCACGGACGGGCAGCAGTACGACGACGAGTATCGCGACGAAGAGGGCTATGACCAAGACGAGCTGCCGCCTGAAGATCAATACGACGACGAGTATTATCCCGAGGACCAAGACCCGGAATACGCACCGGAGGACGAGGGTTTAGACGAATACGACGACGGGTATTGAGCTGGGTTTTGAAGCTCATCGACCCGGGTGGCGAAAACCTTTTGGAGTACGCCTTGACAGGCCCCAAATCCTCGCCTATAAACGCCGTCCCTCGGGCGCAAGCCGGGGCTTGAGCGACGTCTCAAGCGGGAGTAACTCAGCGGTAGAGTGCAACCTTGCCAAGGTTGAAGTCGCGGGTTCAATTCCCGTCTCCCGCTCTACAAAAAAGCCCGCTCGTCCACATCGGACGAGCGGGCTTTTTTACGTTGGGTGGCTATTCTTGTCGCGATCCTCAAGAGAGAGAGCCGCAAAGAAAAACCCCGCTGCAGCCAGATGGGCCGCAGCGGGGCGAGTGCTCAGCGCCTTTATTTAGCGCCTCAGCTCATCTCACTGTGCGGGAGGGCCGCCGCCCTCGGGAGCCTCTCCGTTGGGAGACAGCTCAATTGGCGAGCCCTGACCGGGCGTGCCGCCTTGGGTCTCTTCCATGGCGCCCGGGGCGATGAGAGCGGCCATCGGGTGGGCGTTCTCCTTCAGCTCGATGACGCCGGTTTCGATGGCCTTCTCGTAGAGATTCTCCAGATACGGGCCGTATTCGAAGGATGGACGCAGAAAGACCATCTGCCAATTGCCCAGGAGCTCGCCGAGCTTCTGATTGCGAAGCTCCTCGTTGAGCTCGAGGTCGACGTCGGCGACTTGCTCTTCGTCGGCCTCGGGCGTGGTCTTGCTCTTGAGGCGCACGACGACTTTGGAGTCGTCGACCTCATAGGCCTGCTCGGCCAGCGGGTCCTCTTCGGACAGCTTGGTGAAGGCGTCGACGGCCAAACTACGGCTCTGACCGATCTCGGGGATGCGATCCCAGGGCGATCGTCCCAGCGAGACGCCCGGCGGAAGCTGGCCGCCGAACATGCTGCTCATGTCTTCGCCTTCGAGGGTGAACTCGCCGGTCTCTCGGACCTCGACTGAGGCCCAGACGCTTTTGTCCTGGGGCTCATCGTCGGCTTGCTCTTCGCCTTCTGCGGGCTCGTCGTCGGCAGGGCGCAGCGCATCGAGCGCGGCGGACAGCGAGCTGGCCTGTTCAGCACGGGCGAGGAGTTCCTCGGACATATCGGAGATGAGCGTGTCGACCTTCTCCTGTTGGAGCAATTCGCGAGCGATGTCGTCCTGGAGCTCAGCGAGCGGAGTTTCGACCGCTTCCTGCTTCTCGACCAGTTCGACGAGCATCAGCTCGGTGTCGGTTTCGACCTCGCGCACGTCGCCGGCCTCGGCGTCGCTGAGCGCTTGGACGATTTCCTGATTCATATTCTCGACGGAGGTCATCTCCATCAGACCCTGCTGCTCTTTGAGCGCGTCGTTGATCTCACCGGCGACGGCGGCGAAGTCCTCGCCCTGGCCGAGCCGCTCTTTGGCTTCTTCGAAGCGCTCTTGGGCGCTCGCGCCCTCGGGGCCCTGTTGGCCGCGCTCGAGGTAGATGCGTCGGACCTCCATCTTGGCCGGTTCGCTGTACTCGGAGAGATTCTCTTCGTAGAACGCCTCGACGCGATCCTTATTGTCGGCCAGGAAGCTGGCGACCTCGTCGTCGGTGACCTCGACATGCTCGGCGAGCGCGTCGGGGCTAAATTTGACGAATTCGAGGTCGAGCTTGGTATTTCGCACCTTCTCGAGCGCCGAGACCTCCTGGGGAATGACGCCGACCTGCATCTCGACGAGGTTCATATACTTGCGCGCCAACAGTTCGTCGCGCTTGAAGTCCTCGTATTGGGGCAAGTTGGCGTGAAGCAGGTTCTGGACGTAGCGCTTATAAAAGTCGCCGTCCCAGGAGCCGCTTCGTCCGTAGACGCTGGCATACTCGGGGTTGCGCAAGGGATCTTGCATGAACGAGCGAAACTCCTCCTCGTCGACGCGCAGGCCTGATTCACGCGCTTTGTGTGCAAGCAACTCAATAATGAGGTATGCTTTGAGGGCCTGAGCTTGTTGACGCTGGATCTGGGCCTCGTCTCCCTGTCTACGTGTTCCGTAGACTCGATTGTACACGATATTGATATCATCGGAGCTGACTTTGTCACCGGCGACGGTTGCAACGTTGCGGGCCGCATTGGGACCGCTACTACAACCATCGGCTGGTACGCCGAAGAAAAAGGCGAAGATGACAATAAGGCCAGCAACCATGATGTAGGAGAGGCCACTGCGGGCTGAGCGGCGGACTGCTTCTAACATGGGCGAGGTGCTCCCTAATGAAGGGGGAAGAAACTTGGGTCGAATGATCGGATGTTTAAATCTTCAGGCGAATAAATCGCCACGTAATACAGTTTGATGCCTGTAGCAAAAGGCGGCAGATGTTAACGAGGGCCACCCCCGTTTGCAAGGGTCGGGACGGACGTTTTCTTCCGATCTTGTGGATCCCGGCGTGGGTCTGGTACTCAGACGTCGCGAAAGATGGGCAAGACGCAGACGAAAACGTCGGCAGACTGGTGGTCGGCCGGCACTGATGTTCATAGATGAAGTCGTGAGCCGCGGCGGCTGCCCACAGGCAGCGCCGAGGTCATCGCGCTTAAGTAAGGCAGGCATGGTTGTCAATAAGCTCCTAGGCCTTTTTTCAAACGATCTCGCCATCGACCTGGGGACGGCGAATACCCTTGTTTATGCCAAGGGCAAAGGGATCGTGTGTAGCGAGCCGTCGGTGGTCGCCGTCCAAAAGGATGCGCGCGGCGGCAAGCGAGTCAAAGCCGTGGGTCGGGCCGCCAAGGAGATGCTCGGGCGCACCCCGGGCAGCATCGTGGCGATTCGGCCGATGAAGGACGGTGTGATCGCCGACTTCGAGATCACCGAGGCGATGCTGCGCTACTTCATCCAGCGCGCTCACAATCGACGCAAGTTGATGCGCCCGCGCATCGTCATCTGCGTGCCGTTCGGGATCACCGAGGTCGAAAAACGCGCCGTGCGCGAGTCGGCCGAGCAGGCCGGCGCCCGTGAGGTCTACCTCATCGAAGAGCCGATGGCCGCGGCGATCGGCGCCGGGCTTCCCATCGCCGAGCCGTCGGGCAATATGATCGTCGACGTCGGCGGCGGCACCACCGAGGTCGCCGTCATCAGCCTGTCGGGGATCGTCTATTCGCAATCGGTGCGCGTGGGCGGCGACAAGATGGACGAGGCGATCGTCCAGCATATGAAACGCAAATACAATCTGTTGGTCGGAGAGCGCACCGCCGAGATGATCAAGTGCACCATCGGCACCGCCTATCCCACCGAAGAAGTGATGACCATGGAGGTCAAGGGCCGCGACCTGGTCGCGGGGCTGCCCAAGACCCTCGAGGTCAACTCCGACGAGATCCGAGACGCGCTCCAGGAGCCGATCAACGCCATCGTCGAGGCGGTCCGCATCGCCCTCGAGCGCACCCCTCCGGAGCTTTCAGCCGATATCGTCGACAAGGGCATCGTGCTGGCCGGCGGTGGAGCGCTGCTCAAAAACCTCGATATTCTCTTGCGCGAGGAGACCGGCCTGCCGGTGCTCATCGCCGACGATCCGATGTCGGCGGTCGTGCTCGGCAGCGGCCAGACGCTCGACGAACTCGAGCTGTTGCGCGAGGTGGCAGACAATAGCTACTGAATTGGCAACCAAGCACCTTCTGAGGGGTTGATGGTTCACGCTAGGTGATGGTTCACGCCAGGGCTCGAGCCGCAGTCATGTACGACTTTCTAAGCAAGCATCAGCGCAAATGGGTCGCGCTCCTATTGCTGGCTATCCCGCTGGGGATGCTGGCCGGGTCGGGCTCTGCGAAGGTCGGCGCCGAGCCGTCGAGCAAGCCGGTGCGTGTGCTCAAAAGCGGGGTGGCGTGGGCCGAGGTGGGCGCTTTTCAGGGCGTGGGTTGGCTCGGTGGGGCGCTCGACCGGCTCACCAACGGCGACCTCGCCGAAGAGAATCAGCAGTTGCGCGAGGAGGTCGCCAGGCTGCGCGAGGAGAAGTCCCGGCTTATCGGTGTGCTCCAGGAAAACGCGCGCCTTCGCGAGATGGTCGGGTTTCAGAAGCGCCATCCAGAGTACGAATTGGCCCCGGCGCGTGTGGTCGGCCGCGACATCACCCCTTATTTTCGTGTCCTGCGTCTCAAGCTCGAGTCGACCGAGAAGCTCGCCCCGCGCATGCCGGTGGTGGTGGCCAGCGGGGTGATCGGGCAGATCCACGAGGTCTACGGCCAATACGCCGAGGTGATCATCGTCAGCGACCCGAGGAGCCGCATCGACGCGGTCAATCAGCGAAATCGCGCCCCCGGCATCGTCGAAGGGCTGGGCCACGAGAGGGATTATCTGGCCCGGGTCGCCTATCTCAACCAGAAGGACGAGGTGCGCGAGGGCGATGTGTTGGTCACCGGCGGCAAAGACGGCATTTTTCCGCGTGAGTTGGTCATCGGCACCGTCAGCGAGGTCGACAACGCTCAGCGTGGGCTGTTTCAGGAGGTCTCGCTCGAACCTGCGGTCGACTTCTCGCGGCTCGAAGAGGTCTTTGTGATCCTGTCCACTCAATAACGAGACGACTCGATGCCCGTATGGCTGACATGGATCGTGGCGATGGGGCTGCTGATCGGCGAGAGCGCGCTGCTCGCGGCGATCGGCGCCGAGGACTGGGTGCTGCAGATGGCCATCGTGGTGACCGTTTTTCTGGCGCTTCGTCGGGAGTTTGTCGGCGGTGCGTTGGTGTTGGCGGGGCTGTTGGCGCCGATCGAGTGGTTGGTGGTCGGGCCGTCGGGCTTTTATGCGCTGGGCCTGGTCGCCGTCTTTGTGGTGTTCCAACTGGCTCGCGGCCACATCGAGTCGGAGTGGGGGCTGTCGCAGGCCTTGCTGGCGGTCGTGGCCGTGGGGCTACATACCGCGGTGATGGTCCTGGCGATCCTCTTTTTGGAGCCCGATGCTCGCATTGTCCGGGCGCTATTGTGGAGCGCGCCGGCCGGGGCGTTGGGGGCGGCGTTGACGGTATGGCCGGTGGGAGCGTTCTTGGCGCGACTCGACGCCATGGTCGACTCGCGATCGAGCCGAGGTGTGCACTTGTCGTAATATAATTGTTCGAACTCACCAGTATTTCGTTTTAGCAAACACCGGGACCTGGTTGTAGATGTCTAACCCGTCGAACATCCCCAAACGAAGTCGGGGAGGGGGGATCGAGGACTACCGAAGCCGGTATATCTGGCTGATCATCGGGTGTTTGTCGGTCTTCCTGTTGATCTTGGCCAGGCTGTGGTTTTTACAGGTTGTACGCGGCGACGAGTATTATCGGGCGAGCTCGGAAAATATCATCCGAGACATCAACCTGCCGGCGCCGCGCGGGCGCATCCTCGACCGCCGTGGTGAAATCCTCGCCGAGAACCGCCCGTCCTTCGACGTCTTTGTGGTTCCGCACATCTTCAATAAGCACGATACCGACAAGACCCTCGACTTACTCAAGCGTTATTTGCATTTGTCGGACCGCCAGCTCGATCGCGTCCGAAAGCGCAGCAAGGGCAACCACTCGGAGGTGCTGGTTCGCCGCGACGCCACGCGCGGGCAGGTCGCCTCGATCGAGAGCGACAAGATGCGCTTGCCCGGGGTCGAAGTGCGCCCCAACAGCCACCGGCACTACCCGCTCAACCAGGTCAGCGCACACACCGTGGGGTTTTTGTCGGAGGCCTCCGGGGGGGAGGTCGATAGGCTCGAGCCCTATGGGTATCGCGCCGGAGACTATATCGGGCGGATGGGACTCGAGAAGGAGTTCGAGGAGTTGCTCCGGGGCTCGCCGGGCATCGACCGGCAGGTCGTCGACGCCCACGGTATCCCGCAGGGCGAGGCTCAAACCCGCTTTTTGATCGGTGATTATACCAAGGTCGATCCGGTACCCGGTCGCGACCTGCGCACTACGCTCGACGCCGACCTGATGAAGACCATCGACCGGGCCATGCGCGACTACCCCTCCGGCGCAGTCGTCGCGCTCGACCCGCGCGACGGCAGCGTGCGGGCCATGTATAGCAAGCCGAGCATCAACCCGAATTCGTGGACCGGCCGGCTGTCGTCGATGGAGAAGATGCGGACCGACAACGACCCGTTCAAGCCGATGCTCGACAAGTCGGTCAACGCCTATTTCCCGGGCTCGATCTACAAGACCGTCGCCAGCGCCGCCGCCCTCGAGGAGGGGCTGATGTCCCGGGATTCCGAGGTGTATTGCCCGGGCAGCTACAAATTCGGGGGGCGCCGTTTTCGGTGCTGGAAATGGGGCGGCCACGACCATGTGGACGTGGGCGAGGCGCTTCAGGGCTCCTGTGACGTGTATTATTATAAGGTCGCCGAGGAACTCGGCATCGATACGCTGGCCGAGTACGGCTATGAATTGGGATTCGGCGAGAAGACCGGCGTGTCGATCAACAACGAGAGTGCCGGCCGCGTGCCGACCAAAGAGTGGCATCGCAAGAATAGCCCGGAGGGCTTTCAATACGGATTCGCGCTGAACACCGTGCTCGGCCAGGGCGATACGATGGTCACCCCGCTGCAGGCGGCGGTCTCCTACGGCGCTGTGGCCAACGGTGGCAAGCTGTATTACCCGCGTCTGGTCGACGAGGTTAAAAACGCCGACGGCCAGACGTTGTTCAAATTCCCCGCCAAAGTGCGTCGACGCCTCGATATCAGTGACGAGACGCTCGAGACGATCCGCCAAGGCCTCTACGACGTCGTCAACAAAGATGGCGGCACCGGCTATAAGAGCAGACTCGACGATATCGAGTACGCCGGCAAGACCGGCACCGCGCAGGTTCACGCCATCGGTTCGGTGCGCGTGGCGAACCGCGACAAGGAGTTCAAGCTGCGCGACCACGCCTGGTTCGCCTCCTATGCGCCGGCCGATGATCCCGAAATCGTCGTGGTCGTCTTCCTCGAGCACGCCGGCCACGGCGGTGCCGAGGCGGGGCCGGTCGCAAAGAAGGTCCTGGAGCGCTACTTCGACAAGAAGGCCGAAATGTCCATGAACCTGCCCATGGGGCCGGCGCGGCCCGAACGCGGCGGGAGCCAGTGATGCAAAGAGACCAGTCCAAGCTCCACATATGGTTCAGTCGGCTCGATTGGCCGCTGCTCGGGATCATCTTCAGCCTCGGCGCGGTAGGCGTGCTCAACCTCGCCAGCGCAGCGACCGCCACCGGCGGATTTGCCCTGCACATCACTCACGCCGTTTGGTTTTTGGTGGGCATCGGGCTGATCACCGTCGTCACGATGGTCGACTACCGTCTCATCGAGCGCTGGGCCTATATTCTATACGGCGGCGTGGTCCTGCTTCTTGTCGGCGTGCTGCTCTTTGGCACCGAATTAAACGGCTCGAAGCGCTGGCTCAACCTCGGCTTCTTCATGATGCAGCCCTCCGAGTTGCTCAAAATCGGGGTCATCGTGGTCACCGCCCATTATTTCAACAAGCGCGATCAGGCCGAGCCCTACAGTCTATTGCAACTCATCCGGCCGTTCTCGGTAGTTGGCGCCGGCGTATTCTTTGTGCTCATTCAGCCGGACCTGGGCACGTCGTTGGTCATCTTGGCCATCTTTATGACGATGGTTCTCTTCGAGGGCATACGTCTGCAGAGCATCTTGGCGCTCGCGTTGGCCGGGATCATCGCGTTGCCCTTTGCGTGGACGATGGGCTTGAGGGACTACCAGAAGGGCCGCGTGATCTCGTTTTTGAATCTCGACGACGACGAACACGGCAAGTCCTGGCAGGTTCGCCAGTCGATGATCGCCTTCGGCTCGGGACGCGTGTGGGGCAAGGGTCACGTCGAGGGAACGCAGATTCAAAAGGGCTTTGTGCCCGAGCATGAAAACGACTTCATCGCCGCCAACTGGGCCGAAGAGCGTGGGTTTGTGGGCATGCTCTTTTTGCTCGGACTCTATTTGTCGCTGTTATTCTGGGCGCTTCGCATCTCGAGCAGATCGCGAGACCGGTTCGGGGCGCATGTGGGGGTCGGGGTGGCGGCGCTGATTTTTTGGCACGTGGTCGTCAATATGGGCATGGTCACCGGCATGTTACCGGTGGTCGGGTTGACGTTGCCCCTGTTGAGTTACGGGGGCAGCAGCATGTTGACGATGATGCTCGCTTTGGGGCTCTTGCTCAACGTGAGCATGCGCCGAAAGCCGATGGTCGGATGACGAGAGAGGTGGCTTAGCTTCGTTCGAAGAGGTCACGCAGCTTTCGGCGCGACGCCGAGCCGCAGACGCGTGCCACGGCGCGGCCTTTTTCGAAGAGCACGAAGGTGGGAAGGGTGGTCACCCCGTAGTTGCTCGGGACCTGGGCGTTGTCGTCGACGTTGAGGCTGGCCGCTCGGACCGTGTCGGCAAACTCACGGGCGACTTCTTCGAACTCGGCCGCCACGCGCCGGCAGGTGCTCGACCACGGTGCCCAAAACTGTACGATCGTCGGTCGCGTTGCACGCAGCACCTCGGTGTCGAAGTTCGCGTCGCTGAGTGGGTCAATTGTCTCGGTTGTCATACGTATGTCGTAGCCGATTGGTCGCCGCAGCAATGCTGCATCAGTCGGATCTTTTGTTGTACAGCAGATTATTGCGCTCGTCATTACTACACGCTATCTGCTTCCATCTAAAGCGAGCCACTTATGGCCGAGTCCACCGAGCAAGCACCTCAGACATCGCCCCAATCTCAGCCGGACGACGCCGAGGCGGAGCGCTCACAGGAGCGCAAGAATCTGCTGGTGCCCGACGCCGAGCGCTGGCCGATCAACGCCGATAAGCCCATCATCGAGCTCGACGATGTCCACAAATCCTTCGGCGATGAAGAGGTGCTGCGCGGATTGTCGCTGCAGATCACACCCGGCGAGATCACCGTGATCATGGGCGCGTCGGCCTCGGGCAAGTCGGTGCTCATCAAGCATATGAACGGGCTATTCAAGCCCGATAGCGGCAGGGTGCTGCTGTTTGGCAAGGACACCAAGGAGCTCGGCGAGGTCGAACTCGACCGGCAGCGAAAGCGCATCGGCACGCTCTTTCAGAACTACGCGCTCTTCGACTCGATGACCTGCGTGGAGAACGTGGCGTTTCCGCTGGTCGAGAACCAAGCGACCTCGACGCGCGAGGCCGAGCAGCGCGCTGTCGAGATTCTCGACGACTTGGGGCTCGGCCATGTCCTCGATGCCTACCCGCCGTCGCTGTCCGGCGGTATGAAGAAGCGGGTGAGCCTGGCGCGCGCGATCATCGCCAATCCGGAGGTGGTCCTGTTCGACGAGCCGACCACCGGCTTGGACCCGATCCTGATGGAGTTCGTCGACGATATGATCCTCGACATCACCGAGCGCTTCCAATTGACCAGCGTGATCATCAGCCACGACTTGGCCTCGACCATGCGGCTGGCGTCGAGCATCGCCATCCTGCACGAAGGCCGCATCATCGCGCATGGGCCGCCCGAGGAGATCCGCCAAAACGACCACCCGGCCATCCAAGACTTGATCTCCGGGGCGAATAAGGCCGACATCAGCGCCGATACCGCGGCCTCGACCGAGTTCGACAGCCAACAGGACTACGCGGTTCGCGTCAATGAGGTCTACAAATCCTTCGGTGACAACGATGTGCTCAAGGGGGTCAGTTTCAGCGCTCCGACCAACAAAATCACCGTGCTCATCGGGGGCAGCGGCTCGGGCAAGAGCGTGATGATGAAGCATATCCTGGGGCTGATGAAGCCCGACCGTGGCAGTGTGGAGGTGTTTGGCCAGCAACTCGAGGCGATGAGTGAGTCGCAGCTGCGCCATCTTCGCACCCAGATCGGCATGCTCTTCCAGCACGCGGCGCTATTCGACTCGATGAACGTCTCCGACAACGTCGCCTTTCCGCTGGTCGAGCGCGGCGAGATGCGCCCGTCGAAGGCGCAGCCGGTCGTCGAGGAGATTCTCGAGAAGCTTCGCCTGCTCGAGATCAAAGACGAGTACCCCAACGATATCTCCAACGGCCAGCAAAAGCGCGTCTCGCTGGCGCGGGCGTTGATCACCGAGCCCAAGTTGATCATCTACGACGAGCCGACCACCGGCCAGGACCCGATCCTGTCGAGATATGTCGAAGACATGATCGTCGAGACCCAGGAGCAATTCGACATCACCAGCGTGATCATCAGCCACGATATGGCCCAGACGTTTCGGGTCGCCGACAAGGTCGCGTTGCTCCACCAAGGCGAGATTATCGCCGAAGGCTCGCCGGCCTCGTTGTTGAAGTCCGAGGATGAGCGGGTCAAAGAGTTCGTCTTTGCGGCCGACGTCTCGCGCGACCGGGACTGAAGTCTACGACTTCTTTGTCCAGCGCTCGGCATCGCGGATGTCGTATTTCTCGAGCACCCGCTGCAGCTCGGCGCTCAGATCGATGTCCAGCGAGTTGGCGATGCACACCAATACAAAGAGGATGTCGCCCAGCTCCATGCCCACATCGCCTTCGGGCTCGCCGGCTTTTTTGGGCTTGTCGCCGTGGCGAGCGTTGAGCTCGCGCGACAGCTCGCCGACCTCCTCGACCAGCCGGGCCAGGTTGGACAGCGGAGCGAAGTATCCCTCCTCCCACTGAGCGATCCAGGCGTCGACAGCCTGTTGAATCTGTTGCACAGTGAGGTCGCTGGATTCATGGCTCATTATCATTCTCCGGTGACTCGACATGGCCGATAAAACCGACGCCGAGCAAAAGCTTAAATATTTCAAAGTGATCGAAGCGAGCGAGCTGTCTGAAGGCGAGGGGCGCGTGGTGCGCGCCGGCCTCAAGAAGGTCGCGGTATTCAAATACGACGGCGAAGTCTTCGCCATCCAAAACTTCTGCCCGCACGCAGGCGGCTCGTTGGGGCTGGGCAGCTTCTCCAACGGGGTCGTGCGTTGCCCTCGGCACAGCTGGGGCTTTGACGTCGAAACCGGTCAGTGTCGCACCAACCCACGCTACAACGCGCGCTGCTATCCCACCCGCCTCGAAGACGGCTACATTCTGGTCGGTGTGCCCGACGACGGCAACCTCGTCTAAGGACTCCCCCCGCGGTGCCGTCTCCGGTGCCGTATACACCGCGACCCGAAAGGCGTCATGCAGTGAACGCAGAAGATGCGCTAGATCCCGCCTTGCCAGCCTCGCAATGGGCGTTTATGGCGTATTCCTGCCGTATACTGGAACTCGGTAAGAACGGTTGAAAAACTCTCTGAAATAGCTGTATTATCCTTGATAGACACAATCTTGTCACCACGCCGACCAATATGTCTGCGTCACGCAGTCAGACGTGGCTCGGTCGGGGCTGAGCTAAGTGATGCCCGTTGATTGGGATGGCTGGACCATTCGGAGAGTAATGATGAATAGATGTGCGATAGAGATAGCCCGTTCGCTCTGGCGGCAATCCGCCGCTGTATTCGAGCATCTTGGCCGTACGCCTCGTTTAATGGGCGCTGGGCAACTGACGGTCGTCTCGATGGCGATGTTGGTGAGCCTGGGTGCATTGACCGGATGCAGTGAGGAAATCGAAGGGCCCGAGCCCGGCGTGGAAGCGCCGGAGGCCGACCAGGACCCGCTGCCGGTCTCCCCGGGGATTGTCTGTGCCGAGCAGCACGACACCAACGTGACTGTGACCGGGGACGGTTTCTCCCCGCTGGTGATCGACGCGCTTGAAGATGAATCGCGCGTGGAATTACCCACGATCACCCTCGATAGGCAGCGCACGCTCACCGGTGACGAGACCGAACTCCAGACGGTCACCTACAGCGGGGATCCCGATTCGCCGACCAACCGAGATCTCCTGAAGTGGCATAGCCAAGAGGAGATGGACTTTCTGGTCACCCCGGAGCTGACCCTGGCGGACGGTACCACCGGCACGCTGCCTACAGGCATGGTCGACGTGCGAGTGACCAACGCCAGCGATACCGAGGCAGTCTCGGAGAGCTCGCTGGCGGTCACACCCCGACCTGATGTCAACGAATTATCGCCGAGTATCGTGTGCTTGGCCGACGGAGATCGCACCGTCAATCTGAGCGGTGACACCTTCTTGAATATCAACGGGCAGCAGGCCCAGGCCGAGATCGACGGCGTCACAGACGCCTTCGACGTCGAGCTGGACGGCTGCAGCGACATCGCCCATCCCGGCATCGACGCCCAAACCTGTACCTCAGCCGACCTGACGCTGGCGGACGGCGACGTCGACAACGGCTTTTGGGGCGTGACGCTGCAGAACCCAGAGACCGCTCAGTGTGCGAGCACAGACGAGATGAATCTGCGCGTCGTGCCGCCGCCGAGCATCGATACCGTCGAGCCGCCGCTGGCTTGTGTGGCCCAAGAGGACCGCACGTTCACCATTCGGGGTTCGGACTTTCTCGAGATCGACGACCAGACCCCCACGGTCACCGTCGCCGGCAATGAATTCGACGTGACCATGTCGGATTGTGAGGACCTGGAGACGATGAACCGCAGCGTGCGCAAGTGCGCCACCATGGAGATGGTTGTCCCGCAGGGCGAAGTGGAGCCCGGCCGTCAGGAGGTCGTGGTGTCCAACCCCGAGCCCGCCGGCTGCGCCAACCAGGACCAAGCCTTCGTGACGATCACCAACCCGCCGGCGATCGCCAGCGTCGAGCCCGCGGCCGTATGCCTCGAGGACGGCTCGCGTCAGGTGACCGTCCTTGGTGAGCACTTCATCAGCATCGACGGCGAGAATCCGCTGGTCGAATTTGACGGCACTTCGATTGCCTCCGACGACGTCTCGGCTGCCGGCTGTGAGAGCCTGGAGGCCGACGGCGTGACCTCCGAGACCTGCACCGAGCTGGTGGTCACTATCTCGACCGACGAGCTGGGGGATGCTCCGCCGTTCAACCCGAGTGTGACAGTGACCAACCCCGACCCGGCTGGTTGCTCCGATACTCAGGAGGACCTGCTTACGGTCCTCGAGGGGCCGTCGATCGACTCGGCGGAGCCGGCGCTTGCCTGCACCGACGATGGACCGCGCGACATCGTGCTCACGGGCACGAACTTTTTGAGCGTCGACGGTGCGCTTCCGTCGGTGACCTTCGACGGCGTCGACGCCGCGAGTGTCACCGCCACCGATTGCACCCCCGAAGACAATGTTGCCGGCGGCCTGACCGTCGAGAGCTGCACTACTCTGACGGCGACTGCCTCTCAGGGGACGCTCTCCGCAGGCGACGCTGTGGTCGCGGTCACCAACCCCGACCCGATCGGCTGTGAGGCCACCGACGACACCGTGTTGACGGTGCCGCCGGAGTTGACGATCGCCTCGATCACCCCGCCGAACGTCTGCTCGGCCAACACCGCCCAGACCAACGAACTCGTGATCAGCGGTACCGGCTTTCTCAACGTCGACGGGCAGTGGTTTAGCCTGGACGTCGGCGGCCAACAGGTTCCGATCGATGACACCGTCGTATCTGACTGCACTGCCCTGACCGTCGAAGGCCAGAGCGTCGAGAGTTGCGAGACGGTTACCGTCGACGTCGACACATCCGGCTTTAGCGAGGGGGCGGTCGATGTGTCGATCACCAACCCGGGAGAGGCTACCTGCGACGCGACGTTCGACGACAAATTTGGCATCGCCGCACCGCCTACGGTGAGCAGCGTGGATCCGTCGAGCGTCTGTCAGGACGCGGCGACAGACCTGACGCTGACCGGCCAAGACTTCGCTCAGGGAGCCGTTGTCACCGCTCATCACAGCGATGGCACCAGCACCCAGGCCGACACGGTGACCTTCGTCAGCGACACCGAGCTCGAAGCCAGCTTCCCCGGCGGCCTCGACGACGGCACCTACGACATCGAGGTCGACAACGGCCAGGGGTGTGCGTCCACGCTGGATGCCGCGCTGGTGGTCAACCCGACCCCGGTCGTCTTCTTCGTCGACCCGCCGGTGCTCTACAACGGCATCACCACAGAGGTGACCATGTTCACCTCGGGGCTGACGACCACCCCGACGGGCATCGACCTCGTCGACAGCAACGGAAATACGACCTCGCTCACCAGCTTTAGTAGCTCCGAGCCCAATCGCATCCAGGCCACCGTGCCTTCCGGCCTGACGGCCGATACCTACGAGGTGCAGGTGACCAGCCAATTTGGCTGCACGGGTGGGCTGCCGGGCGCCGTCGAGATCACCGACCAGACCAACGTCGCGGTGGCCGACATCGACCCCGAATTTGGTTGGAGTCAGTCCTCGACCAGCGTCACCGTTACCGCCGACGAGAACGCCTCGGCCACCGACCAGTTCCAGGCAGTGCCGCGCGTCTACCTCAACCCGGTCGCAGGCGGTACCGGCACGACGGCCACCGAGCTTCGGGCGACCACCTTCAACAGCTCCACCGAGCTCGGCGGCATCGTGCCGTCGGGCCTGTCCGTGGGCGAGTACGATGTCATCGTGGTCAACCCCGACGGAGGCGTCGGTGTGCTGACCGATGAGAATAACACCGCCGGAGAGGGCGCCTTCGAGGTGCTCACCGACCCGCCGCCGGTCATCGACTCGGTCGACCCGGGTACGTGGCCGGACAACGAGATCAGCACGGGCAGCATCCGCGGAGATAACTTCCGCCTCGATGAGAATACCGAGCCCGACCCGATCACCGTCGAGTGCATCGAGCCGGACGGGACAGCGGTCACCATGAGTCAGGCGGCCATCGACGTCGACTGGACGGCTTATAACGACTCGTCGGCCCAGGAGCAGAGCACCGACCTGCCGTATACCGCCGATCTCAACAACTCGAGCGTCGCCCAGGGCTCGGTGTGCGTAGTCCGCGTGACCAATACCGACGACACCTTCGCCGAATTTGCTCCCGTGGCGATTTCCTGGCCGGCCAGCGCGTGGCGCGTCGGCGCCTTCCAGGCCTCGCCGAATCTGCAGACCGGAAGGCGTGCGCCGCTGGTCACCACCGGCCAGCCATCCAGGCGCCAGCGTTATTTGTACGCGATCGGCGGTGACGACGGCACGGCGACGAACGCCGAGGCCTCCGTCGAGTTCAGCCGACTCAACCGCCTCGGTGAGCCCACCGGCTTCGAAGCGGTGCCGCGTCACAGCTTGCCGACCGGCGGCTTGACGCTGTCCAATGCGATCCGCATCGACGAGTTCATCTATGCGGTGGGCGGTCATAAGGGAAGCCAGGCGTCCAGTCCGGGCGCCACCGGTCAAATCCTTCGAGCCAAGGTGCTCGACCCGCTCAACGTCCCGGAGATCACCAACGTGAGCTTCGAGGTCGACGCAGGCAACGGCCTCGATGAGGGCACCTATTTCTACCGCGTGTCCGCCGTGCTCGACTCCAACTCGGCCTATAACGCCGGCGGTGAGACACTGGCCTCCGAGCCGCTTCCGCTCAACGTGCCCGCCTCGGTCGACGGCGATCTGGTGCCGACCATCACCTGGTCTGAGTTCCCCGATGCCGCCAGCTACCGCATCTACCGAAGCCCCTCGCCGAATAGCATCGCCGGCGATGAAGTGCTCGTCGGTGAGGTGACCGACGACGGAGCTTCGTCCTTCTCGTTGAACGATCCGAACCTCGCGCAGGTTTCGTCGGACAACCCGCTTCCGGTGGGCGCCCTCGGCGAGTGGCACGAGCCGGATCCGTCGTCGACGATCACCGCACGCCACTCTCACGGAACCACGTTGCTGCGCGACACCGCTGATTCAGACCTCTTCCACATCTACGTGGCCGGCGGTCTGGACGCCAATGACGCGGCACTCGACAGCGTCGATCGGGTGAGCATCCGGGTCAACGGGCCGCGCTCACAGACCGTGGAGTCGGTGAGCACCGACGCGGCGACCCTGAGCGAAGCGCGCTATGAAATCGAGGCCACGATGGCCACCGAAAATAGCGCGACCAGTCTGAGCGATCCGCCGCTCCTGTACGTGATGGGCGGCCGGACCGATACCGGGCTTACCAATGAAATCGAGTATTTCGAGGTCGCCGAGGGTGGCGGTCTCAGCGCTCGAACCAGCTTCGCTCAAACCGGGCTGGGCAACTTCGCCGGTTATGTGGGTGGTGTGGCCAACAGCCGCATGTTCTTCATCCACGGTGAAAACGGCAACGCCAACACGGGCAGCGCGAACTCCGCCGAGATATCCAGCACCGGCGCAAACCAGAGCCCATGGTGGACCAATCTGACCATCTCCGGCACCGCCGAGGCGCGGTATTTGCCGGGCCGCACGCCGCTGTTCGGCATCATGTATGTGATCGGTGGTGTCGACGCGAGCGGTACTCCGCTCGACACCGGTGACTTTGCAGTCGTCGGTGCCATGACGCAATGAGCAGCTAATCCGCCCAACCGACTCCCGGGCGTGCCCGGGAGACATCAAAAGAAGGCGCCGATCCTCGCGGA
>CAYLTX010000081.1:0-691 GCA_964386725.1 uncultured Bradymonadales bacterium | reverse complement strand
CCTTTTTTCTTATTGCAGGCGTGAACAGTCGTCTTTGACCGAGCCTCTTCCGGTGTCGACCTTCTTGATTGGAGGGGGAGAACGAGGGCATCGAGATATGCCCACTCACATATTCCGGGGGCAGGCCAGTGCGAGTGGTTCGCGCGATTACAGCGGGGGTGGCCGGGGCGTTGGCGATGAGCGTGGCGGCGCTTCTATTCGCCGAGTTCGGCATCTTCGTGGGGCTGGAGCAGCCGGCGGGCATGCTGCTGGGCGGGGAGGCCGGGGCCCCCGGGACGGTGGCGGCCGGATTCGGGCTGCATCTGCTCTTCGGCGCCTGGCTCGCGCTCGTGTACGCCGAGGGCTTCGAGGCGGTGGTCGGATGTGCCGGCTGGTGCGTCGGGGCCAGCTTTGGGCTGGTGCACGTGCTCGGCGCCGGGTTCGCCGTGGGCCTTCTGCCCGCGCTCGCTACTTCCTCTGCTTCCACCTTTGCTCCCGGTTTATTTATGGCCCACCAGGGCCTCGCCGGGGTGTGTTGCTTCGTCTTGCTGCATGTGCTCTACGGCGCCGTCGTCGGTGCCGCGTTGCTGTGGATCGCCGCGGCGCTCACGGTGTGGAGCGGCGCGCAATATGCATGGGGCTCGCGCGGCGCATGGGGGAAGGAATGAAGCTGAAATATTTCGCCTGGGTCCGCGAGCGGATCGGCGTGCCG
>CAYLTX010000080.1:0-29447 GCA_964386725.1 uncultured Bradymonadales bacterium | reverse complement strand
CCAAGGGGAGGTGGCTTGCGCGCTGTACAGCGCAAGGCGGAGGGGTCTTCCCAGCCCTCGCCGATCGAAGGGAGCCGATCCGAGAGCGACCGTAGGGAGCTCCGCGCCCTGCATTTCAAGGGCGCAATAGTAGCCCCGGCCGACTGAGGCCGATAGGCCGAAGGAGCCCGGGGTGGGATGTGCGTTGATCTAATATGGTGCATATTGGGTTTTTGTGGGCCCTCGAAGTTACGTCTCCGGTTGTTGTGAATCCTCCCGGGGCTCCCTCCGCTTCGCTACGGTCGCACGGTCAACCCGCATAAAGCCCGGGCTACTATTGCAACGCTAAAAAGCGCGTTGCGAAGCTCCCGTCGGTCGCTTTTGGGGTTGTTGGGCCATTGGCACATCCCCACACGTGCGCACATTTGACTACATAGGCTAATATTGGGGACCACGGGGGAGCCATGAAGCGTTGTTTCCGCTGGATCTGCGTTCTGGTCGCGGCACTTGTCTGCCTGGGGATGACCACCGACGGGCTGGCCGATGTGCCCGAGGAGCGCGTCGAGCAGAGCAGCGTGCGTGATGTTGACCAAATAGGTGTTGACGAAAGAAGTGTTGAAGAGTCGATGGAGTCGAGCGGCGAGGCGTCGTTTGAGGAGGCCTTCCCCCACGGTAAGCGGTCGGTGGTGGATCGGCAGGTCTCGGGGACCGCGGCGGTGTTGAGGGCGGCGCATAAAGCGGCGCTTCGTGGCCACAAGCGGCGCAAAGACTATCGCGAGGCGTTGGTTTACCAGGCGGCGTCGCGCCGCGCGCTGAAGGCCGAGCGCTTCGCGCTGGCGATGTATCTGACGCTGCATGCACGCTCGCTGGCCGAGCAGGTTCTCTATGCCAACTCCACCGAGCGTGCGCCGCGCGACCGCTCCGCCAGCCTCGAGCTCATCAAGCGCGCCGGCGGCGTCGACTCCGACGAGATCGACGCTTATCTCGACCGGGCCGCCGAAGTCGTGCCCGCCGCCGACTTTCTATTCGTCGATGAAGGTCAATCCATCCAATAGGGCAGCTCGTCCATGGCGTCGCCGAGGATCTCGAGGGCCGGCTTTTCGCGCTCTTCGTAGGCGGGGATGTCGGTGATGTCGCCGTGTCTGCCCCATTCCTCCCAGCGGTAGCGGTCGGTCTCGCCGAGCAGGTCGCCGTTGTGGGCCACACCCACGGCGATGCCGTTGGTGACGGCCGTTTCGATGACACCCTTTTGCTGGCCCTTCTTGCTGGCGTGCAGGACCTTGAGGCGGGCTGGGTCTTTGACGTTGAGCAGCGTCCACGGAATGCGAATGTCGATGTGATCGTCGTGGACCACCACCGCGTCGTGGCTGGTGGCGGTCTCGCCGGCCGCTCGAATCGATAGGTGCCCGATCTCGTGTTTTGTCTCGGGGAATCGGGACTCGCCATCTTTGCTCTCGATGACCTGGCTGTTGAGCCAAGTCACCAGCTTCCAGGGAGCGCCGTCGGTCTTGGTCGAGCTGTAAACCGACTCCGGGGCAGGCGTGCCGTGCCAGATGCGGTAGGTGTCGTAGGCCTCGGTGACCATCAGGTCGGCCTTGTCGGTGCCTTCGATGACCAGCGCAAATTCGTTTCGGTTTTCGGTCTGGATGCCGTTGGGGAGCACCGATTCGCCGAGTTCCTCGTCGAATTGGCCGCTTTCGGCGTCGCCGTAGGTGTCGAAGGCGACCACGAGCTCGTCGCTGCTGGCAAAGCTTTCGGCGAGGTCCAGGCGCACGTGGAAAAAGGCGGCGTCGTGGACCAGCGAGATATTCTCGACCAAGCCGCCCGCCGAGAAGCTGTCGCCTTTTTCCCCGAATTGCGGCTCGCCGAGGTCGAAGGCGAGCAGCCCGAAGTTTTGCTCCGGGGCGGTGACGTTGTGCCAGAAGGCGCGGCGATCCTCTTCGGAGTCGCGCAGGTCGGTGATCCAGGTGGGCTTCCACCACTCGTCGATCCAGGCGAAGAAGGCCGCCCCGGCGGTGTTGGCCTCGTAGGCATTTCGGAACAGGCGGCCGCCGACCTCGCCCATCTCGACCTCGGTATGACCACCGTGGTTCATGTCGCGCTGGTAGCTCCAGTGGGCGCTTCCCCAGCTCGAGGACACGCCGGTCTCGCCGATGAACACCGGGATCTCGCTGTGGTGCTGCCTCAAGTCGAAGAGGTAGCCCAGATAGGAATTGGGGCCCTCGTCGTCGGAGAATTCCTGATAATCCGGGTCGTTGATGATGAAGTCCGGGTAATACGGATAGGCGTGGTAGGTCGCAAAGAGCCCGCCCGGGGCGTCGACCGCCTCGATGACCGACATATCGAAGCTCTCGATATCCTCCTCGGTCCACTCCTCGCCCTCGGTGGGGTGCTCGAGCGGGTCGAGCGTGGGCCAACTGGACACGCTCAGCGGCCGGGTCTGGTTATAGTTGCTCAACTCGTAATCGATGACGAATTCGACCTGCTCGGCCCACCAGACTTCAGTGGGTTGGCCGCTCTCGACGCGCACGTGCTCGCCGTCGAAGCTGGTGGGTTGGCCATCCTCGGGCTCGTAGAGCTCGTTGGTGAGCACGACCTCTCCGGGGGTGACCTCGCGGCCGATGATCCAGCCCAGATTCCACTGGGAGATATTGGTCTCGTAGGTGCCGTAGGCTTTGCCGAAGCGGTGCTCGATATGGCAGTTGCCGTGGGTGCAGTCGACCGCCTCGCGGATATTTTGCCGGAAGCCCTCGGTCAGATTGTGCAGCCCTTCGAACTCCTCGTGCAGCCAGATGCCGTGGAGCACCCAGATGGGGTTGTCGGAGTTGGCCTGGTTGTGTTCGGCCAGCGCCTCGTAAAAGCGCGGGTAGTGCAGCGTATAGATGCGAAGCGTATTGACCCCGTTGTCGGTCATCTGTTGAAGCCAGCGGCTATAATCTTCTTTGGTCGCCGCCAGGTGGCCGGCGCGCGTGCCGGGAAGCCCCACCCCCAGGTTGACCCCTTTCATGAAGATCGGCCGATACTGACCGCCGGTTTTGACGGTCAGATAATCGGTGGTCGTCGAAAACGGCACCCGCTCACTCTCGGTGAAATCGTCGGGCTGGCAGAAGCTCTCGCCGTCCGGGCAGGTGAAGGGGCCGTCATCCGGGTCGTTATTGTCGTCGCCGCCACCCTGGTCGGGCCGCTCCTCGGGCGGCACGTAATCATCGCAGCCGACCAGCCCCACGCCTCCCAACGAAACACAGACCAGCAACAGACAAAGCTTGCGAGCGAAGCGGCGTGCAGCGCGTGCCATATACCCCTCTTTATGAAATCGGCGCAGGTTACAGATCAAAACTCCCCAAAAATCGGTGCGTCCGATGGACGCATCCTCGACATGGTTAAATTCCATAGCAGCCCCCGAGCAGCCGTAGATCTTTATCCCCAATGGGTGGCTCTTGTGTCTGCACCGAAGCTAACCGCCTGCGCCGGCTGCTCAATGGCTCGATTGCGCAGCGACACGCAGCGATCACGGCCAGCGATACCGCAGCTGCGGGAAGTCGGGGATGTCTGAGGTTGGACCCCTGTTCGTCTCAGCAACAGTGGTGATGTTTGCGGTTAACGCACTCGCAAAGGGTAGAAGTCATGCATCCAGAGTTTGGAGTAAAACGCGTGTGGGTCCTCGGCGCTGGCGCGCGCGATGATGATCTGGATTCGGTACTCGACGGTCGCGGGCTCGAGGTGCAGCGGTTTGCTGGCCTCGACCAGCTGCTCGAGGCGCTCGAAGAGCGCGCCCCGGCGCTGCTTTTGGTGGACGCCGACGTCCTCGAGGCATCCGATGGCCTCGAAGCGTTCGTCGAGCGGCTTCGCGGCCAGCATGAGGCGAGGTTTCCCACACTGGTGCTCACCGACCAGATCGGCGACGAATGGCGCCGGCGTCTGTATCGGGCCGGTGTCGACGATTGGGTGGCCAAACCGGTGGTGGTCGCCGAGTTGCGGGCCCGCGTGTTGGCTCAACTGGCCCGCTATTCCGGGGACGAGCGTGCTGGGGATAGGCGAGCTGGCAATAAGCCCGTAGGCACCGTCACCAAGCTCGACTCGCCGCTTTCGGTGCTCGTCTGCGACGACGACGCGATGATCCACCGGGTCTTGCGCTCGGCCTTCGAGCGTCGCGGCTGGTTCGTCAGCGAAGCCCGCGACGGGCGCGAGGCGCTCGATATGGCCGCCGAGCACAACTTCGACGTGGCCGTCTTCGACCTGAATCTCCCGTACGCCAACGGCTTCGAGTTGCTCGATGCTTTCGCCGAGATGGGCGCCGGGGGGCCGTCGCGCTCGATCGTGTTGAGCGCCGAGCGCCAACCGGAGTCGGTGCTGCGCGTTTTTAGGCTCGGCGCCGACGACTTCGTCGGCAAGCCGGTCGACCCGGATATCCTGGTGGCGCGCATGCAACGGCTGAGTCGACCCTCCAAAGAGGAGAGGCGCGATGACTGAGTTCTTTGTCGAATTATGGGAGGTGCTGTGGGGGACTCCGCTGTACCGAGGCATGATGGTGGCCATTGCCGTCGAGATCGCGCTGGTCTGCGCGTTGATCGTGTGGCTGTGGATCCAGTCGGGCCGCCAACTGGCCCGCGACCGTGCCCACGACCGCTTTATCGAGGCCCTCGAAGGGCCGTTTTTCGAGGCTTTGGGCGACTCCCAGGCGCTGCGCGAGTGGATGCAGAGCGCCCAGGAGTATCCGCGCGAATTCGTGCGCGATTTTGTCGCCCGTTATCTGCTGCAGACCCGCGGCCAATCTCACGACACGCTCGTCGAGCTGTACCACGAGTTCGGCTACGCCGCCGACGACCACCAGCAGGCCCGCTCGGTCAGTGAGAGAAAGCGCCTCGAGGCGATGCGACGCCTCTATGTGGTCGCCACCGAAGAGGACCGCGAGGTGCTCCTGGAGCACTCCACCGCCGATTATCTATCGCGCATCCTCGCCGCCCAGACCCTGGCCCGGGTGGGAAAGCCCGAGGACATCGTCGAGATGCTCCAGGGACTCGATATTCGCACCCAGATGATGGAGGTGCCCGTCCACGCGGTCCTCGACGAGCTCGATCGCGAATCGCTTCGCTACGTGTTTACGCGCTGGAAGTCGTTCGACTCCGGCCGGCTGCGCCGGGTGCTGCTGGAGACCGGCGCCGAAGAGGGCCTCGAGGAGGTCGTCTCTGCGCTGCCCGAGGCCGCCCAATCCGACGATATGGAGGTGCGCATCGGCGCGTGCATCGCCGCGGCCCGACTGCCCGAGCGCGACACGCTCCAACTGCTCATCGACGCGCTCGACGATCCCGACTGGCAGGTGCGCGCTCAGGCCGCCAAGGCGCTGGGCCACCGCGGTGAGTTGGCGGCCATCGACCCGCTGTCCGAGGCGCTCAAAGACCGCGCGTTCTGGGTGCGCCAGGACGCTGCCATGGCGCTGCGCCAGCTCGGCGAGCGCGGCCGCCGGCGCCTCGGCGAGGTCGCCGCCCACTCCGACGACCGCTACGCGGCGGAGTCGGCCGGCCAGGAGTTGCAGCGCTACCGTCTTCTCTCCGAGACCCGAGGTGCTACGGTATGAGAGAATTTATCGATGTTTTCGTGCTATGTTATTTCATCGGCCTCAATGGATTCTACGGGCTGCTGATCTTCTTCTCGGTGCTCGAGATCGCCCGCCGGAAGGCCGCTCAGATGCCCGAGCTGGACGCCTCGGTGCTCGCTCAGGCCAGCACGCCGCCGATCTCGATTCTGGCGCCGGCCTATAACGAAGCCGAGACGATCGTCGACTCGGTGCGCGCCTTCCTGCAGCTGGAATATCCCCAGCATCAGGTCATCGTGATCAACGACGGGAGCACCGACGCCACCCTCGAGAAGCTCAAAGCCGAGTTCGACCTCGAGCCGGTCGACCTGATCATCCGCCGCGAGATCGAGACCCAGCCGGTGCGCGGGGTCTACCAGTCCCGCAAGGACGCCCGGCTATATGTGGTCGACAAGGAAAACGGCGGCAAGGCCGACGCGCTCAACGTCGGGATCAACACCTCTCGCTACCCGCTGATTTGCTGCGCCGACGCCGACACCATCGTCACGCCCAAGGCGCTGCTTCGTATGGTCGAGCCGTATCTATACGACCCCCAGGGCGTGGTCGCCGTGGGCGGCACGGTGCGGCTGGCCAACGGCTGTAAATTCAACCACGGGGTGCTCCAGGAGGTCGGCGTGCCCGACTCCTGGCTGGCCCGCTTCCAGATCGTGGAGTATCTGCGCGGCTTTTTATTCGGGCGCATGGGCCTGAACCGCATGGGCGGCAACCTGATCATCTCGGGGGCCTTCGGGCTGTTCGCCCGCGAGACGGTCGTCGAGGTCGGCGGCTACGCGGCCGACTCGGTCGGCGAGGATATGGAGCTGGTCGTCAAGCTGCAGCGCCACGTCCAGCAGGAGAACCCGCCCCGGCAGGTCATCCACATCTCCGATCCCATCGCCTACACCGAGGCGCCCGAGGAGATGGAGCTTCTGAGCAACCAGCGCGACCGCTGGCACCGGGGCATGGCCGACACGATGTGGCGCCACAAGGCGATGTTCCTCAACCCGAAGTTCGGGCCGGTGGGCACCTTTGTCTTCCCGGCCTATCTGATGTTCGAGCTATTCGGGCCGGTCATCGAGCTGTTCGGCTATTTCTGGTTCGTCGCCGGCATCTCGTTTGGATTTGTCGACGTCAAATTCGCGGTGCTCTTTTTGATCGTCGCCTTCTGGCTGGGCGCGCTGATGTCCATCCAGACGCTGGTCATCGACAATTGGGGGTTCAACCTCTTCAAAGGGGGGAGGGCGCGGCTGAAACTTCTGGCCGCCGCGCTGCTCGAGAACCTCGGCTACCGCCAGGCCACGCTGTGGTTTCGCATCCGAGGATTGATGAAGTTTATGGTCGGCGAGAAGTCCTGGGGCAAGATGACCCGCAAGGGCTTCGAGCGCCACTCCGAGCCGGCCGGCGAGCTGGACGAGGACCTGGGAGAGACGCTCGACGTCGACGCCGACGAGGAGCGCGAGCCGGTCCTGCGCGCCGCATCGGGTGCCGAGGGGGAGTGATGCGAGCAGCTCGCTGTTCACATCCACGACAAGCCCCCGGGAGGCCGGCGATGTGGGGGCTGCTGGTCGCGATGCTCCTCGTGGTGGGCCTTGGCTGCGGGTGTCATACCGCCGACCAGACCCGCCCGCAGGCCGCGCCGGTCGAATGCACCCCGCGCACGGAGGCGACCATGGACCAAATTCGCCGGGAGGCGGTCAGCCGCGCCGAGCAGTGGCTCGCACCGGTCGAATATTCGGCAGCGACGCTCGGGCCCCGCCCGGCGCTGGCCGTGCTGTCGTATCCGGAGGCCGAGGGCAGCCTCGGCAAGCGAAGTTTCGTGTATGACGACGCGCTGGCGTTGTTGTGGTTCGCCTGGACGGGCGACGAGCAAACCGCGCGCGGGCTGGCCGAGACGCTCATTTACCTGCAAAACGCCGACGGTAGCTGGGGGTTCAGCTTCAGCGCGACGAATCCCGACGATTACCAGGCCAGCTATGTGCGAAGCGGCGCGGTCGCCTGGGCGGCGCACGCGCTGGGTTATTATGCCGAGCGCTACGGCCAGCCGCGCGCGATCCGCGCGGCCCGCCGTGGGGCTGATTTTCTCGAGCGCATGCGCATTGGCGAGGACACCGCCGCGCGGGGGCTGGTCTCGGCCGGCCGGGGCACGCCCAACACCTACGCGCCCACCGGCGGCGGCCCGCCGCTTCGCTACGCGGTCTCCGAGCACCAATTCGACGCACAGATCGTCCTGGAGCGATTCGCGCCGATGGGCGCCGACCGGCTCGCCGAGCGGATGCTCGAGGTGCTGTGGCTCGAAGACCAGGGCCGCTTCGCGGTGGCCGCCTCCGAGGGCGTCGACCGGCGCCGGGCGCTCGACGCCGCCGGCGCCTGGGGCGCGCTTTGGCTGCTGGGTCGCGGCGACGACGCTCGCGCCCGGCGAAGCTTCGAGTATTCGGTGGAGCAATTTCGCACCGAATACGACGGCATGCTCGGATTCCGGCCGTACCGAGACGCCATCGACGGCTACGACCCCGAGCTGTCCGACGGCCACTTCTTCGTCGAGGGGACGATGAGCATGGGGCTGGCCGCCCACCGGCTCGGCGATGAGGACATCGCCGACCAGGTGCTCCAAACGGGCATCGAGTTGGGCTGTCGAGGCCCCATGGGGCTGACCTACTCGAATGTGGAGATGCCCGGCTTCTCGACTCGAGCGGCCGCCGCGTCGACGCTGTGGTTTTTATTTTTGGAACGCGAGATGCGCACCGGCCAAACCGCGCCGTTATTCGACGTCGAGTCGTTGGACGCCGGATGATCGCAACAACGATGTCTCCCTTCATTATGGGGAATCTTATGCGCTGGATACTTGCCGTATCGACAATCGTCGTCGCGATGGCGTTGCCACATGTCGCGTGGGCGGACTGCGCCACCGAGGCGCGCTATCTGCGTATGCAATTGCGCTATAAAGAGGCCGAGCAGACCTCGCGCGAGTGCATCGAGGAGCAGGAGAAAAACGCCGATGCTTACGTCGAGTTGTCGCGCGCGCTGGCCGCCCAAGACGACCACGACGAGGCGATGCAGTGGGCCGAGCGTGCGCTGGAGGCCTACCCCGAGCGCGACAGCCTCAAGCTGTTGAAGGCGCGGCTTCTGGCCTGGACCGACCGGGCCGACGAGGCGCTCGACCTGCTCGAGTCGCTCCCGGAGGACGTCTACGAGCACAGCTCGGCGATGCGGCTTCGCGCCGACGTTTTGTTGTGGAACGAGCAATATGACAAGGCGGTCATCTGGTACGATCGCTACGACGAGCACGACCCCGACAACCCCCTGGTGCTCTTCAAGCGCGCGCTGGCTTACCGCGGCATGGGCGAGCACTCCCGGGCGGTCGACGATATGGATAAGTCCTGCGAGATCGCCCCCCAGGCCACCGAGGCCTGCGAGGCGCTCGACGACTTCGCCCAGTCGAGCTTCCCGAAGGTCTACGCCAACCTTCACTACGGCTACAGCCGCGTGGTCGATCGCCTCGACGGCTGGACGCTGCGCGGCGAGGTCGGCAGCGACATCACCGAGAACTTTACGGTCATGGGAAATACGGAGTGGCTCAACCGGCCCTTCGGCGACGAGCGCCAGGCAGACTGGCGCTTCAACACCGTTGGCGCCTACCAATTCGACGGCGGGCCCTACGCCAAAACCGGCGGCGGATTCACCCCCGACGCGACCTTCTCGCCGCAGTGGAACGCCTTCGTCGAGCCGGGCTGGACCTTCGAGGACTTCAAGGTCGGCCTGCGCTATTGGCACGTGCAATTTCCCGACGTGCCGGTCGAGGTCCTCAACCCCAACTTCGAGGTGTACCTGAAGCCGTGGATGTTCGAGTTCCGCTACTTCATGGCCCTCGAGAACGGCGGCGACCAACTCTACCACTCCGGCTTCGCCCGAGCGTTCTACTTCTTTACGAACCTGACTCAATTCTATGTCGGCGGCGGACTGGGCGACAAAAGCGACTTCCTGGAGCCGCGCGACGTCGACGCGCAATCCCACTGGCTGGTGACCGCGGGCTTTCGGTACATGCTCAACCAGAACCACCGGCTGATGATCAGCGTGATTCAGCGCACCGACCAGGCCGACGTGGAGACCTACGACCAGATGGAGACGTTGGTGGGGTATGAGTTTCGGCTGTGAGGGTCATGTTATACACAAAAGTTTACGCAGTCCGCGAGGTTGGCTCGAGCCCGTGAACGTGCACGTGAACGTGGCCGTGAACGGTAGTTAAACCTGCAGAAGGTCCACCATGTCGAGGCAGCTTCGGTTGGGCAATATTGCTCGCTTCGAGCCATTTCGCTGAGTTTACCGAATCTGCAGGGGGTACGGCGGTTCACGTGCACGTGCACGTTCACGTTTTTATGCGGCTTGACCGTGCACGGGTCTTGTCTGACCGGAGCGGGCCGTTCGCAGTTATGCATTATCGTGAGGCTGTGAGGTGGAGCAGCTCATATTTTCAAAAAATGCACATCCAAGAGGAGCCATATATGCACAAATCAACAATAGTCTTAATATTCGCCACCCTCCTCCTCACCGCCTGCTGGGGCCAACGCGAGGACCAGCAAGGACACGCCGAGGCCGTCGAGGATTGCAAGTCGACCAAGACGTTGAGCAATCGGATGCTCAACAACGACACCACGCTGTCGTACGAGCCGGGTGTCTGCTTTATGGTGCCCGAGCAGTTGACGGTGGGCACCGAGGTTCGCCTCGAGGTCGAGCCGGGCGTCAAGCTGGTCTTCGCCGACGACGCCGGCCTGACCGTCCACGAGGGCACGCTGATCGCGCGGGGCACCGAGGAGAAGCCGATCATCTTTACGGCGCGCCGCCGCGAGCCCGGCGCCTGGTCGGGGATTCGATTCATGAACTCCTCGGAGACCGAAAACGTGCTCGAGCACGCCACCGTCGAATACGGCGGCGCGACCCCGGGCTATAAGGGCGTCGAGCCGGCCAATCTGATGCTCGACGACTACTACGGCACGATCAACGTGCGCGTCTCTGACGTCACGCTGCGCCGAAGCGGCGGCTACGGGCTCTACGCCGAGGAGGACATCCACGCGACGTTCTCGGACAACGTGCTCACCGAGAATAAGCGCGGCGCCGCCCACCTGCACCCGGTATTCGTCGACCACCTCGACGGGTCGAGTAGCTACACCGGAAACGAGGTCGACATCGTCCGGATGGCCGGGGCGACCTTCGACCGACAGCGGCTGAATTGGCCCGGCCTCGAGGTGCCCTATGTGGTCAGCGGCGACATCCACCTGACGGGCAACTCCTTCGTGGAGATCGGGCCGGGCGCGACGTTCAAATTCGAGGAGAATACCGGGGTCTCGGTCTTTCGGTCCCGGCTGGCCGCCGAGGGCAAAAAAGACGCCCCGGTCGTGTTCACCGGCCAAAAAGAGGTGCCCGGCTATTGGCGAGGCATTCGATTCGTGGATAGCAATAGCGTCGACAACGTCCTCGAGCATGTGGCCATTCGCTACGGCGGCGCCAATCCGACCTTCAAGGGGGTGGAGCCGGCCAATCTGATGCTCGACGACTACTATGGCAAGGTGCGCCTGCGCCTGCACAACACCGAGCTGAGCCACAGCGGCCAGCACGGCCTCTACGCCGAGCAAAAGAGCGAGCTCGACTTCGCCAATAACAGACTCGTCGACAACGAGCGCTCCTCGGCGCTGCTGCACCCGCGCATCGTCGGCGAGCTCGACGCCGAGAGCAGCTACGCGAGCAAGGGCGACGACGGCCGCCTCGAGATCTTGGGCGAGAACCTCGACGGCATCGAGGCGACCTGGCCGTCCATCGACGCGACCTACGTGGTCCGCGGCGACATCCTCATCCGCGACGACGCCCACGTGACCATCGAGTCGGGCGTGACCGTCGCCTTCAGCGAGGGCGCCGGCCTCTCGGTCTACCGCGCTCGCCTGACCGCCCGAGGCACCGAAGATGCGCCGATCCTCTTCACCGGCGCACGCAAAAAGCCCGGCTATTGGAAGGGCATCCACCTGGTGGACACCTCCAGCGTCGAGAACGTCTTCGAGCACGTGGTCATCGAATACGGCGGCAGCTCCCGCAGCTTCAAGGGCGCCGAGCCGGCCAATCTGATGTTCGACGATTATTATGGGCTGGTCGCGGCCACGCTAAATAACGTTACCAGCCGCCACAGCGGCGCGGCGGGGATGCATATCGAGGGTAGGGCGCAGATTCGCAGTTCGCAGTGTTCGTCGATCCGAATTGAAGATGAGACCCAGGTGACGCGGGCGGGCAAGAGTTTGCGGAGGGCGTGTCGGGGGTAGGGTTTTCTATAGAAGGTGATTGGTGCTTGAGGCACCCCTCCGCCTCGCGCTGAACTACGCGCTCGGCACCTCCCCAGGGTCTTCGACCTGGGGAGGAACCTTCCGCTAGATCGCGCAATGGTTGCTTTTTGAAACAACAACAACCGACCACTGCGCGATCAAACCGAAAGTTCCTCCCCATGGCGGCGTTCAGCCGCCATGGGGAGGTGCCGAGCGCGCTGGGAGCGTAGCAACCGAGTAGCCTTGGGCTGAAGCGAGGCGGAGGGGTGCCTCGGACGGCAACTACTCCAACCCTGCAACCACCACATCCTTCAAATACCGCACAACCTCACCCATCCCATCAACCCCGATCTCATCACCGAGCGCCTGGTTATAATTCGTCGTCCCATTGATATCGTAGGTAAACCGCCGTCCCTCGGCGTCCTCGACGAATTCAATGCCGGCGATCTCGATGCCCTCGCGCACCAAGATCTCGGAGTGCTCGAAGCCCTCGGCTTCCAGCGCCGAGACCAGCGGAGGCAGCCAGTCGGCGTTCTCGAAGAGGATGTGGACATGGGGTAGTTCCTGCATCGTTTACTCCCCCTTCGGGCTGATCTTCAACACGGAATTCTCTTCGCTATCGACCACGTATAGATGTCCGTCGGCGTCGACCTCGAGGCCCATCATGCCGCCGGGGGGGATCCGATCGGACAGGTTCAGCGAGTCGACCAGCTCACCCTCGAGATCGAAGGCGTAGATCGTTGACGAGCCGTTGTCGCCCACGTAGACGTGACCGTCGTGCAGCGCCAGCCCCGCCGGCTGAACCATGCCCACGTCCGAGCCGTCGACGAGCGTCGAGATCTCGGCGTCGTCCATCATATGTTGGGTAGCGCCGTCGTAATTTTTGGGGAGCGTATCACCCTCTTCGCCGGTGTTGGTGTCGAGCACGGCCAGCCGGTTGTTGCCGGTGTCGGCGATATAAAGCAGGCCGGTCGAGTGGTCCTCTTCGAGGTGGGCGACGATACCGTTGACGACGCTGACCTGTCCTTCGACGTAGCGGTGGATGATGCCGTCGGAGTGGTCGGCGCCGCCCATGCCATGGTCTTCCTGGAAGTCATAGCGGGTGATCGATCCGTGGTGGCCGTCGAAGACCCAGTAGGCGTTGCCGGTATCCCAGGCGATACCCGAGGCCAGCGGGCTATTGTGGAGCATGTCGTAGTGACTGGCGTGACCGGCGTCGAAGTGCTCGAGGTCGGTGGGCCACATCGATGGCCCCATGAAGTCGGCAGGGGTCGACGGCTGGGTGACCTCGTCTTCCTGCTGGGCGGTCGCCATCACCCCGGGCGCGCCGAAGGCCAGGGCAGCCGGCTTCGACAGGAAGTGGTCGCTTCCCATGCTTTTAAAATACTCGGAGCTCTGCTCGTCGGTGCCCGCGTCAAAGACCACGACCACCGAGTTATCGTTACGGTTGACGATCCACAATTGGTCGGTCGCCTCGGGGTTGATGGCCACGTCGCGCGGCCCGTTGAGATCCTGGTCACCGTTGGCAATCACGGTGATATCGACCGCATCGAGGCTATCCTCACCAGCGCCGAGCACCTCGAGGCCCTCGGGCTCGGGGACGTTGACATGCTCGGTTTGGTTTTGCTCGGTCGTCTCTCCGCAGGCAACAAAGGCCGTGGCGGTGCTGATCAGCAGGGCGTTCGACAACAAGCGTCGTAATTTCATCAATATGCTCCTCAAGATACTCAGATGGCCCGGATTGGGTCCCGCGAGCTCATCATTTGCAGCTGAGCGCGGGGGTGTAATTAATTGCACATGAAACTAATTTTGCAATAATCATTCCGTGTTTGGTTAGAGCATGGGGCCGTGATGCGGGGGTTGTGCATGGCAGGGCGTTGACCCTATCCCCGGGCCCAAGGCCGCTGGGCTCGTAAAATACGACCATGGGAAGGCCGGCGGGTACAAGACCGCGCCGGCCGTGTGCATGGAGGGTAGTTTGGAGACGTGTTGACGACGACGCCATGGTGGGTGGATTGTTGAATGGGCCATTTGTGCGCGCGGGCGATTCGGTTGAACGGGCCAATTGTGCGTGCGGGCGATTCGGTACGCTGATTCATCGTCGCGATCCGGCGTATTCGTACATCGGTGCTGTTCTCCAATTGATCCTCCACGACCGCACATCGACCACGCCCCGGAACCATCTGCCATGTACACGGCGTGCGCGGTCTTGTACCCGCACGCCCTCCCATGGCTGTTCTTTGCGAGCCCCGCGGCCTTGGGCCCGGGGTTTGGGTCGCCGCTCTGCCATGCTCATCACGACCTCAATTCGACCGGCCGCCGCCGCCCTACCACCCACATCCAGCCTTGCGTCCACAACCACCCACAATCTACCCTCACCGCACATACGGCCCGATAAACCACACCCCCACAGCCGACCCAAACCATGCCCGACACCGACTACCTCAAACATCTCTGCGAGCGGCTCGCCGCGCGCATTCGCGCCGAATTTGCCACCTTCGAGGGGCACACGGTGCGCGTCGACGCCGGCGATGCGGGCATGATCTACGTTGCGATCCGCGACGCGAAACGCGAGGTTGATCTCGGCGAGGAGCTGTCGAATAAGCTCGAGTCACTGCTGCAGCGCGAGCTCGACGACGAGCCCGAGCAGCTCGACTTTGCGATCTCGCTGGGCAGCACGAATAAGGATCTGTTGCTCCAGATCGAGCTCCGCGAGGTGTGACCCCTGGACCCCGGACTCTAAAGCAGTTCCTGGACCCCCGGACCCCTGAACCCCTGATCTGGACCCCTGATCATGTCGTATCGAAAGTATGTTTTGTTGCTCTTTTGCCTCGCGGCCGTCACCGGCTGTGCGACCGTCCCGGATGGTACGGACGACGACGAAGTGGCCGCCGAGGACATCGCCTGGCCGGAGGATATGAATAGCCAGCCGCGCGATCTGGTGCCGGTGACGGTCGAGCCGGAGACGGTGGTTATTCGCGGGGCGACGGTGATGACCGCCACCGGCGAGGCCATCGAGGGCGGAGATATATTGCTCGAGGATGGGCGTATTGCGCGGGTCTCCGAGGAGCCCATCGACGCGCCCGAGGGGGCCGAGGTTATCGAGGCCGACGGGATGTACGTCACGCCCGGCATCATCGACACGCATTCGCACCTGGGGGTCTACCCGACGCCGGGTATCGCCGCGCATAGTGACGGCAACGAGGCGACCGCCCCGACCACCCCGCAGGTCGACGCCGCGCACGGTGTCTGGCCGCAAGACCCCGGCCTGTTCAGGGCGTTGGCCGGTGGCATTACCTCGCTGCAGATTCTACCAGGCTCGGCCAACCTCATCGGCGGGCGCGCGGTGACCTTGCAGATGCACCCTGGCATATCCACCTCGGCGATGTACTTCGACGGGGCGCCCGACGGCCTCAAGATGGCCTGCGGCGAGAACCCCAAGCGCGTCTACGGCAGCCGGGGGACGATGCCCTCGACGCGTATGGGCAGCATGGCGGTGTTCCGGGCGACCTTTCAGAAGGCGGTCGAGACCCGGCGCGCCTACGAGGAGCACCGCAAGGCGCTGGCCAAATGGAAGAGCGAAGAAGACGCCGACCCGGCCGAAAAGCCCAAGGCGCCGTCTCGTGACTTTGGCATGGAGACGCTCATCGGCGTCATGGAGGGTGACATCCTCCTGCACGTGCACTGCTACCGCGCCGACGAGATCGTCCAGCTGCTCGAGTTGGCCGACGAGTTCGACCTCCACATACGCTCGTTCCACCACGCGCTGGAGGCCTATAAGGTGCGCGATATCTTGGCAGAGTGGGACGTCGCCGTGTCCACCTGGGCGGATTGGTGGGGCTACAAGGTCGAGATGCACGACGGCATCCCGCAAAACGCCGCGCTGATCTCGGACGCCGGCGGCCGCGCGATCATCCACTCCGACTCGGCCGAGGGCATCCAACGCCTCAACCAGGAGGCCGCCAAGGCCATGTGGGAGGCGCGCCACGCCGGCCTCGAGATCTCCGAGGACGAAGCCCTGCGCTGGATCACCGCCCACCCGGCCTGGGCGCTGGGCATCGACGACCAGACCGGCACCCTCGAGCAGGGCAAGCGCGCCGACGTCGTCCTGTGGTCCGACCACCCCTTCAGCGTCTACTCGAAGGCCGAAAAGGTCTGGGTCGAAGGCGTGCGCGAATACGACCGCTCCGACGATCCGGAGCCCTGGAGCGACTTCGAAGTGTCGAATTGAAGGTGCAGAAACCGAGACGCTGCTAACGTCGACCCCTAAATCGTAGTTTGCGCCGCAGTACGGGCGCCCTTAATAGAAGATCCTGCAGAAACCGAGACGCCGCTAATGTCGACCCTTAAATCGTAGTTCGCGCCGCAGTACAGGTTTATGCGGGCTGACCGTGCGCCCCTAATAGAAGATCCTGCAGAAACCGAGACGTCCGCTATTAAAGGCGCCTGAACAACGGCGCATAGGCATTTAAGGGCTGCCAGTATGTGAAGTTTTTGCAGCCCGTGGATACTAAGGGAACGTGATATGCGATATCCAACGATCATCTCGACCACACTCGCCATTTTGGCACTGGCCGCCACCGCCCACGCCCAAACCGCCTTCACCGGCGCCCAGGTCCACACCGTCAGCGGCGACGTCATCGAAGACGGCGTGGTCGTGGTCGGCGAGGACGGGCTGATTGTGGAGGTCGGCCCGGCGGATACCGACGTGCCCGAGGGGGCCGATGTCGTCGACGCCGCGGGCAAGGTGATCACGCCGGGTTTTGTGGACGCTCAGACGCGCCTGGGCGTGGTCGAATTGTGGAGTGAGCAGCGCACCCGGGACTACGACGCCGGCGGCGACGATCCCGTCCGGGCGGCGTTTCGGGTGGCCGACGGATTCAACCCCAACAGCACGGCGATTCCGGTCACCCGCAGCGGCGGGGTGACCTCGGCGTTGGTCGTGCCCGGCGGCGGGCTCGTCTCCGGGCAGGCGGCGTGGGCGAGCCTGGGGCCGGTGTTGGGCACCGACGGCGGCGTGAAGGCTCATATCGAGACCGAGGCGGCGGCCATGGTGATCAACCACGGCGAGGGCGGGGCGCGCGCCACCGGCGGATCGCGCGGCTCGGCGATGGAGTCGCTGCGCGAGTTATACGACGACGTGCGCTTTTATGGAGATAATCTCGACGATTATAATAAGAACCGCGCGCGAAGATTGGCCGCCAGCCGCCTGGATCTTCTGGTCTTGTCTCGTACCACCGACGGTGAGATGCCGGTGATGTTTCGGGCCAACCGGGGCAGTGATATCAGCGCCGTATTGCGTCTGGCCGACGAGATCGGCGTGCGCCCGATCATCGTCGGCGGCGCCGAGGCCTGGCAGGTCGTCGACAAACTCGCCGAGCGCCAGGTGCCGGTGATCGTCGACCCGCTTTTGAACCTGCCCACCCGCTTTGCGACGCTCGGCGCCCGCGCCGACAACGCCGCGATCTTGGCGGCCGCCGGAGTGCCGGTGATCCTGTCGACCTTCGGCACGCATAACGTGCGCAAGCTGCGTCAGGCGGCGGGCAACGCGGTGCGTGCGGGAATGGGGTACGCGGCGGCGCTCGAGGCGGTCACGCGCACACCGGCGCGCTCGCTGGGCCGCGACGATATCGGCACCATCGAGGCCGGAAAGCGCGCCGACCTGGTGGTCTGGTCGGGCGATCCCTTCGAGCTTTCCACGAGGGTCGACGCCTTCTACGTCGGCGGTCAGTCTGTCGATCTCGACAACCGCCAAAAGCAGCTCTTCGAGCGATATCAACAGCTTCCGAGACGGGGGCCGGCCGCTCCGGCTGATTGAAACCCAGCGCTTCGCGTTAATGATCCTAATGGATATTGTCCGAGTTCACTGATGTAACTGGGAGGTACACCATGGGATCTCCACCTTCGGATCTGGCCAACCGCTCGAAGACGCACACGGAGCACAACACGAAGACGATCGCGCTGTGGGCGTTGACGATGCTCACCTCCGTGGTGTTCATCGTCGCGGCCGTGCCCAAACTGGGCGGCTTCGGGTTCTTCGGCAACCTCTTCGAGCGATTCGGTTATCCCGCCTGGCTCGAGATGGGTGTCGGTATCATCGAATTTGCGGGCGCGATCTTTTTGATCATTCCGGCGCTGACTTTCTACGCCGCCTTGGCGCTGGGCGCGGTCATGGTCGGCGCCATCGTCAGCCACCTTATCTTCGGCCCGCCGATCGCCGCGCTGATGCCGTTTATCGTGCTATGCGTCCTCGCGCTGCTCGCCTGGGCGCGCCGGCCGGACGCGCTGCGCACCACCCAGCCGCGGCCATCGTCGGCTCACTAACCGCATAGTACATCACCCCATAAAAAAGCCCCGCCGTCACCGGCGGGGCTTTTGACTTCTCACCTTCCGGATGATTAGCCGGATTGGCTCTGGCCGCCGCTGATGTCCTGGTCGGCAAAAGATACCGCTTTGGTCATCTTGCGCAGCTCGTCGACGTGCTCCTGCTCCTCGGCGACGTGCTCTTCGATCCAGAACAGGTAGCCCGGAGCGACCGCGTCGGCCGCGGCGTGAGCGGCTTCCCAGGCCGCCAGCGCGTCTACCTCGAGCGCCAGCGCGGCCTCGAGCATGCCGTCGACGTCGGTGGCCTGACGGATCTTGGCCGGCTCGACCGACGGAACCCCTCCGAGCGCGGCGATGCGGTTGCCGACGAGCTCGGCGTGGTCACGCGCCTCTTCGCTGCCCTCGTGGAAAAACTCCGACAGCGACTCGCGCAGCGGTCCGGTGACCATCACGCTATGTTGCATATACTGGATGATGCCCGCCAATTCCCATGACAGAGCGTTATTCAAGCGATCGATGAACTCTTCTTTGGTCGACATATCGTTGTCCCGGTTGTGATGGTCTTTTTAGTACTGCCAAATCATCAATTGTGCCGAAATCGATTGTAGGGATGTCGCGCCTGTAGTCAAGCTAAGTATTCGAGAAAAGTTTAATAGTTTCAATCACTTGTAAATGAAATTCAGTTTCAATTTCATAGTTATAAAGTGCAGTTTTTGTTGAAAGTTTAGGGTGTTCAGTGGGTTGGGGAGGTAATGAAAACGAGTATCATCGGGGCGCTATTGGGGGGAACTGAAAAAGATTTGGGTGCGGCGGGGTGTACGCCCTGCGGAATCGACACGCTCGATCCGCCCGAACGCACAATTCGCCGCACTCAAATCTTCGCTTTTTCCCCAAATAGCGCTTGTGGTGGCGCACGTTTCCACTGAGCCCAAGACATGCGAGAATCGACCCCATGAAACGTGTATTCAACCGCTTGTATTATTTTGTCGAATCCCTGCTGATGCGCGGCACGCCGTACCAACTGGCGGTCGTCGCGCTGGGTATCGTCGGCTTATCGGCGTTATGCGGGCTGATCGTCTTCATGTTCAGCCCTCAATTCGACGACCTGTCTGCTTCGGTGTGGTGGGCGTTTTTGCGCCTGACTGACCCGGGTTATCTGGGGGACGACGAGGGGACGTTGCCGCGCATCGTTTCGACCTTTTTGACGATCTCCGGCTACGTCTTTTTTCTGGGCTCTCTGGTCGCCATTATGACCAACGGCCTGAGCCGGTTCATGCATTATCTGGCCTCGGGTCGCAGTCAGATCTTCGAGAAGGATCACCTGTTGATCATCGGCTGGCACGGGCGCATGCACTCCATCGTCGAGGAGCTGATTCGCTCCGAGGAGCGGGTCACCTCGCGGCTGGGGCGGGCCAAGCTGCCGGCGATCGTGATCCTGACCAACGAATACCGGCCCGAATTGCTCGTGAATTTGCGCCAGAAACTGCCCGAGGATATTCGTGGCGAGGCCCGGATATTGGTGCGCTCGGGCAACCCGCTGGAGGCCGAGAGTCTCGAGCGGGTCGACTTCACCCGCGCCTCGGCGATCATTTTGACCTCCCAGGTCGGTGCCGGCACCCCGCGTCACTATTCAGATATGACGCTGGTCAAGACGCTGATGACGCTTCGCGCCGGCGCCAGCGAGGTTCCCCCGGAGAACCTGCCCAATGTGGTGCTCGATATCGCCGTATCCGCCAATAAGTTGTTGGCGGAGTCGGTCGGCTGGCACCGCACCGAGGCGATCGCCAGCGCCGAGTTCATGAGCCGGCTGCTCTGCCAGTCGATCCGCCATCCTGGGCTGTCGAGCGTGTATTTGCACCTGTTGACCGACACGTTCGGCGACTCGGCCTTCTTGGTGCGCGCCGACGATCTGGGCATCGAGGGTAAGACGCTTCGCGAGGTCGTCGGCGCCTTCGAGCGGGCCATCCCCATCGGACTCCTCAAGAGCCTGGACAGCCCGTTCACCAAAGAGGCGCGGCTGCGCCTGCTCGCCTTCGACGAGCCCATAGAGGCCGACGACGAGCTGGTATGCGTGGCGCCGTCGCTGCGCGCCATCGAAGATAGTTTCGACGCCGGGCGGCCCGCGCGGCTGACGCGACAGCTCGGAGACCTGCCCGCCGGCGAGCACGCCCTCGACGCTGACCGGCCCGTGGGGCCCAATCCGCGGCGCATCCTCTTGGTCGGCTGGAGCCCATTTGTGCGGCCCCTGCTCGACCAACTCGCCACCTACGAGCGGGAGAGCTTCGAGGTGACCATCGTCACCGAAAAGCGCGTCAGCGAGGTCACCGGCAAGCTCAACTCGCTCGATGAGCGCCACGATAATTTGGGGGTCTCGGTGGTGCGCTCGGCGCTCAATACCATCGACGAGGTCGGCGATATTCGCGCCGAGCGCTTCGACAATATCGCGCTATTGAGCCCCGAGATCTTCGACGACCCGCTGCTGGCTGACGCCGAGACGGTCATGGCCTTCGTGCTGCTCGACCGCTACCTGCGACAGACGGCGCCCGAACGGGAGATCGCGTTTTTGGCCGAGCTCAACGACGAGGACAACCAACCGCTGCTGCGCCTCAACCGGCCCGCCGACGTGCTGATCACCGACGAGATCGTCAGCCACCTGCTCTCTCAGATCGCCGTGCGCCGCTCGCTGGCGTGGGTCTACGAGGAGTTATTCACCCAGGGCGGCGTCGAGATCGATTTTCGCCCCTTCGAGGACATCGTCGACCTCGACCGACACCCGCTGCTCGACTTCAATCGCTGCCAGCAGGCCTGCCTCCAAGGCGGCCGCATCGCCATCGGCTACAGCCTGGCCGGCCCGCGCGGCCCATTTTCGAGCGGCGTACACCTCAACCCCGAGCGCGACGTGAAGATCGAGCCACGACACGGCGATCAATTGGTGGTGGTAGAGGGTTGAGGGACTGGCCATTTATGTTAGTGTGTACTAACTTACGGGCGTCAACGAACCTTTACGAGGGAGCGCCCAACCATGACCGACATTCGAAACCGCAACGTTCTGATCACCGGCGCCGCCATGGGAATGGGGCGGGTGATGGTCGATAAATTCGTCGCCCAGGGCGCCCGGGTGGCGCTGGTCGACATTCAGGAAGCGGCGCTCGAGGAGGCCGTCGAGGAGCTTCGCGCCCAGGGACATACCGTCGAGGCGTTTGTGTGCGATCTGAGCGAGCGCGACAATATCGTGGAGCTGCACGAGGCGGTCGCCGAGCGCTTCGGGCGCGTCGACGTGCTGGTCAATAACGCGGCGGTCGTCGCCGGCGGGCACTATGAGGACATCGACCCCGACCTCGACGACGCGATGCTGCGGGTCAACGTCGACGCGGTCCATTGGATGACCAAGGAGTTTATGCCGGACCTGAAGGCCGGCCGCGACTGCCACATCGTCCAGATGGCCAGCGCCGCGGGGATGGTCGGGGTGCCCGACCAGGCGGTGTATTGCGCGAGCAAGTGGTTCGTGATCGGGCTGGCCGAGGCGCTTCGGCAGGAGTTTCGCGACCAGCGTATCAGCCACGTCAATATCAGCATCATCTGCCCGAGCCTGGTCAACACCGGCATGTTCGACGGCGCCCAGCCGCCGATGTTGGCGCCGATTCTCGAGCCCGACTTCGTCGCCCAGCGCGTCGTCGAGGCGGTCCAAGACAACGAGCTGTA
This sequence comes from uncultured Bradymonadales bacterium, assembly GCA_964386725.1. Taxonomy (GTDB): domain Bacteria; phylum Myxococcota_A; class Bradymonadia; order Bradymonadales; family Bradymonadaceae; genus CAYLTX01. The sequence goes on along the minus strand of CAYLTX010000080.1, from coordinate 7,568 downwards.
CGTACGCGAGCCGTTCATGGTCAAGCTCACCCCGATCATGCGCTCGCTGCTGCCCACCAAGGTCGTCGACGTCATGATGGAGAAGATGGGCGTGACCGGCCTGATGAAGAGCTTCAAAGGCCGGCGTTAGGCGGTGATCTTATCGACCTTGCTGCCCCCGGAGCTGACGATCAGCGTGCGCTTGGGGTCGGTCAACCAGCCGCGCTCGCGGAACCAGGCGACCGTGTCTTTGAGGCCCTCGTGGACGTCCGGGTATTTGTATTCGTAGTCGGTGTTCAGGCTCTTGCGGTTGCTCAGCCAGTAGCTCGAGCTGATATAGCTGGCCGATTGGATCTCGAAGACGCGCACGCGCGGCACGCTGAAGGTGCGCTCCAACCAGGTCCAGGCGTGGGCGACATTCTCCAGGATGGGGTTGAGCGTCTTGAGCTTGAGCAGCGGGATATCCTTGAGGTTTCGACCGGTCAAAAGCGCGATATAATGCAGGAATTCGTGGTAGCTGATGATGCTATTATCGACGATATTATAGTCCTCACCGAGGGTGGCGTCGTCCTCGGCGGCCCAGACCGCGAAGCCGGCGATGTCTTCGACGTGGACCGAAGTGGTGATGTAATTTTTGGCGTCGCTCGGGATCCCGGGCACCCAACCCTGGGCGATCGCCAAGATGATGCCGCCGTGGCCGTAGTCGCTGCCCGGCCCGTAGATGGGGGCCGGCCGGACCACCGTCAGGGGCAGACCATTTTCGCGGTGCTCCTTCCAGACCATCTGCTCCTGCTCCCACTTGGAAATCGAATAATCGTTGACCAGGTAGGTGTCCTCGGGCTCTTTGGCGCCGTAGGGCATCGTCTTCGGCGAAGGCGATTGCTCGTCGAAGGGGACGTTGACCTTGTGGCCGTCGGCGGCGGTATAGGGCTTGCCGAACACTCCGCAGGTGCTCCAGTGGATGAAGCGCTCGAGGGTGTCCATCTCGAGTACGAAGTCCAGGAAGTTGCGGGTGCCGTCGACGTTGACCCGGCGCAAAATCTCCAGCGACGCGCTATAATCGTACAGCGAGGCGACGTGGAAAATATGAGTGATCGGGCGCTCGAAGATCGGCTCCAGGCTCGCCTTGTCGAGCAGGTTCGCCGGGATGACCTCGATATTGGGGTGGTCGAAGTCGACACCGTAGCTGGCCAGCGCCTCGAGGTGCTCGGCGTCCTCGAAGGCCCCGGGCAGGTCGGTCGCGATGACCTTCTGCCCGCGAGCGACCAGGTCGCGCACGACGTACGAGCCGGTAAAACCTGCCGCGCCCGTTACCAGATTGAGTCGTTCAGTCATCTATTCCACCGAGGTAAATTATGTTAGTGTCCACTTACTAGCGCCTAAATATAAAACATGAATCCATCCAAATTTCCAGTCGAGATTACCCACTTATGATAGACGGCTTCGCACGACGCTACGACGGAATGTCACCCCACTACGAAGTCTACTACGGCAAGGTCGACATCGCTCCGGGCCGAGCGCTGTGGTTTCGCTACACGACTCTCGACGCCCAGACGCCCGCTGGAGACCTGCAAGAGGCGTCCACCTGGGCGATCTTCTTCGACGGCGAAGATTGCCAGGGCGCCAAGGACAACTACGCGCTCGGCGAGCTCGCCGCGCCCAACACGGTGATCGTGCCCACCGGCGGCGCGCCCGAGCGCTTCGCGGCCATGCGTCAGGCATTTCACCTCTCCGACGACATCCACCTCGACGAGCGAAACGCCATCGGTCGCGCCGGCGATATCAGTTGGGATTTGCACTGGGAGGACAGCGGGCGTCGGTTCAGCTACATGCCGCATGTGCTCGAGAAGGTCGGCCTGGCCAAGAGCACCTACGACGACTGCCTGCTCGATCTGCGCGCGACCGGGACCATCCGCTGCGGCGACACAGAGGTCGAGGTCGACGGCGCCCCGGCCATGGTCGGCCACATCCAGGGCAAGCGCATCATGGGTCACAGTTGGGGGTGGAGCCACTGCAACTGCTTCGACGACGACGAAGACGCCGCCTTCGAGGGCCTGTCGGTGCGTGCGCTCTTGGGCAGCCGCGTCACGCCCACTCTCAGCGCGTTTGTGGTGTGGGTCGAGGGCCGCCGCTACGCCTTTCGAAATCCGATCGGCATGCTGCTCAACGACAGCGAATACACCCGGGACCACTGGAACTTCACCGCCCGAAAGGGCGACGTCGTCCTCACCGGCGAGGCTCGCTCACCCGATAACGTCGCCCTGGTCGAGTACACCGACACCGACGGCTCGCACCTGTGGTGTTATAACAGCAAACTGAGTGATTTGGAGATTCGGATTCAGGATCCCGCGCGCGGGCTGGATCGGACGTTGAAGTCGAGCGGTCGGGCCGCTTTTGAACATGTGAATCGGGATGAGCCGGAGGAGAGGCCGATTATTACCTAGGTTGCGGGTTGTTGGTGGCCCCCTCCGTCGGCTTCGCTGCGCTACGCCGCCACCTCCCCAGAATCTGGGGAGGGGTGGCAAGACGCTAAGGTGTTCCGATTTGCCACTCCTCCCCGAATCGGGGAGGTGCCGAGCGCTGTTCGCGAGGCGGAGGGGGCCATCAACACCCCATATCCTCAACCTTCAAAAGTCCGGTCGAACTCCGGCGGATACCCCTCAAAAATCTCCTCCGGCTTCTCGTCGATCTCGCGCAAAAACTCGAACGAGTACACACCCGTATTATGCCCGTCGCCCCAGGCGATGCAGATCGCGTAGTTGCCCACCTGGCCGATATCGTCGACGACCACATGCGATTTGGCGCGCGGCGGGTTCCACTTCAACGGGCGGCTGCCGTGGCCCTGGCAGTGTGCGCAGGGGCAGTAGCCGCGCAAGATCACCGTGTCGAAGTCGATCTCGGCGCCGTCGCTGAACTTGATATGCAGGATATCGTCGGCTTCGACGGTGCGAATTTCTGTCGGATGTGCGTGTGGACCCATGACCCATTCCCGTTGCGTTGAACAATGTCGATCGCCGCGTTACACAAAAGAACGCGTGTAACGCAGCGCGACGATTTACCATCAGATACAATGCGTCAACTCGAATCAACATTCATATACCGGCCAGGACGGAAACGATGAGCAACGTATTGATAGTAGGAGACGGCCCCGGCGGGCTGAGCGCAGCGCTTTTTTTGGCTAAGAACGACGTCGACGCCGATGTCTTCGGCACCGACGACACGCCGATGCATAAGGCGATGCTGTACAACTACCTGGGCATCGACGAGATGACCGGCTCGCAGTTCCAGCAGACGGCGCGCGAGCAGGTCAAAAAGTTCGGCGCCACCCTCCACGACACCAAGGTCGACGCCATCGAGCGCACCGATGCGGGCTTTTTGGCGACCACGACTGACGGCGAGACCTTCGAGGGCGACTACATCATCATCGCCGTGAGCAACAAGGGCCTGCTCGACGAGCTCGGCATCGAGCGCGAAGGCGGCGAGGCCCAAGTCGACCGCGACGGCCGCACCAACGTTGAAGACGCCTACGCCATCGGCTGGGCGACGCGCTCCCAAAAAATCCAGGCGATCATCTCGGCCGGCGACGGCGCCGCGGCCGCCCTGGATATCCTGTCCAAAGAAGAGGGCAAGCCGGTCCACGATTTTGATGTGGTTGGGTAAGTCGCCGCGTCGCTAGACAGCCCGCGCGAGGTTCAGTAGCTTCATTGCCACCAACTTCAACAGTCTCGCAAGGCAATGCGCTATGAATCTTGCTACGAAAGCAGCCGTACTATTAATTGTTTGTACGTTCCTAGCGGCCTGCAGTGACGACCCCGAGAACACCGAGGGGGCCTCTGAGCCGGACGCGGCGGCCGATTCGGGCCCGGATGCGACCGAGGCCGACCGGCCCGCGGCGCCCGAGCATGACGGCGTCTATAGCTTCGTAGACGGCTGCTTCACGATGGACGCCTCCGAGCCGGGAAGCAACAACGCGCGGTATCTGGCGGCGGGCGAAGATGGCGAGGGTTTTGCGTTCTCGGAGACGGATGTCGAGTCCGCCTCGCGGCTCTATTTGAAGGCCTCCGACCTGGCCACCTACCTCTTGTACGACGAGGAAGAGCACTACTTTGTGGCCGAAGAGGGCGCTTTCGTGCGCAAACCGGAGCTGCTCAGCGATATCTTGACCATCGATGACGACTATTTGCCCGGGGCGCAGTGGCAAGTGGAGGTCTCCGAGCATGACGAGTCGCGCCTGCAGCTTCGCCACCTCAAAACCGGCCAATATCTGACCCCTACGGGGCTGTCCGACAGCGTCGACGACGCGGCGGTCATCGCGCTATATCCGGCCGACGGATGCGCCGAGTATCCCGAGCTGACCGTCGACGCCGACGGCGAGGTGGCCCCTCGCGAATTCGACGACGGCTCGGTGTGGGGCTTCGCCGAGACTCACTCGCACCTGATGACGAATTTTGGCTTCGGCGGCGGCGGGATCTACCACGGCGCGCCCTACCATCCGCTGGGCGTCGAGCACGCTCTGCCCTCCTGTGAGATGTTCCACGGCGCCGAGGGTCGCGCCGACCTCTTCGGCTACGGCTACGACCACGCCGACGACCTCGACGACCAGGACATGCTCACCGGCCTGATCTCGGGGCGCACTCCCGAGTTTAACCATCATACCGACGGCTACCCCGAATTTACCGACTGGCCCAGCGCCCACGACAGCTCCACCCATCAGACCCAATACTATAAGTGGCTCGAGCGCGCCTATTTGAGCGGGCTGCGCTTGATGGTCCAACACGCCACCAGCAACCGGGTGATCTGCGATTTGTTGGTGGGCACCGACACTCAGGAGGTGCGGTATTCGTGCAACGATATGGTCGCCGTGGATCGCACCCTCGAGGAGACCCGCAAGCTGGAGCGCTATATCGACGCCCAATCCGGCGGGCCCGGCGAGGGCTGGTTTCGTATCGTGGAGAGCCCCGAAGAGGCCCGTGAGGTGATCGGCGACGGCAAGATGGCGGTCGTCTTGGGGATCGAGGTCTCCCACCTCTTCGACTGCTTTTTGACCCCGCCCGAAGGCGAAGAGCGCTGCGAGGAGCAAGACGTCGTCGACGCTCTCGACTACTATCACGACCAGGGGGTTCGGGCGATCTTTCCGGTCCACAAATACGATAATGGCTTCTCGGCCGGCGACGGTCACCGCGACATCATCGAACTCGGCAACTTCATCCAATCGGGCCACTATTCGAACTTCACCGAGGAATGCCCCGATGTGCCCAGCGTCTTCGACAAGGGCGACGTCAGCTTCGCCGGGCTCAATGAACCCAGAGACGAGTATTTGGCCGAGCCGGCCGTCGATATGTCGGGCTTCGCCGACGAGCCCATCGACACCCTCTTGCCGTACGTGGAGCAGCTGAACGAAGGATCGCTCGAGGGAGATTATTGCCAGAACGCAGGCCTGACCCAGCTCGGCGAGTTTTTGATGGGCGAGCTCATGGAGCGCGGGATGATCGTCGAGATCGACCACCTGCCGCGCCGCTCCTACAAGCGCGCCTTCGAGCTCTTGGAGGACAACGACTACCCGGCGGTCGGCTCGCACGGAAATAACAATAATGGCAAGATCTACGAGCTGGGCGGGATCTCGAAATTCAACTTTGCAAATTGCAGCGACCCCGACCAGCCGGGGACGCGCGTCCAGCCGCTCCAGGATAGGATCGACCTCATCGACCAGGCCGGCGGCTACCCCGCCGAGGGCTTCGGCTTCGACCTCAACGGCTTCGCCGGCGCGCCCGGGCCCCGCTTCGGCGAAAATAGCGTCTGCAATGAGCCCCAGGACAACCCGGTCAGCTACCCGTTCGAGTCGTTCTCCGGAGAGGTGACCTTCACCGAGCCGCGCGTGGCCAACCGCACGATCGACTTCAACACCGAGGGGCTCGCCCACATCGGCATGATCCCCGAGCTCATCGAAGACGTGCGCAACGACGGCGTCACCGACGAGCAACTCGAGCCGCTCTTCCGCTCCGCCGAGGCCTACCTGCGCATGTGGGAGCGCGCCGAACAACGCGGCGCGGCGCTCTCGCAGGGCGGGGGCCAATAACGGCTTTTTCAACGCAGAGGGCGCGGAGAGCGCAGAGGTTTTAAGGATTAGTTCGAGCACATAGAACCTGCCGTTACCCGTGGCGGTCAGGACGAATTGAGATATATAAATTCCTTCGCGACCTCTGCGTCCTCCGCGTTAAAATGCCTTTGCAGTGTTACTCGAATTCGAAGACGCGTTCCTCGCCGTAGTGGGCGACGAGGCCGTCGACGCGTTGGAGCAGCTTCTGGCGTTGCTTCCAAAAGATCTCCAGGCGCTTGCGCTCGTTCCAGGTGGGGTCGGGGAAGAGCAACTCGTCGACCTTCTCGGGCGACAGGGCTCGCACGGCGGTGATCATGCGCCGGCTAAATCGGCTGGTCAGCTCGATGCGCGGCTCGACCTCGGGGACGGGCTGGTCGTAGAACGCCGCGCCATTGTCCAGCGAGATGAACGTGCCGTCGGCGAATTGGTTATTGACGCCGAAGTACTCGGGCTCCTTGCTGAACCGGTCCCAATTGTGGGTCAGATAATCGAAGACCAAAATCGCCGAGAGCCCGCGCGCCACGTCGCGCAGGTAGGCGTCTCCCTGTTCGGCGAGCGCGTCTTGATAGAATTTGCCCTCGCCGAACTTCCGTAGGGGCGCGATCGCCTCTCGATACGGCTCGTCGAGATTGTCGGGGTGGAAGCGCACGTCGAGCCACTCCTCCCATACCTGCGTATACTCGATGGGCCAGTCCACAAAATGCGGCACCCAATCCTTGAGCGTCCCGTATAGGTACTCGCGCTGACGGCCGTCCGGGCCAGCCTCCTCGACCCAATGCAGCGCGCCGAAGCGCTCGGCGTAGGTCGTCTGCCAGTCCCCTTCGACCTCGCCGTATAGTTGCTCGAAGTCGGTGCGGCTGATGCGCGCCGGGCGGTTGACGGGGACCTCGAAGTGACACGGCACAAATTCACAGAAGACGTACGACGCGACCTCGGCGCGCCAGCCGTTTTTCCACTCGTCCTGGGCGGGCTTGAAGGCGAAGGCGTTCCGGCCGCCCTTGGTGATGCGAAGCGAGATAGACCGGCCCCCGCCCAGCGCATGGATGCGATCGACGGGCTCGTCGACGCCGGCTCCATTTGCCCCAAAGGTCACGACCTGCTGCTTTTCTTCGAGCGCCGGGTCGGCGGCGATCGCCTCGTTGAAGGCGCGTTTGAGCGGCGGGGTGACGCCGCGGGCGGCCATCGCGTCGAGGAGGATGTTGCGGGCGAGTTCGTGGCGCTTATCGTCGACCAGCGCCGCCGAAAATGTGTCCTCGCGGGCCGCCACATTGAGCTGCTGTGCTGCCATTTCGATCGCGTCTCGCCAGTCCTCGTCGGTGGGCTCGGAGGTCGGCGGGATGGTGAGCACCGGGATCTCGTCGGGGGCGTGGTCGGCTGGGGCGGCTGCGGCGGCCTCGTCGGAGGTCGCCTCGCGGTCTTCTAGCCAGTCGACGACGGCGACCGCCGCGGCGGCGCCGACGGTCAGGGCGGCGACGATGGTCAGCGTGAGGAT
>CAYLTX010000079.1:0-29904 GCA_964386725.1 uncultured Bradymonadales bacterium | reverse complement strand
GACAGCCCCGTCAAGATCAGCCGCGGACAGGTCCAGGAACTCATCGGCACGGCGTGCAGCCAGGTCGGCGACGACGACGCGCTTCGAGAGACCTATAAGTGGCTGTGGGCTTGACGGCAGGGGTTCAGGGGTCCGGGGGTCCAGGGGTCCAGGAACGGCAAACGGCAACGGCTCGTGGCTTAGAATCGCGCGGAGAAGCTGACCGACCAGCTATTGCCGTCGGTGCCGAGGCTGACCTTTGGCTCGCTGTCGTCGCTGACGAAAAGGTAGACCCCCAGGCCCGTCGCCGCGGCGCCGGCGATGGCCGTCGATAGCGCGAGCGTATCGTAGAGCTCGCCTCGCTCTTGCCTCTCGATCGCCTCGCTTCGGCTGATCTGATCGACGGGGCCGTCGGACGAATTTATCGCGTCGGTGACCACTCCATGCTCCGAACGGGCGAGCATGTAGAAGACTGCCGACGTGCCCAACAGCGCGCCGCCGGTGATGGTCGACGCCCAACCGGCCACATTGGCACCTTTGGGCTCGGTGGCCGGCTCGACGCGCGTCTTCTCGTCTTCGTCGGTCTCATCAGCCTCATCAGCTTCATCAGCCTCATCAGCTTCATCTGCCGCTACGAGCTGCGTCGACTCCTCGCAACTCTCCTCGACCTCCTCGAGATATTGCTCGGCCTTAGCGTTGACCAACTTCGGCGACGGCTCCTCGACCGCCGGCGCGCTCACCGCAGACAGATAGGCATTCTTTGCGTCCTTGCATCGGCCCAACTTCTGATAGGCGCGCCCCAGATTGAGCCAGGTGACGTTGTGCTCGCCGAGCTCGAGCGACGACTCCAAGAGCTTCGCCGCCTTCTCAAAATCTTCGGCCACAATCGCCTCGACGGCGGCCTTATTCAGGCGCACCTGGTCGTCGCTGGGCTCGCTCTTGGCGTACTCCTCGATGCTCTCTTGGGCGAAGACCGCCCCCGAAGTCGAGGCCAAGACTAGGCCGATGAGTCCCATCCACAGAATTGCTACCCAAGGGTTACGTCGCATGGCCAATTCCTTATCAAAACGTTTGAGACCGACGGGTCAGGAAAAAGATACTCAATCGACACATTCTTGGCTTTCGGGCCCGGCGAATCTGCAGTTAAGCGGGACCTCCACGCCGTCTGCCACACTGCGCGCATAGCGGGCTCGGCATTGAAGGGTATCACCGCTCCGATCCCCGACCTGACCGCCGCGCGAATACCCCGCACAGGTGTCTAAGCACTCTTTCGGCGAACTGAATTGTTCGACCTCTCCGGTGCACTCATTGACCATCGTGGCACAATAAGACAGGCAAAGACGCGACGAGTCCTCGCCGCAGATCCCGTCGCCGCCCGACGCGGTATGCGGACAATGCACGCCGGCGCCCTCTTGGCGCGCAGCCTCGAGGTGGTTGAGCCGACATTGCACCGAATTTCCCTGGTACGCATCATCCTGGGCGTCGGTCGGATACGTGCTGCAGACCTCGAGGCAATGTGCGGCATCGCGAAAGTCCGCAAAGGTATCGGGCGAGGCCAATTCACTGCACAAATCTCCAAACTCCTGGCAGTAGCTCTCGCACATCGCTTCGAGTTCGTCCGGATTCCTGCAGACCCGGTCGCGACACACGTTGCCGTCGCCACATTCGGCGTCCTCGACGCACTCGAACATCGCCTGCTCGACGCCGAGTTGGCTCTCACATCCAACAAGCGCCAGCGCCGTCATCAATACCGAGACGACCACCGCCGAGTAGACCCACGAAGAGGAAACAAGCTGTTGCTTGGTCATGACCGCCATCACCTTCACCATTCACCGAGAGCTACATCAGAACATCGCCGCGCGATGAACCTCTCATTGCCGTTTGTCTCGCGTCTGCGTAGCATTGTACACGATCAACAACAGTCTGCGAGACCCGAACGCGAGGGATGGTTTAATGGGAGAGCACGAGAAACAAGAAGTAAGCGCCACGACCCTGTGGATCACGTGGGGCGCGCTCTTCATGAGCCTGATCATCTATATGGTGGTCTTATTCATCATTACGGGCAACCCGGAGAATGCGCCCGAGCCCGACCCGGAGCTGATCTCCACGCTACGAATTGCCTTTGGTGGAGTGGCGGTCGCCGAGATCATCGGACTCTTCGTAGCGCGCAAGGCGATGTTCTTCGACAAGCTCAGCGGAGACAACGCCTTCGCGTCGCTGGAGAAGATGCGCGGCACCTATATGACCACCTGCATCCTGAGCTGGGCGCTGGCCGAGTCGGTGGCGATATACGGCTTCGTCCTGTCTTTTCTTAGCTATGAGCTGATCTATTATGAGGTCTTCTTCGTGCCGGCGGCCGTCCTATACATCGCCTTCCGGCCGCAGCTCGGCAAGGTCGAGAAGAGGTATCTGGAGAATCAAATATCTGAGAATGCCGAAGTTGCAAAAGGCGGCCCAGACACGACAGACGAAGCCGGCATCGACACCGTGACCGACGACGACTCCGTCTGGTAGGCAAGAATGGCTGGGTGAGCCTGCCGGTCAATCGATGCCGCTGAAGACGAACGGGTAGTTGATCACGCAGATGCCGCCGTCGGGTCGCTCGAAGCGCATGCGCGAGATCGTACGGGCGATACAATTCTCCACGGCGCGGTCGCCGACGGTCGAGCTGGCGATGCCGGCGTCGCTGACCTTGCCGTCCAGGCCGATCTTCCACTGGGCGATGACCTTGCCGGCGAGCTCGGGCTTTTGCTGCAATTGGCGCTCGTAGCAATATTTGACGGAGCTGGCCTTGGCGGCCACCACCCGGCGGATATCGCGCTTGTCACAGAAGTCTCCGGCCGTCGGATTCCCGGTGACCATCTCGGGCTCGGGGGCGTCGCGCCTCTTCTTGGGGCCGATCGCGCCTCCCGTACCCGGCCCGCCGCCGGTGTCGACCTCGCCGAGCGCCCTGGCCCGGCCGAAGCTGTCGCCACCGCCGCCCTTGTCCACCCCGCGAACGCCCATCCCGCCGGCGCCGCGGCCGACCTCGAGCTCCTTTCCGTCGCCGCTAAAGGCGACGTCGATCTTGGAAGAGAAGCCGTCGGATTTGGCAAAGACCTGCTCGATGGCTCCCTGACCGAGCCGCTGCTCAGAGAGCGTATCGAGCACCCCGACCTTGGTGGGATCTTCGATCCTTTCGACCAGCTCGCCGTCGTCCGGGGGCATCTCGGTGTCGGGCTGCTCGGCGTCCTCGTCGCCGAATTTCCCCTCCTCGCCGCCGGCCCTCTTGCCGGAGGTGTCCTCCGAGGGCTCATCGAGCTCTTGCTCTTCAAATGGGTCCTGCACATCATCGACGGCCAGCTCCATCCAGCAGCGCTCACAGCCCATCGAGACCTTCAGATCTGGCTCGGGCTCGTAGCCCAAAAACGCGACCATCAACACGGCCACGTGCAACAGCGCGGCGGCGGCCACCGTGGCGAGCACGGGCAACTCGACCGAACCCAAGCCCCGGCCGGCGACAACTTCGCGCTGCTCGATGAGCTGGAAGAAGACCTTGACGTCGCCCAATCGAATCAGCCCCCAATCGCCGCTTCGAAGCTCCATCTCGAAGACCCGCGAGGCGCCCTGCCGGGTGCGCACCCGCTCGGCGGGCCAAGCGCGCTGGTCGACGACGAGTTCCTCCAGGCTGGACTCCTCGCCGTCGACGTTGAGCGAGCCCTCGAGGCGGTCGGTAAAGCGCAGCCGGTAGCCGTCGGCGGTCCGCTCGAACATCTCGAACGCCTCGGGCAACCCCGGCGCAGCGACGTCGAAGTGGTTCCGCTCGCCCTCGCCTACCGTCACGCGCGGCTCACTAGTCTGGGTAAAGGTGCGCTCACGGACGACGGTGCTTCTCCAGACGACGACGACTCTCAAGCTATGGCTGCTCGCATTCACGACGTGCTCCTCGTGGGTTAGGGCCTTTGGGGACGGGTCGGGAAAACCCGACCGCCTGCTGCTGCTGTCTTACGGAGTTCGACAAGCAGCGCCCTTCAAAGTTCCACGAGGTTTTTTGGGCTTGGAGGAACGGCGGGCTTGGGGCCTGGCAGTGCGCTCGAATCGCAGCGTTGTACCAAGAACCAAGAACCAAGAACGTAGGCGTGAGCCAATAGAGCAACGTGACGGTGCAAACTGAGCGAAAAGCACATCATTTGCGAGGCTGTACTCAAACCATTCGAATCAGCGCCACGCCAACAACCATCAGAAGCGCGCCGAGCAGCCGGAACGCGATATTCTTCTCCTGGAAGAATAGCCATCCCACCAGCACGCTGACCAACATACCCGCCCGCTTGATGGAGATGACATAGTTGACCAGCGGGGTGTTCTGAATGGCGTACATCTGAAAGACCGACATCGCGCCGGTCAATACGCCCACCCCGATGAGCGACCAAGCGCTCATCTTGAAGGTCGACAGCGGCTTGTCGACGCGCCAGAGAACCACCGGCACGAAGATCAGCGCGAAGCCCGCGCTGAGCCAGGTCAGATAAAAGGCCGGAGACGAGGAGACGACCGCGACCTTCTCGACGGTCGCCGAGATGCTCCAGATCGCGGCGACCCCCAGCATATAAAGCGCGCCGCGGTTCTTGGCGATCGACCTGATCGGGTCGAAGAGCCCCGAGGCGCCGCGCTCGAGGTTGAGCACATAGGCCCCCACCACGATGAGCAAGATGCCCCACAGCCCCGGGCCCTGCGGGAACTCGCCGAGCAGCACAAACTCGACGCCCAGGATGAAGACCGGCGTAAACGCTACCAGCGGCATCACCAGCGAAATGTCGGAGAGTTGGATGGCGCGCACGAATAGCGGCCAAGCGAGCACATTGACCGCAAGGCTCACGCCCCATGCCCACCAGAAGTCTGGCGAGACCTCCGGCATGCCGGTAAAACCCAGGAAAACCAGATAGATGGGCAGCGCGAAGGCGAAGATACCCCACGCAACCAGGAGCTTGTCGGCCCCGGGCAGGACGCCCTTTAGGTAGACCGATTGTGCGCCGTATAAGAGCGCGGTGGCGACTGCCGGTAAAAACCAGGTGGCTTCCAACGCGTTCGCTCCGAAGAAGTCGAGGGTTTCAACGTTTTCTGTTATTCAATGCAACGCCAACATGGGCATCGTTGACCACAACATCTACTCGAAAGAGACCCCACGTCATGAAGGGACAACCGAATACGCATCTTCGTATCAACCAGGACCTATGCGGTGAGCCGGTCGAACTCGAGGAGAATCGGGCGGTGGTGCGCCTGGAGACGACCGAAGAGATGGTCGTCGACGACAAGGGGTTGGTCCACGGCGGCTTTGTCTTCGGGTTGGCCGACTACGCGGCGATGCTCGCGGTCAATGATCCGAACGTGGTCCTCGGGTCGGCCAACGCCAAGTTCACCGCGCCGGTGGCCGTCGGACAGACGGTCGAGGCCAGCGCCGAGGTGGGCGAGGTCAGCGGAAAAAAGCATGAGGTCGAGGTGCGCGCGAGCGTCGACGACAAGACGGTCTTCTCAGCCACCTTCACCACGTTTGTGCTCGACGAGCACGTGCTCGGCGAAGACTGACTCAATTAATCGTCGGGCTCGGCTAATAAGGCGGATTGCAGCTCGAGAAATTCCTCGATCGCCGCCCGATCTTGCCTGGAAATTTTAATAAACTCCACGCCGAACCCCCGGGGCTCGTCTTCGGCCTCGCCGGGTTCTTCGCGCACCCAGGCCACCCGCGCCACCGCGCGAAGCGGCTCCTCCCGGTTGGGCAGCTTGAAGACGAGCTTGAATTCGGAGTCGATCGGCAGCAGTTCTTCGGCGCCCAAAAAGAGGCCGCCGCGGCTGAGATCGACCGAGTTCGAGCGGAATCGGGTCGAATCGTGGGCGTAAGCCACCTGCACGGAGGCTTCATGGCGCTCCTTTTGGCGCTGATCGGAGACAAATAGCTCCCCGTCGAAGAAGACCTCCTCCCACTCCACATCATCTAATTGATCGTCGAGCTCGTCGTCCATCTTTGAACCAGGTGTTCGAGTTGACGGTTATTGGCATCATGTCACTAATCTACTGATTAATAAGCAAGAAGTGAATTTAATAAGCAAGAAGTGAATTCTGTTTGAAGTGCACGCCCTTGCTCACAAATACAATAAGTGGCTGTAGGAACCATAAGCATGCGCGGCCCATAACAAAGCGGCCGGGGCTTTCACCCCGGCCGCGCATACGCCTCATGAGTCGAACTCAGCCTCTAATTAGAAGCCCGGTCCGCCACTGAGCGGGCATTCGAAGGCGTTGTTGAGATCGTCCAACTCTTCGGCCAGGGAAATCATCTCCTGGCGGGTACCCATGAGAGCGTCATTGACGGCGTCGATAATCTCCGACTCGGTCCACGGGTAGTTCACATCCTCGTGGCAGGCATTGAGCAGCGCGGCGGTAGCGGCGCGAAGTAGAATCTTCGCAGCGCCCAATTCGCCGGGGCCTCCGCCGAAGTTGAGCGCGTCCATCAGGTCGGCACCGGACAGCTTTTCAAAGCTGCTGGCTCCACCAAAGACGGAGGTCACGCTGTCTTCCGACGAGTACTCCATGCACCAGCTACCGGGGTGGTTCTTCCAATATCCCGGCGTGCAGGCATCGAAGTCATCGTCGTCATCGTCGTCGTCATCGTCGTCGTCGTCGTCGCCGTCGTCGTCATCGTCGTCGTCGTCGTCGTCGCCAGGCTTGTCGTCACAGTAGTGCTTGACGCAGTACTTGTACTTGGCGTGGACGCACTTCTTGTACAGGTACGAGTGACCTTTGAGGTGCTTGCAGAGCTTCTTGGCCTTCTTGAGGCACCACTTCTCGCAGGTCTCGTCGTCATCGTCGTCATCGTCGTCATCGTCGTCATCGTCGTCATCGTCGTCATCATCATCATCATCATCGCCCGGCTCCGGCTCTTTGTGGTCGCACTTTCATGCGTCCGACTTACACCACTTGGGCGGATGGATTTCGACGCTGCGACACTTCTTCTTGTTGTCGTAGATGATCTTGTCGCCGCCGATATAATCGATGGCGTAGACCAATTGCTTGATCTTGCACTTCGACCACTCGAAGTTATGGACGATTTCGACGTCGCCCTTGACCTTTTCGAGACGCTTCAGGTCAACCTTCTTGAGGTTCGGGTTGCGCTGGATTTCAAGCATGCCGCCGATGTACTTGAGCTTGCCGGCCAAGATCGCCTTCAGGTCCCGGTTGAAGTGGACCAGGAAGTCGCCTTTGACCACGCGAAGCTTGGGCAGGCACAGGTATTCGAGACGATCGCTGTGCTCGAAGATGAACGTGCCGCCGACGCGCTTCAGGCAGGGCAGCTTGAGCTTTTTGAGCTTGTCGACACCCGCGAAGATGACATCGTCGCCGACCTTCTTGAGGCAAGGAAAGCTGACCTTGCGCAGCTCGCGGTTGTTGAAGATGTGCAGGTAATGGTCGACCCTGCGCAACTCTGGAAACTTGATCTTCCTGAGCTTGTGGTTGCCCTCGAGAACCAGGCCTTCGCCGACCTTTTTGAGGTTATCGAGGTCCACTCGACGCAGCTTGGTGTTGTCGGCGATGCCGACGTATTTGCTGACCGAGCGAAGCCCGTCCAGCGCGTCCAGATGACGGATATCAGTGGTGTTCTGGACGAAGAGATGTCCCTCGATCTTGAAGCAACTGAGTTCGGCGTAGGTGCTCAGATCCGACTTCTGATCGATGACCACATCGTGGTCGATGGTGACACAACCATCATCGCTAGTCGCATAAGACTGCGAATCATTGGGCGTGGGCTGCGATGTGTCGTCTTCGACATTACCGCAGGCGGCTCCTCCAGCCAGCATCAATGCCAGCAAGGAAGCCATCCAAACAGAGGATAGACTTTTTAATTGGCGCTTCACGATAGGTTTCCCCCTTGAAACTCGAGCCGATCGGTACCGCGCCTTGCCTCACTCCCCCGAGCGAGTTCTCATCATCTGAGATGTGCGGCCGCGTCGTCCTCGAGTGTCAAATTTAGCCAAAGTGAACGAATCTAACCAAAAATCACCGCATGCATACGATGTACGTCCATGTCGCTAATTAGGCGACAATGTACTACATGTGAGGCCCTCTACCACCAAGTTAAGAGAGCCTGCTGATCATTAAACCTCCAAGAGGTTATTTTTGGCGGTAGCGCGGGAAGAAGATCCTCACTAAAGAGGGAAATTAGGGCCCTGGAAGGGGTTTGAAGGGAGGTTCTTCCGGCTCATCTTGCCGCTAAGATAAGGCGACTTTTTTCAAGAAACGGAGCATATTCTAAGAAATCGCCCCGAATCTTCGGCCGAAGTTCGGGCATAATACAACGGGCTGACTCTGCTGGGTCATCGTGTGCTCCCACCTTCGACGGGCGAGAGTGCAGGAATTGCATTTTAGGGATGCGCTACACTGAGAGCAGATGAGATCCCGCTTTTATATGCGTCTGCGCTTGGATGACGATCCGTCTCAGCCCGGCGGGTTGGCCGAATCGAGCGCCAGTTCATAGAGAAAAAACGGCGGACGCTCCGGGTAGGTCTGCTTCAGCAGCGGAGCCGACACGTTGTAGACTGGTACGCCGGTTTGGGTCTGGCCGCGCACCGAGCCCTTGTGGGCGTGGCCGTGGAAGACCACGCTGGCGCCGTGGTGATTGATCGGGTCTTCAAGACGGCTCGACCCCAAGAACGGAAATATTTCGGGCGGCTCGCCCTCAACGGTCGCGGGAACCGGGGCATAGTGCAAGAGGATGACCCGATGCTCGGTGTCCAGTCGAGACAGGGCCGTCTCCAGCTTGAGCGCCTCGTTGACGGTCACGTTGAGAAACTCTTTGAGCTCGCGCTCGCCGAATGGATGCACCGAGCGCTTGCCGAAGCCGCCGCAAAAGCCCTTCGCCCCGGCAAAGCCCACCGGGCCCACCGACGCACACTCGCCGTCGAGCACCTGTACGCCGCCGCGCTCGAGCACCGCGGTCAACTCGGTGGCTTGCTCGGCCTCCAGGTCGTGATTGCCAAAGACTGCCAAGATCGGCCCCCTGACCTGTTCGTGGAGGTCGGCGATCAGCATCCGCGCCTCGCCGGGGCGGCCGTGATCGGTGAGATCACCGCATAATAACAAGACGTCCGAAGCTTTGGATGCCTCGGCGAGCATGTCGGCCATCTGCTGTTGCATGCCGCGGCCGTAGTGCAGATCGGCGACCGCCGCGATGCGAAAAACGTTATCCTCACTGCGAGCGTATTCGACTTCACTCATCATCTCTCCGTGCGCCAAGAGGATTCTGCGCAAGTGGCAAAAGGAATGTACACGCACCGTAGCGGCCACCAACCGGCGCCACCAGCCTGTGCAGGTGGCGAGCCTGCGTTGGCCCCCACCGGAGCCGACTCGTGCTTAGATTCAACCTGTGGCAGCGCTCTAAGCCGGATCGAGGCGCTGCGGCTCGACCGACGCGTTCGATGCACGCCCCAGTCATATGCCACCAACGAGGTGAGGTCTGACCATGTCTGACAACCATCATCCGGGTGAGGGAACCATCCCGCCGCAGGGTGCGTCACACGCCCGAGGGGCCATGGAGGCACTCGACCAGGCGGGAATCCCGTTTCTGGTCGCCGGCGCCTATGCGCTCGCCTGCTATACCGGCATCGAGCGCCACACCAAGGACTTCGACATCTTCGTCGAGGAAACCCACATCGCCGACGCGCTCGACGTGCTGACCCACCAGGGCTTTCGCACTGAAATGGAATCCGAGATATGGATCGCCAAGGCCTATAAGGGCGAGGAATACGTCGATCTGATCTTCAACTCGGGCAACGCGCGAACGCGCATCGACCGGAGTTGGTTCGACCACGCCGAACACCAGGAAGTCTTCGGCATGGACGCGCTGATCTGCCCGCCCGAGGAGATGATCTGGTCAAAGGCGTATATCATGGAGAGAGAGCGCTACGACGGCGCCGATGTCGCCCATCTGCTGCGTTGCTGCGCCTCGGAGCTGGATTGGGAGCGGCTGCTCGACCGCTTCGCAGATCACTGGCGAGTGCTGCTGAGCCACTTGATCCTGTACGGGTTTATCTACCCCGCCCACCGCGACAAGGTCCCCGCCGAGGTGATGCAAGACCTGCTCGAGCGAACCCACTGCGAGGTCGAACAGGGGGCGGTCGACACTCGGCTGTGCCGCGGGACATTGCTGTCGCGTTCCCAATACGGCATCGACGTGGAGATGTGGGGGTGTCAGGATGCGCGCGTCGAGCCCCACGGTGAGTTGACGCATGCGCAGGCGCGTGAGCTCTCGCCGCCCTACCGCCCGCGTTCTGACCGGCGTTAAGTGCAATCATGAACATCTTGTGGTTTACGAGTTGTCCCAGGCTTAACGTACCGCCTCGAGCAGACGCACCTGTTCTTGGTGGTTGGTTCTTGCCTCGATTTGCAACGTCTTTACCAAGAACCAGGATGACGCATCGAGTGTCTCGAGCTTTTCGTTATCCCCAGGACTTACGCGCTTGTACTTAATCCAACTCGCCGGGTTCATTGTGGAGCGACCCACTGCCGCCGCAGACCTCGCAGGGGTCTTCGACCCATCGAAAGCCCACGTAGCGCCCCTTTCCTGCACACCCGGGACACACGCACCCGTCGGCATCGACTTCGCCGTCGGGGTCGACGAAATAAACCGGTTCCTCGTCCTGCAGGATATCCCTTATATAATCCGAAAGACTGATCTTCATCATCGGCGGCTCTCCGGGGCGTCGCGCTGGCGAAGCTCTGAGGTCAGTGACAACCTAAGCACACCGTGCCAGAGCTGAATACATCAAAAGGCGTGCGGCGACGCCCCGAGAGAACTCAGGAGCAAAACCTGCGGAGAACTCCGCGGTCGGCGCTCATGGACAATCGGCGCGCATCGGGCTGCGCGAGGCGCCCGTCGAGCCGGGCCCGAGTTGACCATCGGCGCCCTCTCCCCAGCAGTAGATCAGCCCGTCGGTGGTCATCGCGCAGCTATGCGCTCCGCCGGCGGCGATCGTCTCGAAGTGCAACTCCGCGCCGGCCGGGCGTGGAAAAGCGCTCGTGGCCACCGTCTGCTCGATGCCGAGCCGGCCCGAGCCGTTATGCCCCCAACAGAATAGCCGGCCGGTCTGGGTCAACGCGCAGGTGTGATTGGCGCCGGCGTCGAGCGCAGCAAACTCCATCTCCGCGTCGTCAATGGGTCGGGCCTGGGCGCGGCCGAGACCGCTCGAGCTGGCCAGCTGGCCGTACTCGTTGTCGCCCCAGCAATAGACCATGCCGCCGATGTCGAGAGCACAGCTATGATCGGCGCCCAGCGTCACCGACACGAAATCCACCGGGGCGTCGACCGGGCTGGGAGCGTTGACCGCCGATACGTCGACCTGGCCGGTCTGTCCGCGCTGATTGGCCCCCCAGCACAGCACTTGGCCGGAGACGGTCAGGCCGCAGGCGTGGAAGCGACCGGCGGCCACCGACTCGAATTCGAGGCTCGCCGCGATCGGCTCGGGCTGGTGTCGCGAGGTGAGCGTGGAGTCGCCCAGCTGGCCGTAGTCGTTTCGGCCCCAGCATTCGATCCGGCCCTCCCGAGTCAACGCACAACTATGGTCGCCGCCGACGGCCACCTCCACAAAACGCCCGTCGGTGTCCACCGGCGTCGGCCGCTCGGCCCCTTCGCCATCGGCGACCCCGAGCTTGCCGTAGGCGTCGTCTCCCCAGCAGTATACCCTGCCCGCCTCGGTCAGCCCGCAGCTGTGGCGGTTGCCTGTGGCCACCTTCCACAGCCGCACGCCGGCCTCCTGGGGCGACAGGCGCGTCGAGTCGGCGCCCCAGCAACGCAAAGCGCCGTAGCGGTCGGTCGCGCAGCTATGCGAGCCGCCGGAGTCGAGCGCTCCGCCTGCGAATGGGTTGTCGATGACGCCGTCACAATCCGCGTCGTGTCCGTCACAGACATCCGGGCCTTCGCTGCGCACCTCGCACTCACAGCCGTCGGCCTCGGCTTCGCCGTTGGCATCGGCAAAGCCCGACTCGCAGCTATACTCGCACTGGCCGTCGGGCGAGCACCAATGGGCGGTTTTGGGCAAGACGGCACAATCGCTGTGGGTGGTGCATTCGACTGGCGGAATCGCCCGGGCGAGCTCGTCGTCCTGCGGCCGGTCTGCTTTGCCGGATTCGCTGCCCCAGGTTCGGGTGGCGCTGGCCCGCTGCTCTTCGACGGGTGCCTCGTCGGCCAATGAACAGGCCGGAATCGCCACCATCGCCGCCACACATCCGATCATCATCAAAAACTGTATATGAAAACGCATGATTCGCTCTCCTGCGTCAAAATTTATGGTTGGCTACTCTACTCCTCGAGACGCTAGCCGCCTCATTATGGTTTTCGGCAAAACCGTGCGAATCGTTGCGTAAAAACTTCAAAAACCCCGCCTGAGGCTGCTCCAGGCGAGGTCGCTCTGATGGACGTCGGATCGACATCACTCGATTTTACCGCCCGGGCCGGGAAGGTTTGATCGGCTTGGAGCGTTTTAATTAATGGTCTGAGCTCCCCCTCCCCTAGCCCCCGCGAGGTCGTCATGACACAGCTCCCGTCGATGGACAGTATGAGCCCGGATGCCTGGGTTGCCGCGATGCACACGGCGCGCGATCAGGTCGTCGAGGAGATCGCCGGCGTACTCGATTTGCACACGGGGCCCAGCGAAGCCGCTCCCGCTCTGCAGCGCATCGTCGACAGCTACCGCCCCCGGGAACTCGGCGGTCTATTCGAGCCAGAGCTCACCAACGGGGAGCGCGCCCTGGAGGTGCGCGCCAAGGAGGACTCGCTGGTCTTCTGGGTCTTTCCCACCGAGGACTACGAGACGATCGTGTACACCGCCCTCGACTATTGGTGGTTCGATCACTCGGGCACCACCGCCCACGAGTTGAGCCGCCATGAAGTGCATCGACGCGTCGCCGATCGCCTGGTGCGCTTGCTCCCCTGGGCGAATGACGACGACCTGCTCGAACTCGCCGCCATCGAGATGTCCTCGCGCGCCGGATGATTCGAGCGCATCGCCCAGATCCGCGGTGCTATCCGCCGGGCAGCACCGCCGGCTTTGGCTCCTCGACCACCTTCAAGTCGACGCTGATCTGGGGCGGCTCGCCGTCTTCGGTGCGCGCGTGCTCGGGCATGATCAGGTTGACGTCGACGCTCCGCGACTCGCGCAGGGCATCGACCGGAATCGGCTCGGTCGACAACTCGGTGAGATATTCGTCGAGGAATCGAGGGATATGTACGCTTACGCGTCCCGGATCGACGGTGATCTTGTCGATGCGATATCCCTCGGGCATTTTGCCCTCGAGCTGGGCTTTGACCGGGAGCTCGCGGTCGACCAGCTTGTGCGCCTTGAGCCGAAGCGTGCGCGGCTCGAAGGCGGTCACCGACACACCGGTCGGCTTGTTGAGGTGATCGTCGCCGAGGGTCAGTTGTATCGGCCCCTCCTCGATGTCGTTCATGTCCAATGAGATCTTCAGCTCCGAGTCTTCGATGCTGTCGAAGGCCCGCTCCGAACCGGTCAATTCGACGCGCGTCTTGCTCGGCTTGGGATCCTGGAGGTACCAGGCGTCGGACAGGCCGCGATACTCGATGGGCACCTCATAGGTGCGCTGGACGGTCTCCACGCGCAGCGCAAATCCCATCCACAACAAAGACGCCACCGCGAGCGCGGCGAATTTGAGCCCGAGGTTGCGCGTCATCCAGCGCGGCACGCGCGTTTGGCGAATATCTTGAACGTCGCTGCTCTCGAATTCCTCGATCTCGGCGACCAGCTCGGCGGTCGAATCCATCTCGACCAACTCGCCATCGCGCGCCACGCTGACGACTCCACGCTCCTCGGAGACGACGATGACGAACGCGTCGCAGCGCTCGGCCAGCCCGAGCGCCGCCGCGTGGCGGGTTCCGCCGGCGCCGAGCTTGGAGGGGTTGGTCGACAGCGGCAGATGCACCCCGAAGCGCTCGATGCGCCCGTCTGAGAGGATGACCGCGCCGTCGTGGCCGTCGGTCTCCGGATCAAAGATGCTCGAAAGAAGCGGCGCGCTGAATTTGGCCCGCGCGACGACCCCGCCGTGCAGATGCACATCGAGCGACTCGCGACCGGGCAGAACAACCAGCGCGCCGACGCGTCGCTGGGCGAGCCGTTCGATGGCCCCGGCCAAAGCCTCGGTGTCGACCCGGCGCGAGGTTCGCCCGCCTGCCTCCCACAAGCTCATCGTGCGCAGCCGTTCGAACAGCCGGCGGATGTCGTCCTGGAAGACGATCACCAACGCGATGGCGATCGCGGTCAAACCGACCTGGAAGACCATCGAGGTCAGGTATAAATCGAGCACCTGCGCCAGACCATACACCCCCGCCACCACGGTGATCCCGAACCCGACCACCCGAGAGACCCGGTGCTTGAGCCAAGCAAAGACGGCGTATAGCAGCGCGGCGATCAGAGCCACATCGACCACATCGGCGGCGCGCACGTGGATCAGAATGTTCTCCAAGAAGGAGTGGACGGTCTGGAGCATCGCGATCTCCCTGTGAACCGAGAAGATTGAGCCATGCCACCCGCCGGGAGCCGACGGGCGCTCGCTGACGCCTCCCCAAGCTGATGGCCTATATGACGCTAACAACTGCCCGCCACAGGAACATTCCCGCAGAGAGGCGTGATTGATGGCCGGCGCCCTCCGGGAGCACAACCCTAAATTATCGTTTATTCCCAAGCACTTGTCGTCAACGGCCGGTGGTTAATTTCCAGACTGCGAGAAGGCCGTGGTGGTCCGCCCCATGTGGCGCGCAGGTCGAGATGCATAGCTATGTCAGCGTCTCGCCGGTGCAGCAATGGGCCGCCGCAATACTGACAAAGGAGGAGGTCGTATGCAGCGACTATTGATCATACCAGCGCTGGCTCTTGGCCTGCTGATGTTGCCGTTGGTTGGCTGTGCCACAGCCGACCAGCAAGACATCAGCGCCAGAGAGTACTCACAGCCACGCGAGACGATTCAGGCAGCACAATCGATGGGCGCCGACGAGGTGCCGAGAGCGCGCATGTTCATGAGCTATGCCACCGACCAGATGCGTGACGCCGACCGCGCCCTCGAGGCGGGTGACACCGCCCAGGCAAAGCGGCTTTTGGTGCGGGCTCAGGCCGACGCTGAACTCGCCCTCGCCCTGGCCCAGGAGCGCGAATTGCGCCAACAGGTCCGCCAGATCGACAACCGTATCCAGCGTCTGAGGCAAGAGGTCGAATAGGGCCAATGCGCATGACTCAAGATAGGCGCATCACAAGCCATAGGCACCAAACTTGACCACCCAGGAGGACGTTTTGACTCGATTCACGCACCTGAAACTAGCGGGTCTGGTCGCCGCGCTGAGCATCATGCTGGGCGCCTGCGCCACCGGACCGCCTGACGAATTAGTCAAGGCACGTCAGAGTTATCATCAAGCCAAGCAATCCCAAGCCACCCAATACGCACCGTCCGAATTGCAAGAGGCCCGCAAGGCGCTGATTCGCGCCGAGCGCGCCTACCAGAACCAGGGAGATGACGAGACCACACGCACCCTGAGCTATGTGGCCACCCGCGAGGCCCAGCAGGCCGTCGCCAAGGCGCAGGTCAACTACTTGGCCACCCAGCAACGAAACAAGCAAGACGAACTCTTCGCCGAGACCGAGAGAGCGCGGCGCCACTACCGCGACGAGGCTCAGCGCCAGCGTCAAATGCGCGAGATGACCACCCAGGAGCTCGAGCAGCAACAAAGCCAGCTCGAGCGCATGCAGGCTAACCTCGACGACATGCGCCAGCGCCTCGAAGACGAAGGGATGAGCGAGGAGCAAATCCGCCAGGCCATGCGGGAAGCGCTCGAGGAGCAAGGCCTCACCGAAGAGCAACTCGCACAGATGACCGAAGAGGAACTCCAGGAGGTCGAGAGAGACCGCCAGATCGACGAGGTCATCGAGCGGCTCGAGGCCGAGATTGAGCGCCGCGAGCAGGCCGAGCAACGACTGACCGAGGCGATGGACCGCCTCGACGAGATCGCCGACGTGCGTGAGGAAGACGGCCGCGGACGCATCGTCACCCTCGATAACCAGGTGCTCTTCGAATTCGGAGAGTCCGAGCTACGCCCGGAGGCGCGCAGCCAGCTCAATCAGGTCGCTGATATCCTGCGGATGCAGGAGGACGCCAGATATATCGTCGAGGGGCACACCGACGCGGTTGGCTCCGAGGACTTCAACGAGCGTCTATCCGAGCAACGCGCCCAATCGGTGCGCAACTTCTTGATCGAGCGCGGTGTCAGCGACGAACAGGTCCAGATTCGAGGCTACGGCGAAGCGCGCCCGGTCGCCTCGAACGAATCTCCCGAAGGACGGGCGATGAACCGACGCGTTGAAATCGTCATTCAGACGCCCGATGAGGCGATCGGTGGTGGCCCCGACCAGCAAGACCAACAACGCGAGCAGCCCGAAGACCAACCCATGGACCAGCAGCAACAGCAAGACCAGCCCATGGAACAGCAGGATCAACAGCCCATGGAACAACCTCAACAAGAACCCATGGAGCAACCCGAGGACGAGGATATGCTCGAGGAGCAACCCGAGGACGAGGATATGCTCGAAGAGGACGATGACCTCGCCCCTGACGAGCACCAAATCGAGTGATGCCGTGACTCATAGTCGAGCCTCGACGGCTCACGTCCTCTTGCCCCCCGGCCCGTATCCTCGGCGCCGGGGGGTTTCTTTGAATCCGCCCCTGGTTGCGATCAGTCCTCTCGCACCAGCCCCCAGACATCTTTTGGACCTTTTCCCCCAACATCTAGGAAGATCACTATGGCAACACGAGTCGCAATCAACGGATTTGGTCGTATCGGCCGACAGTCCTTCCGACATCTGATGAACGCCGACGACCTCGAATTGGTCGCCATCAACGACGTGGGCGACCCGGAGAACCTCGCTTACCTCATGCGCCACGACTCCGCCTACCCGGCCCCGCCGGTCGAGGTGCGCGCGGCAGACGGCAAATTTCATTGGGGCGACCGGGCGTTTCCCTTTCTCAACGTCAACAGCCCCGCCGAGCTGCCCTGGTCGGATATGGGCGTCGACCTGGTCTTGGAGGCCAGCGGCGTGTTCACCGACGCCGATGACGCCTCCAAGCATCTGGACGCCGGGGCCCACCGCGTCATCGTCAGCGCGCCGTCGAAGGGCGCCGACGTGACCATCTGCCTGGGCTGCAACGAGGACATCTTCGACCCCGACGAGCACACCGTGGTGTCGAACGCCTCGTGCACGACCAATGCGCTGGCGCCGGTCGCCAAGGTCCTCGACGATCAATTCGGCATCGCCACCGGATATCTGACCACCGTCCACGCGGCGACCTCGTCGCAGAAGATCGTCGATCTGCCCCACAAAAAATGGCGGCGCGGCCGCTCGGCGATGAGCAATATCGTGCCCACGACCACCGGCGCGGCGAAGGCGACGACCAAGGTCTTGCCCCAGCTCGAGGGAAAGATGGACGGCATGGCCATACGCGTGCCGGTGTTGGTCGGCTCGATCATCGACTTCGTGGTGCGCACCGAGAGCCCGGCGTCGGTCGAGTCGATCAATAACGCGTTTCGCGAGGCGGCCGGCAGCGAACGCATGCGCGGCATCCTCGACATCACCGACGAGGAGCTGGTCTCCAGCGATATTGTGGGGACGGAATTCTCGTCGATCGTCGACGCCACCTCGACCGGCGTGCTCGGCGACAACACCGTCAAGGTGCTCGCCTGGTACGACAACGAGTGGGCGTACTCCAAGCGATGCATCGATCTATTGGGCTATATTGCCCAGCAAGGCTGAGCACGGCACCCGCTTTGGATGCGGGCGGGGCCAGCAGATGTTGCTCCCGCTCGCATGCTGCTTATGTTGGCCGTAGTTATGTTCAGACTCACTCACCGAGTCTCTTGGAGATGCCAATGCTCAGCGCCAGCTGGATGATCCTCGCCCTGGCTATTCTTGTGGGCGTCGTCGTGTATATCGACATCTACGAGCACCGCACGGAGCAAGAGAGGCGCCAGTAAATACGCCCCACGCGCACCGAATGGAGGCCTCAGATGGCTGAATCGAGCACCCAATTGCACGAGGCAAGCGGCGATATCGACGCCTCGACCGTCGAATTTCACCGCGCGCTGGTCTCCTTGATGGAGGAGCTCGAGGCGATCGACTGGTACCAGCAGCGCATCGACGCCACCGATGACGCCGAGCTCGCCGAGGTGCTCGCTCATAACCGCAATGAGGAGCGCGAACACGCGGCGATGACCCTCGAGTGGCTGCGCCAGCGCGACGCCGGCCTCGACGAGGTGCTGCGGACCTATCTATTCACCGAAGAGCGCATCATCGACATCGAGGAAGACGAAGAAGGCCGCGGAGACGACGAGCAAACACCGCGGCACGGGGACGGCTCACTGGGCATTGGAAGTCTACGCTAAACGCCAACAGACCTTGAAAGTGATATGACCATGGATGATCTACTGCGTTCGCTGGCGCCGGTCACCGACAATGCCTGGGGGATGATTGAAGAAGAGGCCGAGCGTGTGCTGCGGCGCACCTTGGCGGCCCGCAAAGTCGTCGACTTCTCCGGCCCGCACGGCCCGGACAAAGCGGCGGTCAATCTGGGCCGCGTCGAGGCGCTCGAGCAAGCCCCCGAAGACGGCGTCAACGCCCGACTTCGCCAGATCCAGCCGCTGGTCGAAGTACGCATCCCCTTCAAGCTGGCGCGCACCGAGCTCGAAGCGATCGGTCGAGGCGCCGAGGACCCGGCGCTCGAGCCGGTGACCTTCGCGGCTCGCAAGGCGGCGCTCGCCGAGGACCGCAGCATCTTCCACGGCTACCCCGACG
Source organism: uncultured Bradymonadales bacterium (assembly GCA_964386725.1). GTDB lineage: Bacteria > Myxococcota_A > Bradymonadia > Bradymonadales > Bradymonadaceae > CAYLTX01. The sequence continues at coordinate 11,062 of CAYLTX010000079.1, read as the reverse complement.
CCCACATCGAGGGGATCATCGAGGTCTGCTCGAATCTCGAAGTCGACGAGTCCGCCGGCTTTGGAGACTACCCGCGCCTGGTCGCCGAAACCCTCGACCGCCTGCGCATCGAGGGCGTCGACGGCCCCTACGCGATCGTGGTCGGCCGAGACTGCTATACCGGCCTGGCCACCACCCACGCCGACGGCTATCCGGTCATCGAGGACGTCAAGCGTCTGCTCGACGGGCCGGTCATCTGGGCGCCGGGGGTCGACGGCGCCGCCGTCATCAGTCTTCGCGGCGGTGACTTCGAGTTGACCGTCGGCCAGGACTTCTCGGTCGGCTACCTCGACCACGACCGCGAGCACGTCGAGCTATATATCCAGGAGAGCTTCACCTTCCGCGTGCTCGGCCCCGAGGCCGCCGTCGCCCTGCCCGCTGTGTGCCGTTAGACGCGTCGGCCGCTCCCCTGTGCACATGGCCGTGACCGCGACCGTGACCCGCCGTTCCACTCCGACCCACCTCGAAAACCCACACCTCTCCCCCTCGATAATAATTTATCTTTTGATCCAGTGGCGTGGTTCGCTACAGTGTTCATTAGTGTGAATCACGACCACCGTGCATGAGGAAGTCATGCCACCGCGCTGTCATTATATCACTGTCGTACTCATCGCCCTGCTTTTGGGCGCGTGCGCCAGCGGCGAGATCCAGGGCCAAGCCGTCACCAACGACGGCGGCCAAGAACAGGACGCCAGTCAACCCGACGGCGGCCAGCCCGACGCTAAACAGCCTGACGCAGACTCCCCCGACGCAGACACCGGTCCGACCTTCAAGCCCCCCGAATTCTACCATTCGACCTCCGGCGGTGGCCTGTCCACCTCCGGTGAGCATCGCATGCAGATGAACTTCGGCGCGCCGATGCCCCGAGGCACGTCGACCAACGACGACTATCGCATCCGATTCGGCCCGGTCAGCCCGTGAAGCACTCACGCTCGAGTCATCTCATCGATTATATGCGCAAGCCCTCGAAGTTCGCTGGAGTCATCATGAAGCTCAAGTCTCTGTTGGTGGTCGCCGTCCTCGTGACCGTTGCGCTGCCCGCCACGGCCGTCGCCGAGGTCCCCGGCTACTTTCCGGTGCAGGCGTTTTTGACCGACTCCGAGGGGATCCCGCTCGACGGTGCGGTCGACTTGGACTTCACCATCTATGACGCCGAAACAGACGGCGAGGTGGTGTTTACCGAGTCTCATCGCCTGCGGGCCGAGGCCGGAGCGTTCACGGCCTATCTGGGGGAGAATAACGAGCTCGATCTGAGCATCTTTAGTACATACGACCAGCTCTTCTTGGGCGTCAGCGTCGATGGTGGACCGGAACTCGAGCCTCGCCAGCGCCTGGCGACCGTGCCATACGCCGCCCACGCTCAGAGCGCGGCCAACGCAGCCACGCTCGATGGACGCGACCCAACCGACTTCGAATATACGGTGGCCAACCCGCTCGAACTCGACGCCAACAATCAGATCGGCATGGTGAGCACCTGCTCGGCCGACTCGATCCTCAAGTGGACCGGCAGCGACTGGGAATGCACCCCCGACCGGCAGTTAGCCGCCGACCTGCCCCTCGAGATCAACAACGACCGCATCGGCCTGATCAGCTGCGCCGACGGCCAGGTCCTCAAGTCCAACGGAACCACGATGGAATGCGCCGACGACGCCATCGCCGAATATAGCGCCGGTGATGGGCTGAGCCTGTCGGGGTCGACCTTCTCGGTCGACGACGCCACCTTCCAGCGCCGCGTCTCTGCGTCGTGCGACGGCACGGGCGGCGCCGATTATATCACCGGCATCCAGGCCGACGGCACCGTTCTGTGTGGCAGCGATGCGGACAGCGGCGGCGACATCACCGAGGTCAACGCCGGCCAGGGACTCTCCGGCGGAGCCACCAGCGGCTCGGCGACATTGCAGGTCGCCGACGGGGGCATCACGTCGGCGAAGATCGCCTCCGGCGCCGTCGGCTCCACCGAGATCAGCGACGGCTCGATCACCGACGCCGACGTGTCTGCATCAGCCGGCATCAAACTCAACAAGATCGACATGAACACCACCAACGCCACCTTCGTCGCCGCCAATGTCTGTCCGGTCGGCGACACCGACGGGCCACGCTGCGACGAGGTGCCCGTGGGCTCGTTCTGTGAGTGGGACACCGGCCATGACACCCCCTCCCTCGACAACTCCCTGGACAATTGTGGCGCTTTCGACTGGTACTTCCGCACCGAATGAGTCGACCGCGCCCAACCTGCCCCACCACCTCCTTTCGCGGTGGCTTTCCGGGCTAATTTATCGACGAGTCGATGACAGAAATCGACTCGTGGATAGATTCTAAATATAGCCTGACACACGACAACAAAACGCTTCTTTGACGCCCTGTCCCAATGGACAGGCCGTCGCGGCATGGGGAGCCGCAACTGGCCGATGCTGCCGCCCGCACGGGGCGTACGGTCGTCCAAAGAAGCCATACATAGACAGCAAAACCTGGGGAGGTAGCGCATGATTTCGGTGGACTTGTACCGGGAAGTACTCCCGGATTGGACCCGCCTTCGAATGCTCGAACAATCGGAGCTAGAGGCGGCCGCCGAGTTGTTGGTGGCGATCGCTCAGCTGGCCGCGCCCGGCGACGATAGCCCGAGTCATAAGGATATTCGCGAGACGTGGCTGGAGTTATTAGCTGGATTCGACCAGACATCTCGGGCCGCGCTGGGCGCCCATATCGACACATCCAATGAGCGGGTGCGCAGCCTGTTCAACCATCCGCGCGCCTTCGGGGTCTTGCTGGCCTCGGCGTGCAGCCGGCTGCGCTCGCCGATCACCCAATTCCACGCGATGTGTTTATTCGTGGTCAGCGTCTTCATGACCGGGCCCGACGAGCGCCAGATCGAGCTATGCTACCGCATCGGCAAGAAGTTCGGCATGGACGAAGAACGCGTCGAGGAGTTATTCGGGCGCATGTGGAGCGCCTACCAATCGGCTCGCGCCGACCGAAACGGCGCTCCGATCTCGCCGGACTACGTCGACGGCACCCACTGGCAGCGAGACGCCCAGACCTATCGACGGACCAATCCGTTCGAGAAATCCGCACGTTGATCAGGGCTGATAATCGGCGCATTTGCCGATGAAGAGCTCGTCGACGGCCGTGACGTCGAACCACAGGCAGTATTCGTAGGCGGTGTCCGGCTGAGGATCGGCGCGCCAATCGATATTCTTGAGGTTGAACAGGCCGGGCCCCCATAGGTCATCGAGCGCCTCATAGCGATCGGTGCCCACGAAATCGAGGTGCCCATCGGAGAAGGCCGCCTCGGTGGCCGACTCGGTGATCGGGCCGGCGAGCGAGTCGCTGACGTATAACGCCGCGCACATATCGTTGGAGGCGCCGCCCTTCTTGTCGTTCCAGCAATCCGCCAGCGCGATGGACATCTGGTAGATATCGTTGGTCAGCGGCTCGTGGCCCGCGTAGGGCTCGGAATCGGTGATCTGCACGGTCACCGCACACCAGCCTTCGAGCGTGCAGCTCTCACCGGCCGGGCAGTCCTCGGCGCCGTAGCCGCTCGCCTCATCCCAGTGGCGACACTCGACGCAGCGTTGGGCGTCGCTGTCGCATTGCGGCCGCTCGGAGGGGCAGTCGGTCACCGCACAAAAGTCGCCGCTGCACGTGCCGCCGTCACACGCAAACCCGGAGAGGCACTCGCCTTCGGCCGAGCAACTCTCGCCTTCGACCAAGCGACATTCTGAGGTGTCGGAGTCGCAACGCGCGTTGTCAGCGCAGTCGCCGTCGACCTCACAGGCGTCGCCCACGGCGACCATGCAGCGATCTTCCTGGGGCGAGGTGCCCGAACAACTCGCCTGGGCGAGTTCACACTCGTCTACATTACCGTCGCAGTCGTCATCGACACCGTTGCAGATCTCCTCGGCCTCGGGATGCACGGACGCGTCGCCGTCGTCGCAATCGTCGCCCACCCTGGGGCAGTCGCTATTGGCTCCCGGCACGCCGAATCCGTCGCCGTCCTCGTCGGTGCAGTCGGTCGGGCACTCGTTGTCGATGCCGTCGCAATCCTCGTCGATGTCGTTTCCGCAGATCTCCTCGGCGCGTGGGTGTCGATTGGGGTCGTCATCGTCACAATCCGGGCCCAGACACCCCGGGCCCTCTCCGTAGCCGTCACCGTCGTTATCCACACATTCACTGTCACATGGCTCGTCACCGCCGCGGCAATCATTGTCGCGACCGTCGCCGCAGATCTCCTCGGCGCCGGGATTGATCGACGGATCGCCGTCGTCGCAATCCGTGCCCTTTTGACACTGGGCGGTCAGGCCGAGGTAGCCGTCCCCATCGCGGTCTTCACATCTCTCCGAGCTCTCCTCGTCGGGCAGCGGCTCCTCGCCGCCCGCACACCCCGAAGTCCCCCCCAGACAGATCAAAAAACCCAACGTACACAGCCAAATATGATACTTCATCCTTCTCTCCTCGTGCTCAACTCCCGTCGAAAACAATGAGGCCACCTTAACAGCCGCGCGCGGCAGGGTCACGCGTTGAGTCGAGCTTTGACCAGCGTTACGGATGTTGCATCCATCCGGGCTGGATCCCCTGGATATGTCCGCCTCGAATCAGCCCCCCGCCACCGCGGCCGGGATGATTCGAAGATGGCTGTGGGAAGCTATGATGCGGTGGGTGAGATAGATGAAGCAGGTTCGGCAGGCTGTACCTGGGCTGTGAACTCGGCGGACGAGAGCCGATTCTCGCCTGCCTGATGGCCGCCTCGAGGTCGTCGAGCACCAGCGGATAGGTGGGCCGCGGAAAACCGACGAGCACAGCGCGCTCGAGCGTCTCTCTGGCCTGCACGGAGTCGCCCGCCTTGTGCTGGGACAGGGCGATCATCGCCAGGATGGTGCCGTCGGATGCCCCGGCGATCGCGGCGGCCGACCGACTCAGCTCAGCGGCGCGCTCGGGGTCATCGCCATTTATCAGCAGGTTGTAGGCACGCGCCTCGAGCAGGGATGCGGCGTGGGTATTCTGAGGGTCGCTTAGGCTGAAGTAGCGCAGGCTTCGCGCGTACCAGGCCTCGGCGCGCTCGCCCAAGCCGGCGGCCGCGAAAGCCTCGCCGATAGCCAGCGTCCACTCCGGGCTGATCACCAGGAACGGCTCTTCGAGGAGCGTCGGAACGTGACGGTCCAGAAACTCGACGCCCCAGCCCGCTCGTTCGGCCTCGATAAAGACACCGATGGCGACGCGAAGCGGGTGGGCGCGACCGGGCCCGACTTGGTCGGGAAGCCGAAGCATCCTGCCTAGATAGCGCTCGGCGAGCCCGTCCTGGCCGGCGCGCAATGCTACTAAGCTGACGTCACGAAGCGCATCGAGGTCGGCCCGGCGACCCTCGAGGCCGCGCTCCAGATCGGCCTCGGCGCGCTCGTCCGCGTCGGCGAGGCGAGCGAGGCCGCGCGCCAAAAAAGCGAGCCGAAGACGGGGGTTTTGCTCCAGGTACGCCTCGGCCAACGCACGCGCGGCGCCCGCATATCCATCGATGGCGAGCTTTCGCACCAGCCGCGCGGCACTCAACTCGGCGTTGCTTCGGCGCTCGATGGCCCCGACGAAATGGCTCGCCGCCTCGTCGTCGAGCCCCAATTCGAGGTGGGCGTAGCCCAGGTGGACCAATGACTCTTCGGACAATTCGTCGGCGTCGACCTCGGGCAGGAAGACGCGCGCCAATTCCACATCGTAGCCGGCGGCGCCGAGCTGCCTGGTCAGCGTCTCCAGCGCCTCCTCGCTGTCCCGGAAGTCACGGGCGAACTGCCTCAGGTGCGCGCGGCCCTCGTCGACCCGGCCGGCGTCAAATGCCACGAGGATCTGGGCAATCCGGGTGTCGACGCTCGCGGGCCTGGCGCTCAGAACGCGCTCGAGCAGGCGGCCGGCCGTATCTGCATCGCTTCGTCGCACCAGGCTGCGAAAGCCAGCCTGTCCCAGCACAGAGCCGATTCCCTGCTGGCGCCAATAGGCCGAAAATATTTTCTCGAATAGCTCATGATCGGTGGACTTCGCCGCCACCGTCAACGCCTTGTCGAGCACCTGAGACGTCGGTGAACGCTCCGCCAACTCGGCGGCCACCCGTGCAGCCTGCTCGAGAAAACCATATTGCTCGAGCATTCCGACCAGGCGCAGCGAGCGGTGGTCGGTATGGCTCATCCGTTCCTTCCACAATCCGATGACCCGGTCGGCTCCGTCCGGCTCGCCCTTGGCCAGATAGACCGACAGGAGCAGGCCCAACACCTGCTCGGCGTTCGCCTCGTCGCCGGTCGGTTGATGGTAGCCCTGCTGAGCATAGTAGCCCTGCTGGACGTAAGAGGACCGGGAGCGATGGATATTGGCCGCGGCGCTCGAGCCGCCCGTGAGGCTGCGCCGTTCGAAGGCGTCGAGGAGCAACTGCTCGGCGGCGTCTAGGTGGCCGCGGCCGATGAGACCGAGCGTGCGGGCTCGGAGCTCGAGCAGCGACTCCGCCGGCTTTTGGGAAGCCTCGGGTGCGCCGGCTTCACCGGTCTGCGCAAACTCCGAGAGCGCACCCGAGAACGTCTCGAGCTCGGGGCTGCTTCGCAGCGGCTTCGGGAGCTCCTCGACGAGCGCCGCGACCTCTTGGGCGTAGCCGTGGGCCGCTACCAGCGCCAGGGCGCGAACAAACTCGGCACGTGTGGCCAACAGCTGGCTCGAAGACGGCCGCCCCGCGACCAACTCCCCGTCGCGAACCATCTCCTCGGCCTTGCGGCGGAGCAGCGAAAACACCGCCATGCTCCCGCCTCGCCTGAATAATTCGCTCAGATGCAGCTCGACCGCCTTATTGAGAGGCACGTTGGCTTCGGCCGACTGGCGCAGGACCTCGGAGAACTCGTCGGGGCGCGCAAAGCGATGGAAATCGATCGAAAGCTCGACCGGGCTTGGCGCGAAGCGAAGTTGCCGGCTCAACATGGCCCCGTCGAGCGTCTCGGGATTGGCGGCCAGGTGCAGCGATATCAGTTGGCCCTGGCTTGCCTGGTTGCCCCAGCGCTCGAAGGTGTCGATAGCGCGCTCGTAGTCGCCCTGCTGCAGGTGCTGGCCGAGCCTGAGCAGTTCGAGCTGATACTCGTCGCTGCCGACGGTCTTGGAGACCATTTCTGAGACCAGCGGCTCGAGGAGGTCGGCCTCGACGAGCGCCTCCCGGCTGGTCGACAAAAGTTGTAGGGCGGCCGCTCGATCTCCGTTGGCCAGCTGTTGCCGAATCAGCGAGTCGAGCACATCGGCGCGGCCGTGCTCGCCGAGCATCCGCGTCGCCTCGTAGGCACTCCCACCCGCGTTCATTGTAGTGACACGCTCGGCGAGCTCGTCGGTCGGCAGCTCCAGCGCTGCAGCGTCCAACGTCGGCGACGCCAGATGTTTGAATGGGCTCTGCGCAGCGCGCGCCGCCTCGACGGCCAACTCCTGTCGGCCGACTTGACTGAACGCCGAGACCATCGTCTGGAAGGCATATTGCGGCCCGTACACACTCTCCGCCACGGCGTTATAATCAGCCACCGCGGCCTCGAAATGCCCCTGCCAGGCCAGATATTGAGCCCGGCCGATCAACGCCGCGGGCCTGTTGTGGCGGGGCTCGGCTGTGCGCACCGCGCGATCGTAGGCAAGGGCGGCATAATCGCCGGCACCCCGCGTCTCCATAAACCCGGCCACCTGCAGCCATTGTGCGGACTTCGAGTGGGACTGCTCGACCTGCTCTTCAAATGCCTCCCACGCATCATCTCTGCGCCCGGCGTTCCAAAGCGCCCGCGCATAATGCGAGGACTCACTGATATTCTCGAGGTCGGACAACCGATCCATGCGCTCCACGTAGTGCTCCCACAGGCCGTGCTCACGCAGGCCGACCAGGTCGACGGCGCGCTCATGCGGCTGCAGGAAGGGATGCTCTCCGCGGTATTTCTCTTCGAAGTCCGAGGTCAGCTCGAGAAACTCGTCGACGCGGCCCTCCTCGAGCAGAAGATTGCCAAGCCCCTGACCCGATGAGGCGACCAGGTTGCGCGCGCGTTGCGTGGACATCCCGGTCCTCTCGGCGCTGACCAGCGCCATGCGGTAGAAGCGCTCGGCGCGCGCGGGCTGGCCGGCCGCTCGAAAGTTAGCGGCGATCGTCGCGAAGATATAATCATTAGCGCTCTGGAGGCTGTCATGATGCTCGTTGATATAGCGCTGAAAGACGTGCTCGGCGGCTGCGAAGCGACCGCGTCGGATCAAAAAGCGGCCGTAGTCGAACCAGACGGCGGGCTCGGCGTTGGGGTCGCGTACACGACGGTGGATGACGGCCTCGGCGACGTCGTAGAGTCGACGACTCTCGAATAGACGCATCGCGCCGGCGAGGTCGCTGCCCTCGTCGGCGGTCTCGACGGCGGCGAGATACAGCCTGTGTGCCGCCGATCGGTGCTCGTCTTCGCCCTGGTCCGCCTCCACGGCGCTGGCGCCGCCGGCCTGCCACAGGCTCCAATACTGCTCGGCGGCAAAGAAGAGCATCCCAGCGGGCGCTTGGCCGTCGGGATAGCGTGCTTCGAACTCGTCGAGCAGATCTCGCCGCGTGCCCGGATCGACTTGCCCCAGATGAATCTGTTGGAATTGCACCGGACCGGGCTCATCCCAAATCTCGATGACCGCGCTGATCTCGCCGCTGCGCATATAGATATCGGTCAACTGCACGCGGTAGTACTGCGCCTGATCGACGGGCGCGTTCGCGATCAACTTTTCGAGAAACGCGACGCGAACCTCGCGGTCGAGGCGATGCTGAATCTGGTACCAGAGCCGTGCCTGGCTGTTGAAACTCAGCGCCTCGAAGGGCTCGAGCTGGTCGAGCACTTCGGCCAGCCCCTTGTCGCCCTGGCCGTTCAGGGCCAGACCGATCACCCGAATCACCGCCTCTTCGTTGCCTGCCTCGGCCGCGCGCAAATACACCGGGGCGGCCTCGTCGGCGCCCGCCTCGCCCTCTATCAACTGGGCGAGTTGAAATACCGAGTGGCTCGGCAAGTCCTCGTCGTCAGCGATAGCGAGCAGCATGGGGGCGATTCTGTCCCGGTGAGGCCCGCTTCGGAGGGTGTAGACGATCTGCGAGATGAGGCTGATATTGCCCGGGTTTTCATGGGCCACCCGCTCGAGCAAATCGAGGGCGTCGGCTTCGCGATTGGCCTGCTGGAGGATTTGCGCGGCGGTCTGCACCTGCCAGGCCGCCCCGCCGCCCTTCTCCAAAAAGTGTTCCAGCGCCTCGAGGGCCGCCTCGTCCTCGCCGATCTCGAAGCCGAGCTGGGCGAGCCGGCGCCACCAATCGTAGCCGTCGGGTCGAGACTCGAGCGCGCGCTCCAGATATTCGTAGGCGCGCCGGGAGTCGCCCGCCCCGGCAAACCATCTGGAGACCTTCTCGAGAAATACCGGATCCTCGCGGCTCTGAGTGAAGCGCTCGGCGAGGACTTCGAGCTCATCGAGCTCCCCGTTTTGCAGCAGCTTCGCCGCCATCGTCTCGACCTCGAAATGGCTTATATAGCCGGCCTCGAGGCGTCTTTGCGACACCATCTCTTGAAGCTCGGCCAACCCGTGGCGAGCGGCCGCCTGGGAGACGGTGGCGTAAAGAGACGACATATCCTCGCGTCCCTCGGCGACGAGCAAGCAATAGTGCAGCAACGCCTCGCCCTCGGCACGATCTTCGGGATGTGCAGAGGATAAAAGCTGCCCGCCCATCCGGGCCGTGAGCAGCATCCGGTTGGGCTCGGCCGAGAACGAGGCCGCCCCGAGCGCGTGCTCGATGAGATCGGCCGCCAACGCATGCTCGTCGCTCTGCACCACGTAGTAGAGCAGGTGGTTGAGCCCCGCCAGATTATCGAAGCCCTCTACATGCCTGATATACGCGTGCAAGTACTCGAGCCCCCGCTCTTTGCGGCCCGTCTTCCACAGCGCCAGGCCGTGCAAGGCCACTGGTGTGGCGTCTCTCACCCACCGTTTGACCGTCGGGTCCGTGGCATTGCTCGACTCCATCTCCCGGGTTGCGACGAGTGTCTGGGACACCGCCAGCAGCTCTTCCCACCGCTGCTCGCGGGCCAGCTGCCCGGCAAGAGTGCTCAGCTCGTACCAGAGTTTTTCGGCCGACGTATGCGGCTGCGACGAATCGAGCCGGGCGAGCTCCAGGCGCAGGTCGAGCCGCTTGCGGACCTCGTAGACCCGACCCGAATTGAGCAACCGGACGAGCTCCTCGACACGCTCGGCCGCCTCGTCTCCGGCAACCTCCCGGACACCTTCGGCGTCTTCGGTCTGCGCGTCCTGCTGCTCGACCTGTTCAGCTTGCTCGGCGTGGTCACCCGCTGCCCCCATCTCGGCTCGTTCGGTGCTCGCGCAGCCGGCGCAGGCCGCGAACACGGCGACATAGGCGAGGTTTTTGATGCGGCTGAACATGGTCGTCGGCCAAAGGAGATATCGGACACATGCGATCTGTGAGTCTGACGCACCACAATGTACGCGATAGGACCCAAGCGCAACAGCAAGCCACCTACCTCTCCCAGATTGCTGGGGCGACCCCTCCGCCTTGCGCTGTACAGCGCGCAAGCCACCTCCCCTTGGCGCAAAAAAGCGCGCCAAAGGGAGGAACTTTCAGCCAGATCGCGCAGGGGCTGCTTTTCGTGGCCCCAAAAGGCAGCCACGTCGCGACTCGAGCGAAAACCCGCCAAGCCGCCGATCGGCCGAAAGTTCCTCCCTATCGAGCGTCGTCCCGCTCGATGGGGAGGTGGCGAGTGCGCCGTACAGCACTCGACGGAGGGGTCGCTCAAAAACCCGAACGCCCCAAGAGAGCACAAGACTTGGCCGCGCACCCGCAGAGTCGACGAGACGAGCCTCCCCGCAGGACCGCCACGCTCTCTATTCGGGGCGCTGAACAGCGCGTTTATACGGCTTGACCGTGCAGACCATTTAGGGGCTGCCTTCGCCGGGGCTTCGTGACTGCTGTGGAGACCCCTCCGCCTTGCGCTGTACAGCGCGCAAGCCACCTCCCCTTGGCGCAAAA
>CAYLTX010000078.1:3500-30368 GCA_964386725.1 uncultured Bradymonadales bacterium | reverse complement strand
CCCCATGCCCCAGACCCGCGAGCACATCCTGCTCGCCCGTCAGGTCGGCGTGCCGGCGATCGTCGTATTCCTCAACAAGGCCGACATGGTCGACGACGAGGAGCTCCTGGAGCTGGTCGAACTCGAGGTGCGCGAGCTCCTCGAGCGCTACGAGTTCCCCGGAGACGACGTTCCGGTCGTGACCGGTTCGGCGCTGATGGCGCTCAACGGTGAGTCGGGCCCGATGGCCGACGAAGCGATCATGAGCCTGATGGAAGCGGTCGACTCCTACATCCCGGAGCCGGAGCGCGAGACCGAGCAGCCGTTTTTGATGCCCATCGAGGACGTCTTCTCGATCTCGGGTCGCGGCACGGTCGTCACCGGCCGCATCGAGCGCGGACGCGTCTCGCCCGGAGACGAGGTCGAGATCGTCGGTCTGTCCGACAAGGCCGAAAAGACCGTCGTCACCGGCGTGGAGATGTTCCGCAAGCTCCTCGACGAGGGCGAGGCCGGCGACAACGTCGGTTGCCTGATTCGCGGTATCAAGAAGGAAGAAGTCGAGCGCGGCCAGGTTCTGGCCAAGCCCGGCACGATCACCCCGCACACCAAGTTCGAAGGCGAGGTGTATATCCTGACCAAGGAAGAGGGCGGCCGTCACACGCCGTTCTTCGACGGGTATCGCCCGCAGTTCTACTTCCGCACCACTGACGTCACCGGCACCGTCCACCTGGGCGAGGGCTCGGAGATGATCATGCCGGGAGACCGCCTGACGATCACCGGTGAGCTGATCACCCCGATCGCCATGGACGAGGGCCTGCGCTTCGCGATTCGCGAGGGCGGTCGCACCGTCGGCGCCGGCGTGGTCACCAACATCATCGAGTAAGGATCCTCGGGGCGGGGTCCGGAGCCCAAAAGATCGGCTTCGGACCCCCTCAACGCCCCCGGATCCGGCGGTCCTACGGTGAATTGGAATCTCTCTTGATCTGAGGGGTTCTGTCCTGTAGGGTCCGCGCTCCCGCCTGGAGACAGTTGGGACCTTTTCAACAGAAGATTGACGCGGCTTCACGCGTTGCACGTCAGCGCCTGAAGTCGCTTTGTTTCACGACCAGATTTATTGTTGCGCCGCTCCGGCTGCGCAAACTCAGGGTGTGTCATGGCTAACGATAAAATTCGCATCAAGCTCAAGGCGTACGATCACACGCTGCTCGACGCCTCGGCTGCCGAGATCGTCGAGACTGCGCAACGCACCGGCGCCCAGATTTCTGGGCCAGTGCCGCTGCCGACGCGTATTCGTCGCTGGACCGTGCTGCGCGGACCTTTCAAAGACAAGAAGGCCCGCGAGCAATTCGAGATGCGCACCCATAAGCGCCTGCTCGACATCCACGAGCCGACCCAGCAAACCCTCGATGCGCTGATGCGCCTCGATCTTGCGGCCGGCGTGGACGTAGAAATTAAGACCTGATTTGGCACAGCGCCGCGCCGTCGGACACAGGGTCTGACGCCGGCCGTCCAGATTGCCACATTACTCTTTCGCGCGGTCGAGCCGTAATCAGACCGGCGCAGGAGTCATAAGATGAAATTCGACGTTGTTGATCTAAAAAATGAATCGGTCGGCGAGGCTGAGCTCGATGATGCCATCTTCGCCACCCCAGTGCGTGAGCACCTCTTTTGGGAGGTGGTCAACTGGCAACGCGCCCGCCGGCGCTCCGGGACCCACAAGGTAAAGGGTCGCTCGGATGTGCGCGGTGGTGGACGCAAGCCCTGGCGCCAGAAAGGCACAGGCCGCGCCCGTGCCGGCACGATTCGCTCCCCGCTGTGGGTCGGTGGTGGTACCACCCACGGCCCCAGCCCGCGCGATTACAGCTATCAGATGCCCAAAAAGAAGCGCAAAGCCGCGCTTCGTTCGGCGCTGAGCATGAAGGCCCGCGACGGCAAGCTGCGCGTCGTGGACAGCCTCGAGCTCGACGAGATTAAGACCAAGCGAGCTGTGGAAGTATTGCAGGCCCTCGAGGCGCCCAGCGCCCTGGTGGTCGATGCAACCAGCCGCGACGAAGAAACCAATCAGGTTTCGCACAACGAGACACTTCGACTGTCGGTGCGCAACCTCAAGGACGCCAAGTACCTCGCCTCGGAGGGCCTCAATGTCGAGGACCTGCTCCGATACGACGTATTGGTCCTGAGCCAGCAAGCACTCGACCACATCCAAGAGGTCCTGAGCCGATGAGTAACCAATATGACATCATCATTCGCCCGGTGATGACCGAAAAGAGTCAACTCCTCGAGATGGAGGAGAATAAAGTGACTTTCCGGGTGAAATTCGAAGCTAATAAGCCCCAGATCAAAGAGGCTGTTCAGCGGCTCTTCGACGTCAAAGTCGACGGAGTCAATACGATGATCATGCCCGGCAAGCCCAAGCGAGTGGGCCGGTTCTTCGGCCGCCGCAAGGCCTGGAAGAAGGCCATCGTGCAGCTTGCCGAAGGCGAGATGATCGACTTTTATGCGCTGGAAGGCCCCGGTGAAGAACACGGCGTGGTCTAAGACTGGCTTACGAGATTTCTAGCTCCTCGGGGCGGCACGGCCGCCTCGCAGCGAGGGAGACGAGAAGATGGCAACCAAGAGTTATAAACCGACAGCACCGGGACGTCGCTTTGCGCGTCTGCAGGATTTCAACGAGGTGACCAAAGGGTCGCCCGAGGAAAGCCTGACCGGTCCACTGACCAGAAGCGGTGGTCGCAATAATAAAGGTCGCATGACGATTCGTCGTCGTGGCGGCGGCCACAAGCGCCGCTACCGCACGATCGACTTCAAGCGCGACAAGATCGGAGTTCCGGCCAAGATCGCCTCGATCGAATACGATCCCAACCGCTCGGCGTTTATCGCGCTGCTGAACTACGCGGACGGCGAGAAGCGCTACATCCTGGCCCCTCAAAAGGTGCGGGTCGGAGACGAGATCGTCTCCAGTAGCAAGGCCGACATCACCCCCGGCAACGCGCTCAAGCTCAGGCATATGCCCGTTGGCACGGTCGTGCACAACGTGGAGATGAAGCCGGGCAAGGGCGGGCAGATGGCCCGTTCGGCCGGTTGCTGGGCGCAGTTGATGGCCAAAGAACAAAAGTACGGCCTGCTCAAGCTTCCCTCCGGCGAGCTCCGCCGAGTGTTGCTCGAGTGCCGCGCCACGGTCGGTGCGGTCAGCAACCCCGAGCACGAGAACGTCTCCCTGGGTAAAGCGGGTCGATCCCGTTGGCTCGGGCGTCGTCCCAGCGTGCGCGGTGTGGCGATGAACCCGGTCGACCACCCTCATGGTGGTGGCGAGGGACGCACCGCCGGTGGCCGTCACCCGGTCACTCCGTGGGGTAAAGGGACCAAAGGTCTCAAGACCCGCAAGAATAAGCGCACCGACAAATTCATCAGTCGTCGGCGCAAACAGAAGAAGAAAGGTTGAGTTGACGGCGGCCTCCTGGTGAGGCTGCCCCGACCACGCAGGAGATACACGTGCCAAGATCAATTAAGAAGGGCCCATTCGTAGACGATAGCATCCTGAGAAAGGTGCGAAAGGCCAAAGAGACCGGCGATCGCCGCGCCATCAAGACGTGGAGCCGACGATCAATGATCGTGCCGGAGTTTGTGGGAATGACCTTCGCGGTGCATAACGGCCGTGAATTCGTCCCCGTCTTCGTCACCGAGAATATGGTCGGCCATAAGCTCGGCGAATTTGCGCCCACTCGGACTTTCTACGGTCATATGACCGACAAGAAGTCGATGGTGCGTGGCCGGTAGACGCCAGCGGTTAAGAGGTTGAGCGGTTTAGATGTTTGCTCGGCGGCACGCGTGTCGCAGGCCGAACATCTCAACCCCTCAGCTTCTCAGCCCCAAGAACCGCGGACCCGCCCATAAGAGCAGGTCCGGTTCATACACTTGATTTAACAGCTCAAATTATACGAGTTGGGTTAGAGTCATGAGCAATAACAAAAAAAATCATCGGGCCAATACGGCCTCGGCTCGCAACGTGAGCATTGCGCCGCAAAAGGCTCGGCCGGTCATCGACCTGGTGCGAAACAAGCCGATCCTGGAGGCGCTCGACATTCTGCAGTTCACGCAGAAAAAGGCCGCGCCGATCATCGCCAAGGTGATCGAGTCGGCGTTGCACAACGTCGAGCACAGCGAGGAATTGGACTGGGATGTCGACGAATTGGTCGTCGCCCAGGCCTATATCAACGAGGGTCCAACGCTTCGGCGCTTCAAGCCGCGGGCGATGGGACGCGCCACTCGAATCAATAAGCGAACCAGTCACATCACCGTGGTGCTCGAACCGCGTTGAGCAGGTGAGTCCGTCAGGACCCCTGTTTAGAGCCTCTAGGAGGTCGTTTTGGGTCAGAAAGTACATCCAACAGGATTTCGTCTCGGAATCATTCGACCATGGACGTCGAAGTGGTATGCCGAGAAAAATTATTCAGATTGGCTGCATGAGGATCTCCGCATCAAGGAGTACCTCTACAACCGCTTGCAGCACACCGGTGTGAGTAACATCGAGATCGAGCGGATGGCCAAGAAGGTCAAGGTCACCATCCACACGGCCAAGCCGGGGATCGTGATCGGAAAGCGCGGCAGCGGCATCGAAGATCTCAAGGCCGATCTCAAAAGCGAGACCGACTGCGAGATCTTCCTGAATATTCAGGAAGTGCGCAAAGCCGAGCTCGACGCCAAATTGGTCGCCGAAGGTATCGCAACTCAGCTCGAGCGGCGCGTCAGCTTCCGTCGGGCGATGAAGAAAGCGGTCCAGACGGCGATGAAATTCGGTGCCAAGGGCATCCGCGTCAACTGCGCCGGCCGCCTCGGTGGCGCCGATATGGGCCGCCGCGAGTGGTACCTGGAAGGCCGCGTCCCGCTGCACACGCTGCGCGCGGACATCGACTACGGCCTCGCCGAGGCGATGACCACTTATGGCATCATCGGTGTCAAAGTCTGGATCTTCAAAGGCGAAGTTCTCGAGGCTGAAGCTAGATTTTAATAGCCGCCCGGCTCGCCCAGCGGGTCGCGCGACAAGGAGTTCATCATGTTGAGTCCCAAGAGAGTTCGGTGGCGCAAGCGCCAGAAGGGCCGGATGAAAGGCAAGGCCTACCGAGGCAGCAAGCTTGCCTTCGGTAAGTATGGCCTGGTGGCCATGGCGCCGCATCGCATCACCGCCCGCCAAATTGAGTCGGCGCGTATTGCGATGAACCGGTACATCCGCCGGCAGGGCAAGATCTGGATTCGGATCTTTCCCGACAAGCCCGTCACCAAAAAGCCCGCGGAAGTCCGCATGGGTAAAGGTAAAGGCGCAGTCGAAGATTGGGTGGCCGTGGTCAAGCCCGGCCGCATCCTCTTCGAAATGGACGGCGTTCCCCGCGAAGTGGCCGAAGAGGCCTTCCGGCTCGCCAGCCACAAGCTGCCCATCAAGACCAAATTCGCGGTGCGAGGAGAAACGCTATGAAAGCCGCCGAACTTAGAGATAAAAGCGACGACGAGTTGCGCGACCTCGAGCGCCAGATGCGTGACGAGTTGTTCCGGTTGAAGATGAAGCATTTCACCGGCCAGCTCCAAAACGTCTCCGACCTGCGTTCGCGAAAGCGAGACGTCGCTCGCGTCAAGACAGTTCTACGCGAGCGAGAGCTGGAAGCCGGTCAGTAATTGACCCGCTCAACCAGCCCAGCGACCGCGAGAGTATAACCGATCTAGAGGAAGGCGTCGGTCCACCGGCCGGGCATCAGCCCGCTGGGGACGCCGGCGGCGACCAGGAGAAAATTCATGACCGAACAGACGCAACAGGGTAGGGGTCGAACCAAGACCCGCGTCGGAGAGGTCGTCAGCGACAAGATGCAGAAGACCATCGTCGTGGCGGTCACCCGACAGTATATGCACCCGAAATATAAGAAGTACGTTCGCAAGCAAAAGCGCTACAAGGTACACGACGAAGAAAACGAGTGCCGCAGCGGTGACCGGGTCTTGATCGAAGAGACGCGTCCCCTGTCGAAGCAGAAGCGCTGGAAGCTCAAAGAAATTATCGAGAAGGCACCCGTAGTCTGAGCCTCTTGGGCGCGGTTGGTCCGCAGCCGGCGACGTTGCCGGCGCAGGCCCAAAGGCGCCACGAGTGGCTCATCTGCCGGAGGACGTCCCCGCACCCAACGCGGCGGCGCCGGTCGACGCCGGGTTGTCCAGACGAGGTCGAAAATGATTCAGATGCAAAGCAAATTGGCGGTCGCGGACAACTCCGGGGCCAAGCGGGTCCAGTGCATCAAGGTGCTCGGCGGCTCGAAGCGTCGCTACGCGTCGATCGGTGACGAGATCATCGTGTCGGTCAAAGAAGCACTGCCCAACTCCAAGGTGCGAAAAGGCGACGTCGAGCGTGCCGTGGTGGTACGTACGCGCAAAGAGATCACGCGCACCGACGGAACCTATATTCGCTTCGACGATAACGCGGCCGTGCTCATCGACAAATTGGGCCAGCCGCTCGGGACTCGCATCTTCGGGCCGGTGGCTCGCGAGCTGCGCGGCCGCAACTACATGAAGATCGTCAGCCTGGCGCCCGAGGTTCTTTGAACCCGCGGCCCCCGACGATCGATACACCGTTTCGAGACTTTGGAGTTGTCAGATGCATGTGAAGAAAGGCGATAATGTGATCGTACTCTCCGGGAAGGACCGCGGTTTCCGCGGTGAGATCCTGGAAGTCGATCCCGAGAAAGGTCGAGTCAAAGTGGCTCGGCGTAATATGGTGACCAAGCACCGTGCCCCCAACCCGCTGACCGGCGAGTCCGGTGCGCGCGTGGAAGTCGAGGGGTGGATTCATGCCTCGAACGTCGCGCTGTATAGCGAAGAGCGCGACGGGCCGGTTCGCACCGGCCGAAAGTTCGTCGGCAAGGGCGGCGAGCTGCACGACAGCAAGCAAGAAGCTGCCGCGAGCTTCGGCGACGACGCTCCCGCGCGAATTCAAAAGGTGCGAGTGGGCAAGCAGACCGGCGAAGTGTTCGACGAGATCAAGTCGGCCTGAGCCCGAGAGCGTAGCCTAGCTTGACACTCATAGTTGGGTCCGCTAGGAATGCCCACCCCTTGGCACGGGTCGCTTGTCAGCTGCCTGTAGCGACACGCGAGAAGGCCACCTTAAAAGGCCGGTCTCGAGGACTGATGAGACCGGTTGTCGGCCCCAGCGGCCGGCCAAAGGCCTGGTCATCTCGCATCAATTCGCGAGGAAAACTGAGAGACGCCCCGCGCCCAACGACGGTGCCATGCATCGTCGATTTTTTGTGATGGGAGCGAGAACCAATATTGGTGCACCGGCTGTGATGGCCGAGCGCACTACACGCCGGCGGCACAGAAACCTGTCGGCAACGGAGAGTTTCCAATGTCATTTTTGCACACGAAATATAAGAAGGAAGTCGTTCCGGCTCTGATGGAAGAGTTCGGCTACGACAACCAGATGACCGTGCCTCAAATTGAGAAGGTCATCGTTAATATGGGCCTGGCCGAAGCAGTCCAGAACCCGAAGGTCATCGAGTCGGCGGTAGAAGAACTGCGGCTGATCACCGGCCAGCAACCCATCGTCACCCGGGCCCGGCGCTCGATCGCGGCTTTCAAGCTGCGCGAGGGCATGCCGATCGGGACCAAGGCGACGTTGCGCGGCCAGCGGATGTTCGAGTTTCTCGAGCGTCTGATCTACGTGGCGCTGCCGCGAGTCCGTGATTTCAAAGGCATCAGCCCGAAATCTTTTGACGGCCACGGCAATTATACCATGGGCGTCAACGAGCAGATCATCTTTCCAGAGATCGACTACGATGACGTCGACAAGCTCCGTGGAATGAGTATCACTATTGTGACCACGGCCGAGAATGACGACGAGTCCCTCGGACTGCTGACTAAGATCGGAATGCCCTTCAGGAAGACTCAGTCTTCCTAAAGCAAAGGAGATAAGCTTTGGCACGCAAAGCGCTCGAAGAAAAAGCACGTAAGAAGAAGAAGTTTAAGGTTCGTGAGTATAATCGCTGCCCGTTGTGCGGCCGCTCGCGCGCCTACCTGCGCAAGTTCGACATGTGCCGGATCTGCTTCCGCACGCTAGCCCTCCGCGGTGAAATCCCCGGAGTGGTCAAAGCGAGCTGGTAATCACAGACCCGTGTACTGGCCGGCAGGCGGGTTCACGTAAAAGTCGAGAAAGGCCTCTGCCCGGGCACCCGAGACCGCGTAAGCGGCGGGCGCTCGGAGAGGAACCGGCTCGATAGAGAGGAGACTATGGCTAATACCAATGATCCGGTTTCGGATTTTCTTACCCGTATTCGCAACGCCCAGATCGCTCACCACGCGACGGTGTCGATTCCCGGCAGCAAGCTCAAGAAGGGCCTTGCCGAGATCCTGAGCCGTTACGGCTATGTCGCCGAAACCCAGTGGAAAGACGAGGGCCCCCAGGGGCTGGTCGACATCGTGCTCAAGTACGATGACGAAGACGAGCCAATGATTACCTCGCTCAAGCGCGTCAGTCGCCCTTCCCGGCGAGTGTACGTGGGAGTCGACAACCTTCCGAAAGTGCTCAACGGGTTGGGGATTGCCATCCTGTCGACCTCGCGAGGGTTGTTGACAGACAAAGAAGCACGCGCGGCCAATGTAGGCGGCGAAGTGCTGTGCGAGGTTTACTAAGCATCCGCCCTTAGGGAGGTTCAAGATGAGTCGCGTTGGAAAACGTCCAATTGAAATTCCGGACGGCGTCGAGATCACCATCGACGGCCGCACCGTTCACGCCAAAGGCCCCAAAGGGGAGCTCGAGCGCGAGATTCCCGAGACTGTGTCGGTCGAATTGACCGACGGAGAGCTTCGGGTCAACCGTCCCAGTGAGTCGCGCCAGTCGCGCAGCCACCAGGGACTCACGCGCAGCCTCCTCGGCAGTATCGTCGAGGGAGTCGCCGAAGGTTTCGACCGCAAGCTCGAGATCCACGGTGTCGGTTATCGCGCTGAGCAGCACGGCAATTACGTCCGCTTCGACCTTGGCTTCAGCCATCCGGTGCTCCTGGAGCTGCCGGATCAGGTCGAGATCGCCATTGAAAAGCAAACTCAGCTGACGCTGACCAGCCCGGACAAAGAGCTTTTGGGGCAGGTGGCCGCGAAGATCCGCGGCCTTCGTCCTCCGGAGCCCTACAAGGGCAAAGGGATTCGCTACAAAGATGAGCGGATCGTACGTAAGGTCGGTAAAGCGGGAGCTGCCTAATTTTGCGAGGCCACCGCGCTCGCCTGCGGGCGCGGTCGCCGCAAAAATGTCTCAGAGGTTTAAAGATGCTCAAGAAAAGACAGCTAAAGAATAAGCGACAGCGTCGCAAGCGGAGCATCCGAAAGAAGATTTTCGGGACTCCCGTGCGACCGCGCCTGACGGTGTTTCGCTCCAACAAGCATATTTATGCCCAGGTCATCGATGACCTGAATGGTCACACATTGGCCAGCGCCTCGAGTGTCGACACAGACGCTCGTGACGAGGTCGCCGACCTAGGCAAAGAAGATCAAGCCCGCGAGATCGGCAAGATTTTGGCTGACCGGGCTCAACAGCAAGGTATTGAAAAAGTCGTCTTCGACCGAAACGGCTTCATATACCACGGTCGCGTCGCGGCCGTGGCAGAAGGAGCGCGTGAAGGCGGGCTTGAACTTTAAAGGGAGTCACTGTGGCTTACGGTAGAAGAAGAGACGACCAGAATCTGGTCGACACAGTTATCGACATCAACCGCGTCTCGAAGGTTGTCAAAGGTGGCCGCCGCTTCAGTTTTGGAGCGTTGGTGGTCGTCGGAGATACCGACGGGAAGGTGGGCGTCGGTCATGGCAAAGCCAACGAGGTGCCCTCTGCGATTCGCAAGGGCAACGATCGGGCACGCAAGACCATGATCGAGATCCCGCTGCTCGAGGGAAACACCATTCCCTACGAGGTCATCGGCGAGCATAACTCGGGACGAGTTCTGCTCAAGCCGGCGAGCATGGGTACTGGTGTCATCGCCGGTGGTCCTGTGCGTGCGATCCTCGAGGCGGCCGGGATTCAGAACATCCTGACCAAGAGTCTGGGATCGAATAACCCCCACAACGTGGTGGGCGCGACCATGGACGCTCTGAGTCAGCTGCGCCACCCCGACGACTATCGTCGCCGGCTGGGGCAGACGCTCGAAGACGAAGAGCAATAAGCGGCGTACTGGGCCTCCGAGGAGGCCACAGTCCGTCCTCAGAAGGTCCCGTGGGTATCGCGGGGCCCAGCGATATCGGGAACGACATCATGGCACAATTAAAGGTTACACTGGATCGCAGCCTCAACGGGCGCACCAAGCCGCAGCGGGAATCCGCCAAGGGCCTGGGCCTCCGCAAGCGCGAGCAAACAGTCATCGTCGAAGACACACCGGCCTGCCGCGGGATGATCAACAAGATCTCGCATATGGTCAGCGTCGAGACGGTAGAGGAGTAAACCATGGATTTGAGCGAATTGAAGCCGCCGAAGGGCGCGCGTAGCGACAGAAAGCGCGTTGGGCGCGGCCCTGGTAGCACGCTCGGTAAAACGAGCGGCAAGGGCGAGAAGGGACAGAATGCCCGCAGCGGAGGACGTGTTCACCCTCGATTCGAGGGTGGCCAGATGCCTCTGTTCCGCCGTCTACCCAAGTTTGGCTTCCGCAATCGGAATGCCACCCGGGTAGCCGTCGTTAACGTGCGGGATCTCGAGCGGAGCTTCGACGAAGGCGATACCGTCGACGAAGAAGCGCTGCGCCAGCGGGGGCTGGTCAAGGGAGAATTCGACGAAGTCAAAGTCCTCGGAGACGGCGAACTGACGAAGCAGCTGACGGTGCGAGTGCACAAATTCAGCGCGTCGGGTCGCGAGAAGATTGAGTCCACCGGGGGCACCGCAGAGGGCGTCTGAAGTGTCTACAAAGTTCACCGACATAATGAAGGTGCCGGAATTACGCCGGCGCATTCTCTTCGTGCTGGGCATTCTCGCGCTGTATCGCGTGGGTGTGTTCGTCACTGTGCCTGGCGTCGACCGCGGCGCCATGTCACAAATCATCGGGGGCGAAGGCGGCGGGTTCATGGGCCTGGTCAACCTCTTTACGGGAGGTGCTCTGGAGTTGATGAGCATCTTCGCGTTGGGGATCATGCCCTATATCTCGGCCTCGATTATCCTCCAGCTGATGACGGTGGTCGTGCCGACCATCGAGCGTCTGCAAAAGGAAGGCGAGCAGGGCCGAAAGAAGATCACCCAATATACCCGCTATGGAACGGTGTTATTGGGGGTGATCCAGGGCTTTGGTATTTCTCTGTACCTGGAGAACCTCAACCAGACCAACCCCGAGCTCGGCCTGTTGATCGCCGACGGATGGGGTTTCAGGCTGTTGACGTGCCTGACACTGACCGCCGGTACGGTCTTTGTGATGTGGCTCGGTGAGCAGATCACCGAGCGCGGCATCGGCAACGGTATCTCGCTGATTATTACGGCGAGTATTATCGTGTCCTTGCCCGGGGTGATCATGCAGACCTTTACCCAATTCCAGAGCGGGGCGATCTCGACGTTTACGATCGTGGCGCTGCTAGTCATCGGATTGGTGGTCACCGCGTTCATCGTCTATATGGAGAGCGCGCAGCGGCGTATTCCGCTGCAATACGCCAAGCGTATGGTCGGCCGGCGCATCTATGGCGGCCAGACCCATCACTTGCCGCTGAAGGTCAATATGGCCGGGGTTATCCCGCCGATCTTTGCGGTCTCGCTGATGATGTTTCCGACCACGCTGGCCAGCTACTTCCAAGACCATCCGATGGGCCAGTGGGTCCAGACGACTCTGATCCCGGGCGATTGGCGCTACAACCTGATTTTTTCGGCGCTGATCATCTTCTTTACGTTCTTCTATACCGCCGTGCAGGTCAATCCGGTGGACATCGCCGACAACCTCAAGAAGTCGGGGGCGTTCGTACCCGGGATTCGACCCGGTAAGAAGACCGCCGAGTATATCGACACCGTCCTCAGCCGGCTGACGGTGGCCGGCTCGTTCTACCTGGCGGCGGTCTGTGTGATGCCGTTCCTATTACAGGAGTATCTGGGCATCAGCTTTATGTTCGGTGGGATCAGCCTGATCATTGCGGTCAGCGTCTCGCTGGACTCGGTCAACCAGATCGAGAACCATTTGATCACTCGCCACTACGACGAGTTTGGCTCCGGCGGAGGACGCACCGGAGCAGAGGGAGCCGCCTCGAAAGGTATCAAGGGGCGCGACCGAGATAACGATCTGTAGTGAGCCGTGCGCGTCGGCCCGTTGGGCCGGCGTCGTGCCCTAGGAGGTGAGCCGGTCAGTGGTTGGCCGGTTTGCCTGTTTTTAAGACGCGTATTTGATTGGACCCATCTTCGAAGGACAGGGACGAGCCAATGGCGAAGACCAAATTGATGATGCTGGGGCCCCCGGGAGCCGGAAAAGGCACTCAGGCCCAACGATTGGCCGAAGCCCATGGTATCCCACAGATCTCGACCGGCGACATGCTCAGAGGTGCTCGCCGCAAGGGCACCGAGATGGGCGAGAAGGCCGCCAAGTTCATGGACGCCGGCGAATTGGTGCCCGACGAAGTCGTCATCGGCATCGTCGCAGAGCGTCTGTCGGAGCCGGACGCCGCCGATGGATTTATCCTCGACGGCTTCCCGCGCACGGTTGCTCAAGCCGAGGCCCTCGACGAGATGGGCATCGAGCTCGAGGCGGTGGTCAATATCGAGGTCAGCGAAGAAGAAGTGGTGCGTCGGCTGGGTGGAAGGCTCACCTGCCCCAACTGCGGGGCGACGTTTCACGAAGAGTTTAAGAAGCCCTCACAAGAGGGCGTATGCGATGCGTGTGGTGAAGAGCTGGTCAAACGCCCGGACGACAAGCCCGAGGCGATTCGCGAGCGGCTCAGCGCCTATCATCGCCAGACCGCCCCGTTGGTGGATTATTACCGCAACCAGGGCGTTCTTTTAAGTGTTGATGGCGAGGGTACGCCCGATGAGGTGTACACGCGGATCGAAGAAGCGATTGCTGAGTGAATCGCTTTGGATCCGAACCTTTGTCGGCGGAGACTTGACTCGGGTGGGGCGACTGTGTATGTAACGCCCCCTTGCCGGATGCTGAGTAACCGCGTCGCAAGCTAAGATTAACATCATCAATCACATCAGGTGAGCGATAGATGGCCAAAGAAGAAGCAATTGAGGTCGAAGGAACGGTCGTCGAGCCGTTGCCCAATGCCATGTTCCGAGTGGAGCTGGAGAATGGGCATAAGGTGCTGGCGCACATCTCCGGAAAAATGAGGATGCATTATATCAAGATCCTCCCCGGCGATACCGTCACGGTAGAGTTGTCCCCGTACGATTTGACGCGGGGCCGTATTGTCTATCGTCAAAAGTGACCGTCAGGTTACTCGTATTTAGCAAAACGCCTGCGTCGCCGAGAGACGCCGCGGGTTAAAGAGGTGAACCAATGAAAGTTCGAGCATCCGTTAAAAAAATCTGCGACAAGTGTAAGGTCATCCGCCGTAAAGGTGTGGTCCGCGTGATTTGCGTGAACCCACGCCACAAGCAACGGCAGGGTTGATTTAACGTGGCCGGTCGCCCGTGGGGCCCGCGCCATTGTCATTTGTCGATTTACGCATAAGCGAACAACAGGAGTTATACCGTGGCACGCATCGCAGGCGTCGACTTGCCGCGCCGAAAGCAGCTCGAGATTGCCCTGACCTATATTTTTGGGGTCGGACAGTCGCGAGCCAAAGAGATTATCGAGAAGTGCGGAGTGGACGGAACCACCAAGGTCCAGGAGATGACCGAGGAAGAGGTCCGCGCCGTGCGTCAGGTCATCGACGACGATTATAAAGTCGAAGGTGATCTGCGTCGCGAGGTGCAGATGAATATCAAGCGCCTCAAGGACCTGGGCTGCTACCGCGGCCTGCGCCATCGCAAGGGACTGCCGGTGCGCGGACAGCGCACTCGCACAAACGCGCGAACGCGCCGCGGCCCGCGCCGTGGCATGGTCCGGAAGCGCCGCTAAGCGCACAAGCAAGACCAGTCATTTTGTCTGAGATTCTGGTCGATTTGTCGCCGTGCGCGCCCCGCCTTGCGGATGTCAATCCGTCGGTGGAGCCGCCCGAACAAATCGACAAACGGAGAGAGTATGGCCAAGGGAAAAGGAAAGCGCAAAAGCCGGCGCAACGTTCAGGTCGGTATCGCGCACATCCACTCGACTTTCAATAATACGATTATCACGCTCACCGACACCAACGGCAACGCATTGTCGTGGTCGAGCGCCGGCGCACGTGGCTTCAAAGGCTCGCGTAAGTCGACGCCGTACGCCGCCGGGGTGGCCGCCGAAGACGCCGCCCGCAAGGCGCGCGACGAGTACGGCCTCAAGAAGGTGTCCGTGTGGCTCAAAGGACCGGGAACCGGTCGCGAATCGGCGCTGCGCTCGTTGCAGTCGGCCGGACTCAAGATCACCAAGATCCGCGACGTCACGCCCCTGCCTCACAACGGATGCCGCCCGCCCAAGCGTCGGCGCGTCTGAACTGAGCCAGTCCTTATAGAATCTATGTCCACCTGGGCGCCCCGGCTCGTCGACCAATCGGCGGGGGGGCGCCAAGGCTTACCTTCTAGTACGTGGTGCGGAGGCAATTTCCATGTTTCACCGAAATTGGCGAGACCTGATCAAGCCTCGCGAAGTGAATATCGACCAGCGCTCTAAGACGGAGATGTACACGAAGTTCGTGTGCGAACCGCTCGAGCGAGGCTATGGAATCACGGTCGGCAATGCGCTTCGGCGAATTCTCCTGAGTAGCATCGTCGGTACGGCGGTGACCAAGGTGCGCATCGAAGGTGCGCTCCATGAGTTTACCAGCCTGCCCGAGATCAAAGAGGATGTGGCTGATATCATCCTCAACCTCAAGGAGTTGCGGCTGAACCTGCACACCGATGAGGCCCAGACCGTCGAGATCGACGAAGAGGGCCCCAAGGTGGTCACCGGTGCCGACGTGGCGCGGGCTGGCAATATCGATGTGCTCAATCCGGATCACGTCCTGGCTACGGTCAGCGAAGGCGGCCGGCTGCAGATGCAACTGACCGTCGACCACGGCCGAGGCTACGTGCCCGCCGAGGAAAATAAGGACGACGAAGATCCGATCGGCACGATTCCGATCGACAGCCTCTTCAGCCCGATCCGGAAGGTCAATTACAAGATCACCAACGCTCGTGTCGGTCGACGTACCGACTTCGACAAATTGACGTTGGAGGTCTGGACCGACGGCTCAGTCATCCCCGAGGACGCGGTGGCTTATGCCGCCAAGATCCTCAAAGAGCAGCTCACGATCTTCATCAACTTCGATGAGACCATTGAGCCGGAGCTTCCCGAGGAAGAGGAAGAGCCGCAGTTCAACGAGAACCTGCTCAAGCCGATCGACGAGCTGGAATTGTCGGTCAGAAGTTTCAACTGCCTGCAAAGTGCGGGTATCAAGTATGTCGGTGATTTGGTCCAGCGGACCGAGGCCGAGATGCTCAAGACGAAGAACTTCGGGCGGAAGTCGCTCAAAGAAATTAAAGAACTACTCGCCGACATGGACCTCGAGCTGGGAACGGACCTGGAAAACTGGCCGCCCAAAGATCTCGAGAAAAAGTCGGCTGAAGGCTAAGCTAGCTGGAAGGATAGTATTATGCGACATCGCAAAAAAGGACGCTCGCTAAGCCGAGACGCCGCCCACCGCAAGGCGACTCTGCACAATATGGCTCGGAGCCTGGTGTATTACGAAATGCTCCAGACCACCGATGCCAAGGCGAAAGAACTGCGGAAGGTAGCCGACCGGCTGATCACGCTGGGTAAAACCGGCACGCTGCACGCTCGCCGCCAGGCGCTCGCGGTCCTCCAGGACCGTGAACTGGTCGCGAAGGTCTTTGACGACCTCGCTCAGCGTGACGAGATCGCCGATCGCCAGGGCGGATACTCGCGGATCATCAAGATCGGCAATCGCCGCGGAGACAACGCCGCGGTCAGCCGCATCTCGTGGGTCGGCGCTACCCTGGAGAGCACCGAGGACCTGCGCTATCCGGCCCATATCCGGGAGCTTATCGAGACCGAAGAGGTCGAAGAGCTCGGCGAAGAAGAATAAGGCTCTCGCCTCATAGAGCTTTCGAGAACCCCGGCTGCGTCAAAGCAGCCGGGGTTTTCGTCGTTCTTGGCTGTTATGGCGCGTCACCCTGCGACGCGGGAACGTGACGCACTTGTCACATACCGTCCGAGCGTGCTGGTATATTGTATAGCGGGATAAGTCGTTTGGTAGGCGGCTGCGTTAGTATCCACGTCGGCCGCACCCATCACCAACTCTTCGTCGCCTGAGCTTATGAATACATCGATCCGTGCGCTTGTCGTCTATCTTTTGCTGCTGTGTCTGATCCCGGCGTGCTCGAGCCAAAAGCGCAGCTCGGCCCCTCAGGAAGATGAGCGGGCCAGCCGCGAAGCGGTCGCCGAACACAAAAAGGCGGCGCCGGCTGCCGAGGAAAAGCCAAAGCGGATCATTTTGCTCATCGGCGACGGGATGGGCGTGCCCGGGTTGACCGCGGCCAGCTACGCCAAAGGCGAGCCGCTGGCGATGTTGGGCCTCGAGCAGATGGGCCTGATGTCCACCCACTCCCACGAGTTCGTCACCACGGACTCGGCCGCCTCGGCCACGGCGATCGCCACCGGACAGAAGACTCACTTCGAAGGCGTGTCCGTCAAGCCCGGGACCACCAAGGACAACGAGAAAGACGAGTCCCGGCACATCCAGACCGTGCTGGAGAAGGCCGAGAAGTCCGGATGGAAGACCGGGCTGGTGTCGACCAGTAAGATCGTCCACGCCACGCCGGCGGCCTTCGCGTCGCACCGCGCCCATCGAAAGAGCTACGAGGATATCGCCAGTGACCTATTCGCGTCCGGGGTCGACGTGCTCCTGGGCGGCGGTACGCGGTATTTCGAGGAGCGTGGCGACGGCAAGGATCTGCTGGGGGCGTTCGCCGACAAGGGCTATAAGATCGCTCGCAGCGCCGAGGAGATCGCCCAGGCGGCCGAGCTGGCCGATCGTCTGATCGGGCTGCCGCATGACCCCGACTTTCCGGCCGCCGGCGACCCCGATCGTGCGATGAACCTCGCCCAGATGACCCGCAGCGCACTGCAGGTGCTCGATCGGGACAACGACGAGGGCTTCTTTTTGATGGTCGAGGGCTCGCAGATCGACTGGCGCGGCCACGATCTCGACGGTGAAGGGGTGATCCGAGAGACGCTCGACTTCGACGAAGCGGTGCGGGTCGCGCTCGACTATGCGAGCGGCCGAGACGACACGCTGGTGGTGGCGACCTCCGATCACGAGACCGGCGGCCTGTCGGTGCTCGATCCCGGCTATAGCGACCGTTTGCGCGATGCGCTGGGCGGTGACGACAAGATCGCGGAGATGACCGGGTGGCCCGAAGGCAGCCCTCACGATGCGCCGGCGCCAGCGCTTACGCACATCGATGTCGGCTCTTACGGCGAGTCGGCCAGCTTCGGTCCCACCCATTCGGAAGACAACCAGCTCAACACGGTGTTTTCTCACCTCACCCAGGCGAGCCGCGGCCATTGTGAGAACCCGCGGGAATTCTCGGGGCTGCACACGCCGGTATTCGTGCCGATCTTCGCCCAGGGCAAGGCGTCCAGGTATATCGCCGAGGCCGGCGACAACGCCGAACTCGGCCGGCGCATCAAGCAGATGGTCGGCGCGGAGACGGTCAGCGCGCACAACCCCGTGCGCGCCAAGCCCGGGGCGAGGGCCAATCAGCGGCCGCGAAATATCGTGGTGATGATCGGCGACGGCATGGGCATCGGCGCGCTCAGCGCCGCTTATTATGGACGGGGCGACCTGGCGATGCGCTCGCTTCCGGTCAAGGGGCTGGCGTCGACGCATGCCGCCGATCGGTTGGTGGCGGATTCGGCGGCCGGCGCGACGGCGCTCGCCAGCGCCGGACGCACAGACGCGGGCGCGGTGGGCATGGTGCGCACCGACGCCGGGCTCGAATCGAAGGCCACGCTTCTCGAGCGCGCCGAGAAAATGGGCAAGGCCACCGGGCTGGTGACCACCACGACGTTGACCCATGCGACTCCGGCTGCGTTTTATGCGCATATGCCGTCTCGCGCCGACGAGCAGAAGGCGGCCGATTACTTCGTGGACCTTCCGGATCGGATCGGCGGCTCGGATGGCATCGAGATCGCGTTCGGGGCCGGGCCGGATATCTTCGGCGAGGAGCGCATCGCCAAGCTCGAAGAGCGCGGTGTAGTCGTCGAATCCACCTGGAGCGATCGGGTGCCGGCGGGGAAGCAGGTCGTGCGCTTTTTAGGGCAGAAGGGGCTCGCCCCGGCGGCCGAGCGCCACGGCGACGAGGATCCGGCCACGCCCACGCTGCGCCAGATGACCCGCACCGCGCTGTCGGCTCTGTCGAAGGACGAGGACGGCTTCGTGCTGATGGTCGAAGGTGGCCAGATCGACTGGGTGCAGCACGCCATGAAGCGCGACGAGAGCCTCGTCGCCGAGGTCGCTGACTTCGACGATGCGGTCGCCGAAGTCATGGAGTTTGCCCGTCGCGACGGCGAGACCCTCGTGGTGGTCACGGCGGACCACGACCACACGACCACGCTCATCGACGATCATTATAAATTCGACGAGTGCTCGTGCGGCGCGGCGGTCGAATGCGGCGGAGATCACGAGTTGAACAAGATGCCGGTGGCCGTCGACAGGGTCGAGCGCAACGAGGGTCTCAGAGACACGAGGCTGCAGGGAGAGTACTCGCCGCTGGAGTTCGCGCTGCAATATGCCTGGTTGGTCCAGGAGGGCGCGCCGCGCGCCGGGGCGTCGGCGCCGCATTCGGCCAACTTCGTCCCGCTATTCGCCTTCGGGCCACGCTCCGACGGGCTGCGCGGCTTCCACGATCTGCCCGAGGTCGGCCAACTCCTCCAGGACGCGTTGGGCGATCGGTGAGTCGTGCCGGTCTTCGAATTCCGGTCAACTGCGACGCTTTCCGCGCAGTTCTGCAAAGAAGCGGTCGAGCAAGGGGCGACTCTTAATCCCCGCCGAGGTCTCCACGCCCAAATTGACGTCCAGCGCCCAGGTGCCGAATTGGTCGGCGCGGGCGGCGTTGGCGGGGGTGAGCCCGCCGCTGAGCACGATGCGCCGGCGCAGCTTTTCGTCGAGGCCCTCCAATACAGACCAGTCGAAGACGCTCGTCGAGCGATTGGCGTCGCGCTCGAAGTTGTCGAGCAATACCCGGTCGCAGTGCATCGAGGCGATCTTGGGCAGCTCGCCTTCGACGTGGCACGCCTTCCAGATCTCGGTGTTTTTAGGGAGGTGCCGGCGCAGCTCGAGCATATACTCGTTGCTCTCGTGGCCGTGGAGCTGCACGGCGGCCAGATCGAGGCGTTCGGCGCAGCAGGCGATCTGGTTGATGGTCTCGTCGACGAAGACGCCGACGAAGTCCAGCGGGGCCGAGGCGGTGATCGAGCGCGCCTTGTCGTAGGTGACGTATCGGGCCGAGCCGGAGGCGAAGATGAGCCCGCCATAGATAGCCCCGGCCTGCCATGCGGCTTCGGCCTGCTCACCGCTGGTCAGCCCGCAGACTTTGACTCGCCCGTAGACGAGTTGGCGTAGCGCGCGCGGGATATTCTGGCCGGTCAGCAGCGAGCCGCCGGTGACAAAGGCGTCGACGTGTGGGCGAAGCGTGACGGCTTGGTGGTGCTGGTCGACGCCGCCGATGCTCAGCACCAGCCGGTCTTCGGGGATCTTGGGCGCGAGGCGCCCGGTGATCTGCGGGTCGTAGGTGCCGCGCTGGAAGTCGCGGTTGTCGATACCGATGATGTCGAGGTCGCGCGCCAAGACGCACTCGAGATCGTCCTCGTTACGGATCACCGCGACCACGTCGATCGCCAGCTTCTCGGCGGCCTCCACGCAGCGGTCGAAGACGTCGTCGAGGACCGAGGGCATCAAGAGGATGGCGTCGGCGCCGAAATGGCGCGCCTCGTAGATCTGATAGGGGTCGACGATCATCTCGTCGCATAGAATGGGGATAGCGACCGCGTCGCTGACCGCAGCGAGGCGCTCGAGGTCGCCGTCGTACGGGGACGGGTCGGCCGAGACCGACAGCGCGTCGGCCACCGAGGCGAGCATCCGGGCGAGCTCGGCGGGTTCCTCGTCGATGCGCGCGACCTTCTGCCACGGGCTGGTCGGGTCGCATTCGAGCACGTAACGGACCCGCTGGTCGGCTCGGCCGCCGGGGTCGGCCGACAGCGCGTCGCGGAAGCTGCGCTCCGACGGGCGATCGCGTTGGACATAATGGGCAATATCTCGGTGCTGGGCGCGTTCTTTGAGGGCGGCGCGGTGTTTGTCTACGAGGTCTTCGAGTGCCATCTCAAAACCTGGGCGTGGAGTCGTCTTCTGGAGCATAACTACACACTGAAGCGTCGCTCAGTGTCACAGCATCTGTGTAACTTAGCCGCGATCGGCGCGCTGTGAAGATCCGGCTGGAAGCCGCAGGCATTCGAGTCGTTGACCCAAACGACGCCAACCCGTACGATAGCCGCGCTTTCGGACCCTTTTTTGGAGCAGCAGTATGGCTCGACGGAAGACAACGCACGACCTACATAAGCTATATGAGGCGGATACGCCGCTGACGATGGTCACGTGCTACGACTACACGTTCGCCCGACTGGTCGACCTGGCCGAGATCGACACGATTCTCATCGGTGACAGTCTGGGAAACGTGATGCAGGGGCAGGAGACGACGCTGCCGGTGACGGTCGATGACATCATCTACCACACCCGCGCGGTGGTTCAGGGCAACCAGAGCGCGCTCATCGTCGCGGATATGCCGTTTATGAGCTACCAGGCGAGCTTCGAGGAGGGGATGCGAAACGCCGGGCGCCTGCTCAAGGAAGGCGGCGCGCAGGCCGTCAAGGTCGAGGGCGGGCGGCCCATCGCGCCGTTTGTCGAGAGAATGGTCGCCCACGGCATCGCGGTGGTCGGCCACCTGGGCTTTACGCCGCAATCGGTGCACAAATTCGGCGGCTACCGGGTGCAGGGCCGCGGCAAGGAAGCCGGCGAAGAGCTGATCGCCGACGCCAAGGCGCTCGAGGAGGCCGGCGCTTTCATGGTCGTGCTCGAGATGGTTCCCAAGGCGCTGGCCAAAAAAGTCACCGAGAGCATCTCCATTCCGACCATCGGCATCGGCGCCGGCAACGTCACCAGCGGCCAGGTGCTCGTCTTGCAAGACCTGCTCGGGATGAACCAGAGCTTCAAGCCGAAGTTCGTCAAGAACTTCGCCAACCTCGAGGAGACGGTGACCCAGGCGCTGGGTGCCTACCGCGACGAGGTGCGCCAGCGCTCTTATCCCGGCGATGAGCACTCCTTCGACTAGATCGACAAGATCCTCCCATGAAAGTCATCGATTCAATCGCCGAGCTTCGCCGCGCGCGAAAGCAGCTCGCTGGAACCGTGGGGTTTGTGCCCACGATGGGATACTTGCACGAGGGCCACCTCGAGTTGATGCGCGAGGCGAACGCTCGCTGCGATCACCTGGTGGTGAGCATCTTCGTCAATCCGACCCAATTTGGGCCCGGTGAAGATCTCGAGTCCTATCCGCGCGATCCCGAAGGCGACCGGCGAAAGTGCGAAGAGCTCGGCTGTGAATTGCTCTTGATGCCCGACAGCAACCAGATGTACGCCCCCGATCACGCCACGAGCGTGGAGGTCGGCGGCCTCGACGAGGTCCTCTGTGGTGCGCGTCGGCCCGGCCACTTCGAGGGCGTGGCCACGGTGGTGACCAAATTCTTCAACATCGTCCAGCCGGACGTGGCCGTCTTCGGTCAGAAAGATTATCAACAACTGGCCATCCTGCGTCGGATGACCCGCGACTTGAACTTTCCGATCGAGATCGTCGGCGTACCGACCGTGCGCGAAGACGACGGGCTGGCGATCTCGAGCCGCAACAAATACCTCGACGAACGACAGCGGCAGGACGCGCGCGCCCTGTCACAGGCGCTCGAGCGCGCCTGGCAGGCCTACCAGGGCGGTGAGCGCGACGGCGAGGCGCTGGTGGCGGTAGCGAGCGAGCGTCTGGGCGAGACGGTCGGGCCCGAGACGATCGACTACGTCGAATGCGTCCACCCCGAGTCGTTGGTTCGCTACGAGGGCGATCGGCGCCACATCGAGGCCGATGAGGGCGCCGTGGTGGCCGTGGCCGTCTTTTTCGGCGGCGCGCGCCTCATCGACAACCTAAGGCTTGACAGACCCCTGCCCGGCGCGCTTATGTGAGTGCGCACTTACTTGTGGCGCCCTTCGAAGATGACGCGCACGTAAAATGGGTGGAGTCTGACGAGGCTCGGCTTGACAGGTGTAGAGCGGGTGATTAGGAATGAATGGTGATTCATTTGCTGGATGAATGGCGATTCAGTTACGAGTTCTCAGTAGCGCCCGGACATCGACGCATGGCCACCAACGAAAAACAGCGAAGCGACAAGCGCGAGCGTATACTCGACGGAGCGCTGACTGCTTTTGCCAAAAAAGGCTTTTACAACACCAAGGTCTCGGAGATCGCCAGCCAGGCCGGCGTGGCTGACGGCACCATCTACCTGTACTTCAAGAACAAAGATGATCTGCTGATCTCGTTGTTCGAAGACCGCATGGAGTGGATCATCGAGCGGTTGCGCTCGGAGCTGAGCGCCGTCGAGGGTGACGCCGTCGAGAAATTTCGTCATATGGTCACCATTCATTGCCGGCTGGCCGTCGAGAACCCCGAGCTGGCTGAATTTATCACCGTCGAGCTTCGCCAGAGCGCGAAGTTCGTCAAAGAATACGAAAACCCCAAATTTGGCGACTACCTCAAGATTTTGCAGGGGCTAGTCGAAGAAGGTCAAAAGGTTGGACGAATACGCGACGATGTCGACGTGCGGCTTGTCAGCCGGGCGTGCTTCGGCGCATTGGACGAAGTATTGTTGCAGTTGACGCTGTCCGAAGCGGGGGCCGAGGAGGTCGACGCCAAGGCTGCGGAGGTCGCCACGATGCTCGTCGATGGATTGCTTGTGGAGTAGATGATTTGTGGGCTGGGATCGTGTTGCAGACGCAATCATATACATTTCTCTAATGCAGGAGGATGACCGTGAAGATCCTCACGACCGTAAAACGGGTCGCTGACCCGGACATGAAGATCAAGATCGCTCCCGACGGCTCCAAACTGGAGACCGAGGGTGCAGAATACGTGATGAACCAGATGGATGAGTGGGGCGTCGAAGAGGCGATCCAGATCCAGGAGCAGCACGGCGGCGAAGTCGTCGTCGTGTCGGTGGGGCCATCGGAGGCTACCAAGGAGATTCGCACCGCGCTGGCGATGGGCGCCGACCGAGGCATTCTGGTCGAGACCGACGCCGACTTGGACAGCGACGCGGTCGCGCGAATCCTGGCCGAGGTGGTCAAAGAGGAAGAGCCCGATCTGATCACCATGGGCAAGCTGTCCCTGGACACCGATCGCAACCAGACCGGCCAGCTTTTGGCCGGCTACCTGGATTGGCCGCAGGCGACCTACGCCTATGACGTCGAGATCGAGGACGACTGGGCGGTGGTGGGTCGCGAGATCGACGGCGGCACCAACACCAAGCGGCTTAAATTGCCCGCGCTGATCACGGCCATCGAGCGGCTCAACGAGCCGCGTTATGCGAGCCTGCCGGGGATCATGAAGGCCAAGCGCAAGCCGATCGACACCAAGACTCCCGAGGATCTGGGCGTGGATATCGCCCCGAAGGTCCAAGCGGCTCAGTACGAGCTGCCGCCCGAGCGCGAGGCCGGCGAGATCGTCGAGGACGTCGACACGCTGATCGACAAGCTCAAGAACGAAGCGAACTTGATCTGAGTGAGCGCGCGTACGCCCCAACAACTTGAATGACTAGTTCATAAGGAGTGATCATGGCCAACGTACTCGTTGTTGCCGAACATCAGGACGGAAAGCTACGTAAGGTGACGCTGCCGACGATCACCTTCGGCCAGAAAGCGGCCGAAGTGGTCGGTGGTGAGGTCCACGTGCTCGTACTCGGGCACGGCGTCGACCAAATCGCCGAAGAAGTCGCCAAATATGGCGATGTCGCCAAGGTCCATTATGCGACCTCGGCGGCCTTCGAAGACTACACCGCCGAGAGCTTTGCGCCTGCGATCGCCCAGGTGGCCGAGCAGGTCGATGCGGAGATCATCGCCGGGGCGGCCAGCGCCCAGGGCACCGACTATCTGCCACGGGTGGCCGTGGCGCTCGAGGCCGGGATGGTGACCAACGCCATCAAGGTCTGGGACGAAGATGGCGTGCTCTTCCAGCGCCCGATGCTGTCGGGCAGTGTGCTCGAGACGGTGCGGGTCAATACCCCGCGTAAGGTCGTCGGCGTGCGCACCACCGACTTCGACGAGGCTACCGAGGGCGATGCTGCCCCGGTCGAGACCCTCGAGATCGGTGAAGGCCGAGACGACGTCGAGTCGGCGTCGGTCGAGCTGGTCAAGAGCGAGCGCCCGGAGTTGACCGATGCAGAGGTCGTGATCGCGGGAGGTCGCGGTCTCAAATCCGGCGACGCCTTCGGCATGCTCGAGGAGCTGGCCGACCTCTTCGGTGGCGCGGTGGGCGCCAGCCGCGCGGCCGTCGATAGCGGCTATGCGCCGACCGACTGGCAGATCGGCCAGACCGGTAAAGTCGTCGCCCCGAATCTCTATGTGGCGATTGCCATCTCCGGCGCGATTCAGCACCTGTCCGGCATGAAGGGCTCGAAGACGATCGTGGCGATCAACAAGGATCCGGAGGCCCCGATTTTCCAGGTGGCCGATTACGGACTGGTCGCCGATGCCTTCAACGTCGTCCCCGAGCTGACCGAGAAGCTCAAGGCGATGGGCCTGGGCGGTTGATCGACATACCACAATAAAGCTTGTCGAAACGCGGGAGCCAATGTGCTCCCGCGTTTTTTTGTGTGCGCAATCATGATACGCTGGGCGCATCAGCCCGGGTCTTTGCTGGGGAGCGGCAATTGTGAGAACGAGCGCCGCCGCATATCGAATGCGAATTGACCGTCTTTTTTTTGATCAAATGCTGTGACGTGTGCCGCCTCGGATGCGTTCACACGAAGGGAGCTTGAATTTATGAAATTGTCAGGAATCTATCGGTGGAATTTCGGAGTGTTGCTCGCCGGCTTGGCCGCTGCGAGCCTGTTTTTGGCGGGATGTCCCCCAGAGTTCAACGACGCGCGGTGCGAAAGTGACAACGACTGCTTCCCCGGTGAGATGTGCAGATCGGGCATCTGCCAGGAGCAAACCAATGAAGATGCCGGACCGGGCGTCGACGGCGGTGACGCCGGTGACGCCGGCGACGTCCAGCCCGATGCTCCCGATGCCCCAGACCGCACGATCGCGAGCATCGAGGTCACTCCTGAAGACGTGACGGTGGCCGTGGGTGAAGATACGGCGCTGGAAGCGCAGGCGTTTAACGCCGCCGGTGAGCCCATCGAATCGACGCTCTACGAGTGGGAGTCGACCGACCCGAGCGTGGCCAGCGTCAATCCTGATGGGGTGGTCGTCGGCGAAGACCTCGGAACTACTCAGATCATCGTCCGCTCGGTCGAGGATGAGGACATCTTCGGGGCGGCTGACGTCGAAGTGGTCGCCGGAGAGGTCGACACCGTCGAGATCGAGCCCGCCCAGGAAACGATCGTCGTGGGCGAAGAATTCGAGTTCGTCGCGACCGCCTACGACGCCGCAGGTGCCGTCGTCGAGGATGCCGAGATCTTGTGGAGAGCCGAGGACACTGACGTCGCCGCCTTCGAGGGCGACGACGGATGGGTCACCGGCATCGGCGAGGGGGAAACGACGGTATATGCCGAGGCCGAGGGCGTCGAAGGCAGTGCAGATTTGACCGTCGAGCCCGCCCCGGTCGATTCCCTTCAGATCACGCCGCTGGATCCGACGCTCGACGTCGGCCAGGATGTCGAGCTCGAGGTGCGAGCGTATGACGCCAATGATAACGAGTTGACGCTCGAAGCCGGAGCGGTCACCTGGTCGAGCGACGACGAAGACATCGCCACCGTCGACAGCGACGGATGGGTCGAAGGTATTGCCGAGGGCACGGCAAATATCACCGCGGAGGTCGACGGTGTCACCGAGAGCGTGTTGGTGACCGTCGAGGTTCCCAACACCCGACCGACCGCCGATGCGGGAGCCGACCAGGTCGTCGAGGTTGATACGCTCGTGGAGCTCGACGCCACGGGCAGCAGCGACGATGAAGACAGCGTGAGTGATCTCAGCTTTAGCTGGCAGATCACCACCGACCCGAGCAACGGGGCCGACTCGCTGACCGATGCCGATACGGCCACGCCCAGCTTCACGCCGAGCGTGGTCGGCACCTACGTCGTGCAACTGACGGTCACCGACACCGGCACGCTCATCGACACTGATACCGTCGAGATCACCGTGGAGGACACACCGTCGAATACCGCGCCGGTGGCCGACGCGGGAGCCGACCAGACGGTGACCGAGGGCGATGTGGTGAGCCTGGACGGCTCGGGGAGCAGCGACCCGGACGGCGACGCGATCACGTATAGCTGGACGTTCACCGCGCAGCCGTCGGGATCGTCGGCGAGCCTCGACGATGCGAGCGCCGAGACGCCGGAGTTTACGGCCGACGTAGACGGAACCTACGAGCTGGAGCTGACCGTCGATGACGGCACGGACACCGACACCGACACGGTGACGATCACCGCCGACCCGGTGGCGTCGAATACCGCGCCGGTGGCCGACGCGGGAGCCGACCAGACGGTGACCGAGGGCGATGTGGTGAGCCTGGACGGCTCGGGGAGCAGC
>CAYLTX010000078.1:0-3400 GCA_964386725.1 uncultured Bradymonadales bacterium | reverse complement strand
AGTTTACCAGCGACCCGAGCAGCGGAAGCGACACGCTCTCCGACGCCAGCACCGATTCGCCGAGCTTCACGCCGAGCAGCGACGGAGACTATGTGGTCGAGGTGACGGTGACCGACACCGACGGCGCGAGCAGCACCGACAGCGTCACGATCACGGTGCAGGCGGCAAATACCGCGCCTGTGGCCGACGCGGGAAGCGACCAGACGGTGACCGAGGGCGATGTGGTGAGCCTGGACGGCTCGGGGAGCAGCGACGCGGAAGACGATTATGCGGATCTGACGTTTAGCTGGGAGTTTACCAGCGACCCGAGCAGCGGAAGCGACACGCTCTCCGACGCCAGCACCGACTCGCCGAGTTTCACGCCGAGCGCCACGGGAGACTATGTGGTCGAGGTGACGGTGACCGACACCGACGGTGCGAGCAGCACCGACAGCGTCACGATTACCGTTCAGTGACCAACTAGATTCTTAGTCACTTCGAAGATATGCCGCCGCCCGAGTCGACGATTCGGGCGGCGGTGTTTTTGCGTGTTGGAAGCTTCGAATCGAGAGAGGAAATAATGAAAACAGCCATCGCACGCGTCATTGTGTTCGCAGCTGTGTGTGGGTTCGTCGTCGCCGGGTGTTCTTCCGAGCCGTCGGTCGACGACGCAGCCGCTGACGCGGCGCCGGCGGACAGCGGTCCGAGCGATGGCGACATCGTCGAAGATGGCCCGGAGGTGGGCGACGCCGACGCAGCCGACGCGCCCGAGGCATGCCCGGGCGTCGAGCCCTGTGGCGAGGGCCAACGCATGGTTGATTGCAGGTGCGTGAGCAATATGGACCGGCGCTGTGTCGACGACGGCGACTGCCGGCCCACAGAGACCTGCGAGTCATTCGACGAGCACCGCGTGTGCATCTACGAGGCCGCCGGGGTGCAGAAATGCCCGGGCAGCGCCGGATGTGACGGCGGGGGCGATGGCGAGTTGTTGGCCGGGGCGGCCAGCCGCGTGGTCACCCCGCAGGGCTTCGAGACGCCCACTGCCGCCGGCGTCGACGAGGCCAATTACCTCGACTTCGGGGTGGGCAGCGTCGACGACGAGGTGTGGAACGACTGCGGCTACGATGGGCTATGTCCCGGCGACGACGGCTATGACGGCCCCGACGAGGGCGAGGCCGACGGGAAAATGCAGGCGATGTGGCTGGCCGGCTTCAGCAATGGACGGCCCGCCCAATATTGTCCCGACGACAAGATCGGCTGCGACGCGCCCGATTGCTGCGTGTCGAAATACGCCCACGACGACTTGATGGTGCAGGTGGCCGCGCTGCGCCAGGACGACGTGACCGTGGTCTTTGCGGCGGTGGACACGATCGGCTGGTTTCATACCGACATCGAGGAGGTCCGCCGGCGCGTCGCCGAGCAGGTCGACGTCGATCTGCTGATCATGGCCGGCACCCACAACCACGAGGCTCCCGACACCGCCGGCCAGTGGGGGCCGGGCTCGCCGGCGCCGTCGGAGTCGGGCCGGAATCCGCGCTTTATCGAGGGGATCTACGCCCAGTCGACCGAGGCGATCGTCGAGGCGGTCGAGTCATTGCAGCCGGCTCGCGCCGAGGCGGCGGTGCTCGACGTGGGGGTCGAGGGGCTGGCGATCAGTGACAGTCGGCCGCCGTACATCTTCAACGACGACGTGCCGGTGGTGCGCCTGAGGGCTGCCGACACCGACGAGAGCATCGCCACGCTGTTGAGCTTCGGCCAGCACCCCGAGGTGCTGTGGTCCAATAACCCGTATATCACCTCCGACTACCCGCACTTCGTGCGCAAATATATCGGCGAGGGCCTCGAGGCGACCGCAGACAAGCCCGCCCTGGACGGCTTGGGCGGCGTGACGGTGTTCTTCGCGGGCACGGTGGGCGGGTTGATCAATCCCGGCCGGGGCGGGGCGAAAGACTACGCCGGCGAGGAGCCCGAGGAGCGCCACTCCTACGAGGCGGCCGACGCCGTGGGACAGTCCCTGGCCGGCCATGTGCTGGGCGCGGTCGACCGCGGTGAGTTGGAGCAGGTCGACACCCCCCAGTTGCGGTTTGCGCGCAAGGAGTTCTTGTCGCCGATTCGCAATACGGTCTTCCAGCTGGCCGCGTACGCTTTAGGCGTGCTGGAGCGCGATATCTACAACGCCACGCCGCTTGGGGGGACCGATTACGCGCCCGACGTGCCGAAGGTGCTGACCGAGGTCGCGGTGGTTCAATTGGGGTCGGTGAGCTTCTTCACCGCCCCCGGGGAGGTCTTTCCGGAGACGCTGGTCGGCGGGTTTCCGGGCAAACCGACGGTGCGCTCGCCGGTGGTGGGCGACGTCGAGCAGCGGCGGGTGGCCGCCGAATGCGACGAGCAGGGCCTGCCCACCGACGACCCCGGCGCCGACCACCCCTGCATCGTGTCGGCCGACCAGACCAACCCTCCGGATTGGACGGCCGCGCCGGAGCCTCCCTATGGTTATCAGTGGGTGGGCGCAGAGCATCCGTTCTTCATCGGCCTGGGGATGGATTTTCTGGGGTATATGGTCCCGGAGTACGACTTCGAGACCAGCGGCTACTTCAATGCGGCGCCCGGCTCGCACTATGAGGAGACCAACGGAATCGGCCCGGACCTGATCGGCGATTGGCGAGCGGCGCTCGACGAGGCGATCGAGGCGCTTTGAGGCGAGGATTTGACCCCGGTGGGCCGGTGCCTAACTTATTGCGCGAATAAGACCGTTGTGTCGGAGAGGCTCGAGGTGCGTGCGCTGCACGCGCTGGGCGGATCGGACACCTGTCAGCCAAACTAAGCCGTATAGGATATGTTATGAGAAGTGAAAAATTTACGATCAAGTCGCGCGAGGCGATCGCCGACGCTCAGGACTTGGCCGGTGATCGAAAGCACGCCGAGGTGCGCCCGGTGCACCTATTGCACGCGTTGTTAGACCAGCGCGAGGGGATCGTGGTGCCGATCATCGAGAAGCTGGGTGTGGGCACCGACCGGCTGCGCACGGCCGTCGAGTCGGAGCTCGAACGCCTGGGCCGCGTCGAAGGCGGCCAGTTGGGCGTGTCGCGCGCGCTGTCCGATGCGCTCGACGCAGCGCAGGGCGAGGCCGACGATCTGGGCGACGAGTACGTGTCGACCGAGCACCTTCTGCTGGCGCTCAGCGAGAGCAAGGATTCGACCGGTAAGTTGCTGCGCGAGCACGGCGTCGAGCGCGACAACGTGCTCCAGGCGATGGAGGAGGTCCGCGGCTCGCAGCGGGTCACCGACGTCGATCCGGAGGGCAAATACCAGTCGTTGGAGAAATATACCCGCGACCTGACCGACCTGGCCCGGCGCGGCAAACTCGACCCGGTGATCGGCCGAGACGCCGAGATCCGCCGCTCGCTGCAGGTGCTCAGCC
>CAYLTX010000077.1:0-30423 GCA_964386725.1 uncultured Bradymonadales bacterium | reverse complement strand
CCTAGAGGACGCATGTCCGATAACTATGATTTGCAGGTGCTTCTCGAACTACGCGAACGCGAGCAAGAAGAAGCCGAGGACGAATACGCCCGGGAGTTGGCCGAGCTAAAGCGGCGCGAGGACTTCGTGGCCACGAAGCGGGCGGACCTCGAGGCGGCGGCCGCTCGGCGCCGGGAGGCCTGCGAGCGCCACGACGAGCGGGTGCGCTCGGGGGAGGCGACGCTGGCTCAGATGAATACCTTCGAGACCTATGTGAGCGGCCTGCGCAGCGACGAGCTGCGCATCGAGGAGAGCATCGAGCGTGCCCGGCGCGCCGTCGAGCAGCAAAAGGAGGCCATCGCGCGCGCCAAAGCCGAGCTCATCGAGGCGACTCGCGAGCTCGAGGCGGTCGAGAAGCATAAGGAGAATTGGCAAGAAGAGCAGGCGACCCAGCAACAGCGCCGCCAGTCGGCGGCGATGGACGAGGTGGCTGCTCGACGATGGATGGAGAAGAACCAATGAGCAAGATCGCCGGACAATCCGTTCAGCAACAACCCGCTCAGCGACAAGCGGCCCAGCAGCCGTGGGACGACACCGCCGCCAGCGAGGTGCGCCAGCTCCGCTCGGCGATCACCGAGCATATGGCCGACAAGAAGGTCAAGAGTGACGTCGCCCCGATGATGTCAGAGCTCTTGGCGCGGCTCGATTCATTCGTCGAGGGCCAGGCGGCCGGCGGCCTCGAGCCCCCCAGCCCGCCCAATATGGCCGAGCCGCCGAGCCTGCAGCGGGCCGCAGGCGCGATGTCGACGGCCAGCGCCAAGGTGCGCCAACTCGCCCGCGGAGCCGCAGATCCCCAGACGCGCGCATCGTTATCCAATATGGCGAAGGTGCTCGACGCACACCTCCATATGCGCCAGGAGGTGCTGGCACGCTCGGAGGTCTAGTCGGAGCGCCGGCTGGAGCGCCGGCATCCCTGCCGGCATAACAGCTAAGGCGTCAGTTGATAAGTCAGTCGCACGTAGCAACGCCCGCCGGAGGGCGGATCGAAGCGCAAATTACTCAGCGCACCCAAGAAGCAAGAGTCGACCGGAGAGACCTCCGAGACGAGCATTTCGGGAGTGATGACGCTGCCGTCGGTGGAGATGTTGAACGCCATCATCACCTTGCCCCCGAGATCCGGGTCTGCGCCCAGCGCGTCGCTATAACAGCTCGAAAACCGGCTCCGTGCGCTGCGCTCGACCTTCTCGACGTTCGGCTTAATGCAGGCACTGCCGCTGGCCGACAATCCGGTCTGGCGGATACTTCCGAGCTTTTTGGGCGGGTCTTTCTCTTTGGTGTCGGTCGTCGCCTTGGCGTCCGATTTGTTCGAGTCGTCTTTATCGGCTTTCTTATTGGTCTTCTCAGAGTCGCCTTCTTTCGAATTGACCGCGACCTCAGCCTTGTCGGCGTTGACCTCCACCTTGGTCGTCTTGGAGCCATCGTCTTTCTTGTCGTCGTTCTTTTTGTCGTCTGCGTCGGCCCTCTTGGAGCTGTCATCCGACCCCGAGCCGCCTTTTCCGTCGTCGTCGGAGTCCGCCGGTTTGGCGCCGTCGGAGTCGCCTCCGGGCTTGTCGTCCTCGGAGTCATCGTCTCTAGAGCCATCGTCGCCGGGGCCCTCGTTTTTGTCGTCGGAGGGCTCATTCTTGGCGAGTTTTGCTTCGCCATCGTCAGCTTCGTCAGCCTCGTCGGCTTGATCGTCGCCGTCGGCGACCGCGGGCTCTTCGTCGTCGCTCGGCTCGTCGGCGTTCTCGTCGTTTTGGTCAGCTTCGTCGTCGCCGAAGAGCGCGGCGATGGCGTTGCCGTCGTCGCCGACAAAATGAGTATAGCTGGCATAGATCGCGCCGATCGTGCAGCCGGCGGCGAGGAGCACGGCGACGCCCACACCTAGGATGAGCGGCAGGGAGCTCTTCTTTTCCTCGGCGAAGGCGTCCTGGGCTGCGGTATGCCCGCTGCTCGCCTGGGCCCGTTGTGCCGATGGTGGATCGGCTTGTTGTTCGACTTGTTGCCGGGCCGAGCCGCCGCCGGCGGTCCCGCCGTCAGCGGCCAGGGGCCCCGATTGTGCGGATACCTCGCCGGAGTCCGCCGCCATCGTCGGGCCGGTGCCCTCGGGGGCGGATTCATCTTGTGAGGCCGGCCCGCGGACCGCCGGCGTCGAACCGGAGGTCGTGTGACCCATCATCGCTTCGAGCTCCGCGCGCACGGCCTGGGCGTCGGCCGGGCGATCATCGGGCTGCTTGGCCAGCAGCCGCATGCACAAATCGGTGAGCTGGTCGGGAATGTCGCCGCGTTGGATGACCTCGTTGATATGCGGCGGGTTCTCGCTGGCGTGGGAGACGAGCACCGCCATTGGGGTGTCCGACTCGAAGGGCGGGTGGCCGCTGAGCATGCGGTACAAGATGCAGCCCAGGCTATACAGATCCGAGCGGCCGTCGAGCTTGTCGCCGCGGCATTGCTCGGGGCTCATATATTCGGGAGTCCCGAAGACCTGGCCGGTCTTGGTCATATCCTTCTCGGCGTCGAGCACCTTGGCGATGCCGAAGTCGAGGACTTTGATAAACGTGCTGCCGTCGGAGATCGACAGCAGGAAGACGTTGTCGGGCTTGAGGTCGCGGTGGATGATATTTTGCTGGTGGGCGGCGGCCAGCGCGCTCGAGATCTGCATGCAGATCTGCAGGATTTCGCGCACGCTCAGATCCGGATGGCGCAGACGGTCGGCCAGCGGCATGCCCTCCAGGTACT
The DNA here is from genome assembly GCA_964386725.1 of uncultured Bradymonadales bacterium. GTDB lineage: Bacteria > Myxococcota_A > Bradymonadia > Bradymonadales > Bradymonadaceae > CAYLTX01. Next base: position 27,666 of record CAYLTX010000077.1, on the reverse strand, counting down.
CCATGGCCAAGTACAGCGTGCCGTCGTCGGTCTGCCCGAAGTCGAGGATCGTCACACAATGGGGGTGCGAGATCGTGCTGGCGACGCGCGCTTCGCGGAAGAACCGGTCGACGAACTCGCGGCTATTGCACAGCTCGGGTCGAAGGGTCTTGATGGCGACTTGGCGGTCGACGCTTCGCTGCGAAGCCAGGTAGACCGAACCCATGCCGCCTTCGCCGATGCGCTCCTGGATGACCCATCGGCCGTCGAGCGCTTTGCCCAACAGCGGATCGACGGTCTCATCCTTCAATTCCTCGAGCCGAGTGCCGTCCTTGCCACAGAATTCTTCGTCTTCAGGATATTTTTGGTCGCAGGTCGGACAAACTTTGATCATAGCGGCATCTCGTCATGGAAGACTGCGTCACAAGTCTAGAGACCACAGCCTCGGCAAGTAAAGACGTTTTACGGTTGTTTGGATCTAAATTCGGAACAGTGCAGCTGCCTTATTGGTTGCCAAGTTGTCCGTGACCAAATAGGACGCTGGCTGTCATCATAATATTCGATGCTGGCCCGGACGCGTCGCGCTGGGTTTCAGCGATGGAAGATTCTCCTTCGAACCGACCGGCAAATGTACCTTCCGAAGTTCTGGTATTTGCAGGATCTACATATCGACGAGCGCCTCCCCAACGAGGTGCTCGAGGCGCTGACCGAGCGCGCTCGGCTGGAGCGGTGGGGCCACCATGCCAATATCTTTCGCGCCCCCGACGACTCCGATGTCTCGGTCGTGCTCGACGGGAATGTCTGGCTGCAGGATGCGCGCCGCGCCGCCGAGGTCACCCTCGGCCGCGGCGACGTCTTCGGCAAAGCCAAAGGCAATCTCGAGCATAAGGACCTGGTGCTGCGCGCCCGAGACGACACGCTCTTGGCGGTGATGCCGCGCGAGGAGTTCCGCCAGATGGTCATCCCGCACCTGGGGCGGCTCGAGACACGCGTCGGCCTATTTCACAAGCGCCGAGACCTCTGGGTTCCGGTTCAGCCTCTGCTCTTTACCACTCCGAGGAGCCGGTTGGCCAAGGTCTTATTGCATCTGGTCGAAACCGAGGGCTCGCTCGACGACGACGGCCACGGGCGCCTCGACCTGAAGTTGCAGCCCAGAAAACTCGCCGAGCTCACCGGCGTCGATCGCGAGCGTGTCAGGCGGGTCATCCAGGCGCTCGAGCAAGAAAAATTGCTCGAGCTCGGCCGCGGCGGCGCGCGCATCTGGGATCTCGACGAGCTTCGACGCATTGCACAAGAGGGTTGAGTACCTATAGTGCCTTCGACCTGCCCGAAGTCATCGGGCAGGTCTCCACACCTCTACCAAGGCTCTTCGATGGATATTGAAGACAAGATTCACGAGTTCCAGTCCAAGAACCCCGACATCGAGATACGCCCGAAGACCATCGGCGTCATCTTGGTCGCAGTGGCGTTGGCCATTGGCGCTTGGAGCGCGTGGTTTACCGTCGGCGCCGACAGCGCGGGCATGGTCATGCGTCTGGGCGAATATGTGCGCAAGACCGGACCGGGACTCCACTTCAAGCTGCCCTACGGCATCGAGAAGGTGCGAAAGGTACCCACTGAAAAGCAGCTCAAAGAGGAGTTTGGCTTTCGCACGGTCCGAGCCGATGTCGAGACCGAGTATTCGACCAAGGACTACCCCGACGAGTCGCTCATGCTCACCGGCGACCTCAACGTCGTCCAGATCGAGTGGACCGTCCAATACCGCATCGTCGACCCGGAGAAATATCTTTTCCGGGTCCGAAACGTCCAAGAGACCTTCCGGTATATGACCCAGGCGGTCGTCCGTGAGATCGTCGGCGACCGCACGGTCAACGAGGTGTTGACCATCGGTCGTAGCGAGGTCGCCTCCAGCGTCCAGGCGAAGTTGCAGGAGCTCAACGACCAATATGAGACCGGCGTTCGCGTCGATCAGGTCATCTTGCAGGACATCACGCCGCCGGACCCGGTCAAGCCCTCGTTCAACGAGGTCAACCAGGCCCAGCAGCAAAGAGAGCAGCTGATCAACCAGGCCAAGGCCGACTATAACAAAGAGATCCCCAGCGCTCGCGGCGAGGCCCAACGAACCATCGAGCAGGCCGAGGGTTACGCGGTCAACCGCGTCAACCGCGCTCAGGGTGAGGCATCGCGCTTTACCAGCCTCCACGAGGAGTACGCCAAGGCTCCACAGGTGACGCGCCGACGCATCTATCTCGAGACGATGGGCGAGGTGCTACCGAAGATCACCGACAAGTATATCATCGACGGCAACGCCTCTGGCGTCCTGCCGCTGTTGCAAATGGGCGAGTCGGGACTTCCGAAAGCCAGTCAGTCACGCACCACCAGCCAGAAGGGGAACCAATGACGAAAGCTCTCAAGATAATCCCCATCGTCGTACTCTTGCTGGGCGTCTGGACGTTGGTATCTGCGTCCTATGTGGTCGATGAGACCGAGCAAGTCGTCATCACTCAATTCGGCAGGCCCATCGGGAAGACGGTGAGTGAGCCGGGTCTTCACTTCAAGGCCCCCTTTATCCAGAAGGCGCATTACTTCGACAATCGCTTTCTGGAGTGGGACGGCTACAAAAATCAGGTCCCGACCAAGGATAAGCGATTTATCTGGGTGGACACCTACGCCCGCTGGCGCATCACCGATCCGCTCAAATTCTACCAGCGCGTGGGCAATGAGCAGGGCGCTCAGTCGCGCCTCGATGACATCATCGACGGTGAGACCCGCGACGCGGTCGCCAGCCACAACTTGCTCGAGATCGTGCGCACCAGCACCGAAGAGCGTGAGCCGATGGTCGACATCGAGCTCGAAAACGAAGAGCAAGCCGGCCTCGAAGCGGTCAAAGTGGCCCGGACCGACTTGATGAAAGACATTCTGGAGACCGTCGACGAGCGTACCGCGGACCTGGGAATGGAGGTCATCGACGTGCGCTTCAAGCGCATCAATTATAACGAAGATGTGCGCGACAGCGTCTACCAGCGCATGATCGCCGAGCGTAACCGCATCGCCGAGCGCTACCGCTCGCAGGGTCGCGGCGAGGCGGCCAGTATCCGCGGCCAAAAGGAGCGTGAGCTCCAGCAGATCCAGTCCAACGCCTTCAAGAAGGCTCAGGAGATCAAGGGTAAGGCCGACGCCCGCGCCACATCGGTCTATGCGCAAGCCTACGAGCGGGATGTCGACTTCTATCGGTTCCTGCGCACCATGGAGAGTTATCCCGACGTGGTCGACAAAGACACCACGATGTTGCTGTCCACGGACAGCGAATTCTTCGAGTATTTTGAAGCGCAAGAGTAAGCGTGAAGAACGTTCAACACCTCCCCATCGACGACGTCCTCCCGGATATCGTCGACACACTGAAGACCCACCGCAGCCTGGTGCTCCAGGCGCCGGCGGGCGCGGGGAAGACCACCCGCGTGCCGCCGGCCCTGCTCGATGCTGGCTTGGCCGAAGGCGGCCGCATCCTGGTGCTCGAGCCCAGACGCGTCGCCGCTCGGGCCACCGCCCGACGCATCGCCTACGAGCGGGGCGTCGAGCTCGGCGGCGAGGTCGGCTATCAGGTCCGCTTCGACCGGCGCATCTCCCGGGACACCGAACTCGCCATCATCACCGAGGGGATCCTCACCCGCAGGCTGCAATCCGACCCGCTGCTCGAGGGCGTCGGCGCGGTCGTCCTGGACGAATTTCACGAGCGAAGCATCCACACCGACCTCGCAGTCGCGTTCTTGCGTGAGCTGCAGCAGGTCCGCGACGACTTCAAGCTCGTGGTGATGTCGGCGACGATCACCACCGGCCCCATCGCCGACTTTTTGGACTGCCCGATCATCGAGTCCGAGGGACGCACCTACCCGGTCGACATCGAATACCTCGACAAGCCAAGCGACTCCCCCATCGAGATCCAGGCATCGCGGGCAGTCAGCCGCATCCTCGATGACCCCGAGGACGACGGCGACGTGCTGGTCTTTATGCCCGGTGCGGGCAGCATCCGCCGCACGATCGAGGCGGTCAAACCGGCCGCCGAGCGCCACGGGGTGGAGGTCTTGCCGCTATACGGCGCGCTTCCGCCGGCGCAGCAAGACCGCGCCATCGAGTCCAGCGCCGGCCGCAAGATCATCGTGTCGACCAATATCGCCGAGACCTCGCTGACCATCGAGGGCGTCACGTCGGTGGTCGACTCCGGGCTGGTCAAACAGCTGCATATGTCGCCGCAGTCGGGGCTGGACCGGCTCGAAAAGACCCATATCAGCCTGGCGTCGGCCGACCAGCGCGCCGGCCGGGCGGGGCGCGTGCGCCCCGGGCGGGCGTATCGGTTGTGGACGAAGGCTTTCGAGTTTCGCATGCCCGAGGAAGACACCCCCGAGATCCAGCGCGTCGATATCACCGCGCCGATGCTCGAGGTGATGGCCTGGAGTGGCGCCGACCCCAAGGAATTCGATTGGTTCGAGGGGCCGCCCGACCACGCCATCGAGCGCGCGGTCGGGCTGCTTCGCGAGTTGAGCGCGGTCGAGCGCGGCGAGCATCGGCTCACCGACATCGGCCGAAAGATGCTCGAGCTGCCGGCTCACCCCAGGCTAGGGCGCATGCTCATCGCCGGCGCCGAGCGTGGCTGCCTCCGAACCGTGGCCGCGATGGCTGCGATCTTGAGCGAGCGCGACTTTATCAGTCGCGTCGAGCAGGGCGCTCCGGGCGGTGACTCTGATCTGATGCGCCGCGTCGAGGTGCTCGACGAGGTCGCCTCCGGGCGCACCCATGGTGCGCGCCGGCTCGGCCTCGACGCCCATATCGGCGGCGCCCGTCGCGTCCAGAAGGTCCGCGACCAGCTCTACCGGCTCTTGTCGGGCGAGGAAGTCTCCAAGAAACAAGCCTCGGGCGGCACAGAAGACGCGCTCAAGGCGCTCGCCGTGGGCTACCCCGACCGCATCTGCATCAGCCGCGGCGAGGGCCGCCGGTATGTGATGGTCGGCGGCGAGCCGCTCGCGCTGGCCTACGAGAGCATCGTGCGAGACGCCGAATTTTTGGTCGCCGCCTCCATCGGCGGGCGCACCCGCGGTCGGGATACAGGCGCGGTGCAGAGTCGCGAGCTCATCCGGCTGGCCAGCCGCATGGAGCGCGCCTGGCTCGAAGAGCTCTTCCCGGAGCGATTCGAGACTCACGTCGACGTCGACTTCGACGAGGACCGAGCCCGCGTCACCGCCATCGAGCGCGAGCGCTTCGCCGGCATCAACCTCTCCGAGGCGGTCGTCTCCGTCGACGAGCACGCCGACCCCGCCGACGTGGCCACCATGCTGGCCGGCGCGGCGGCCGAGCGCTTGAGCGAGGCGTTTGGCCTATCGGAAGATGGCGAGCAATTCTTGGAGCGGCTTCGCTTCCTGCGCGAGGCGATGCCCGAGCTGGATCTCTTCGAGCTGGACCCCATTGCCGAGGACAGCCGCTTCCGCCAGATCCTCGAGCAGATCTGCTGGGGCAAGCGCACTTTCGCCGACTTGCGCCGCGTCGATCTCCCCGGCGCCATCAAGGGTTACCTCGACCACGAGCAGATCGCCGCGCTCACCGAACACGCCCCCGCCGCCCTGACCGTCCCCAGCGGCAAGACGCGCCGGCTCAAATACGAGGCCGGCAAGCCGCCGGTCTTAGAGGTGCGTATCCAGGAGATGTTCGGCACCGCCCGCACGCCCACCGTCGCCCGCGGCAAAATCCCCGTCCTCCTCCACCTGCTCGCCCCAAACTACCGCCCCCAACAGGTCACCGACGACCTCGCCGGCTTCTGGGAGAATACCTACCCGGAGGTCCGCAAGGAGCTCCGCGCGCGCTATTCAAAGCATCCATGGCCCGAAGATCCGCTGAGAGCCAAGGCCGTCGCGAAATAGGAAAAGGAGCGCCAGCATCCCTGCTGGCACAAGCCGACTGGGAAGCCGGCTCTCCATCTACAACTCGCGTCGCTCGACGCTCACCTCGTCGCCATCGACGACCACCCATAGAAATTCACGCGTCCGCTCGACGCTGGTCAGATGTACGCGCATATCGTTGATCGACTCGCGGGCGGTGTCGTTGATGTGGCCGACGAAGAGCCTGTCGACGCCGTGCTCGGAGAGGGCGGAGAGGGTGCGCGCGCCCTCGAGTTCTCCCTCGAAGCCGCGGTCTCTGGGGCCGATGGGATCGACCGGTGGGGTGTGGGTAAAGGCGAGCTTGGGGCGGTTGTCGTCGAGGCGGCTGATCGTGTTCGCCAGGCGCGCCACGCCGCCTTCGCCCAGCTCACCGTCGGCCGAGTAGAACGCGACATGCTGGACGCCTTTGATGTCCCAGCGAAAGTCGAAGGGGCCGAAGGTCTCCAAAAATAATGAGCGCGAGCCGTCGACCAACTCCTCTTCGCCGGGCAGGATGACCGCCGGGTAGTCGACGCGCTCGCGCACGAGCTCGAGCTGGCGCAGCCCGTTGAGGCTGCTATTCTCGGCGTTGTCTCCGAGCAGCACGATAAAATCGGGCTCGTCGGCGGTCGCCGCCTCGAGGGCGTCTTCGAGCTCGCCGAGCGAGGCCGTGCGGCCGACGACGCCGATGCGTAGCGGCTCGGCGGCTGCGTCGTCGTCGAACTCGAGGGCATAGCTGGCCCGCCAGCAACCTTCGAGAGTGGCCTCAAAGGACAGCTCGGTTCGCGTGTTGGAGGGGCGCTCGACCTCGGGGGCGGTGCATGCCGGCTCATCGGGCTGCTGGGCGCAGGCGATCGGCACGCCGTCGCGCGCGTCGGGACAGCCGAGCATCTCGCTGGAGCTGAGCGGGTTGACCCGCAGGACCACCAGCCGCGCGTCGCGGTGGACGTTCTCGAGGGTGATATGGACGTCCCGGGCGCCGTCGGGACCGCTGCTCAGCGCGAGGCGCGGCAGCGGCGAGGAGGCGCGCGCCTGCACGGACTCCTCGTTGCGGGTGACGACTGCACCGGGAGTGAGTCGAAACTCCAGGCCGCGGCGCAATACGGTGTGGCCGAGGTCGCGCTGCTCGCTGGTCGTCGGCCGCCCCGCATCCGAGCAACTGAATAAAGCCGGGCACAAGGTGTTGAAAAGAATGAATAAGAGCAGGGGCAGCCGTCGTCCAACTAACGGCAGCAAAGGCGCTCGACCGTCCGCGGAGTTCATCGCATACTGAACGCCATCGGCGCAGTGTGCTATATGTGCCGGCGGGCGCTGTGCCCTCGACTTCTTGTAAAGGCGATTTCTCATGCCGCTGGGCGGTCTCACAGACGAGATCGACGTTAAGGTCTACCGAAGCCATGTGAAGATCCCATTGATCTTCTTGGTGCCGGCAGCCTTCGTCGCCACACTGTACGTGGCCCTATACCTTTATGCCAACTCCGGTTGGTTCGTCGAGGACCTAACCCAAACGCTGCACGAGCAGATGGGCGGCCACTTCGCCGTCGAGGAGTTGGTCGTCGATCCGAATCTGACCGGCGTGCATCTCTACGGCGCCAAAGTCCAGGCCCCCGACCACAGCCCGGTCATCGACGCCGAGGAGGTCTACGCCTCGGTGCGTCCCCTGGTGCTGCTGACCAAGCGCATCTCCTTCGACGAAGCCTATGCCCGCGGCGCCCACGTCCATCTGCGCTTTGACGAGGAGGGCAATTTCGGCCTCTTCAAGGCGCTCGGTCTCGGCGACTCCGACGAGTCCGACGATGCTGACGAGCCCAGCGGATTATCGGTGGAGTTCTCCGATATCGAGCTCGTCGACTCGAAGCTCAGCTACGTCATGCCCGACTTCGACTTTCACGTGCCCGACCTCAACCTGCCCAAAGGCTCGATCTCCATCGAGCCGGAGACCTTGCTGATGCGCGTCGATCGCCTCGACGTGCCCCAGATCGACTTCAACTTCACCAACGACTTGGTGCGCATGCCCGAGGAATACGGTGATTGGCAGTTCACCGTCGAGGACACCAAGATTCGCGAGTGGCGCTGGGCCAACGATGGCTTCACCGTCGACACGCTCGCCTTTTATATCGAGGGCGCACAGGTCGAGGCCGGCGGTCAGATGAATTTTCCCGGCGGCGACGGCCCGGACGCCCAGGTGATGACCTACGACGGGGTCGGCTCGCTGAGCGTGCCGCTTTGGAGCCCGCTGTCGCAGTATTTTATCCGTGATGCGGTTCACTTCGAGGTCCCCGAATTCCAGATCGCCGCGCGCGGAAGCCTCGAGCAGATCGACGGGGCAGCCAAGCTGCGCGCCAGCCTCATCGAGGCTGCCGGGCTGTACTTCGAGGACGTCCAGGCCACCCTCGCGCTTCGAAACCAATGGCTCGACATCACCGAGGCCAGCGCCAAAGTCCACGGCGGCGAGTTGGAGGTGCCCGAGGCCTACTTCAATATCTTCAGCGTCCAATACGGCGGCGAGGGCAGCTTCGAAGGGGTCAATCCGCGCTCGCTTTTGAACGACTTCGAGGTCGACTTGCCCTGGCTCGACGGCCGCGCCTCCGGCGGCTTCGAGGTCCACGGCGGCGTGCCGCTCGAGCGCGAGCCGGCGCGCCTCGGCCCGCTCGGGCTGCGCGACTACGCCCGGCAAAAATATGCCGAGGTCACCGCCACCGAGGACTGGGTGCTCGAGCGCCACAACCAGCTGCTCGCCCCGGCGTCGACGGCGGTGTTGCGCGAGGGCGCGACCACCTGGGTCAATATGGACCGGGTCGTGGTGCCGCAAGCGCGCCTGGGGCTCGACGGGGATAATATCCTCGTCGACGATCTGCGCCTCGACTACCACACGCTGACCTTTGAAAACGGCCCGGATCAGAAGCCGGCGCGCGCCTCGGCGTATATTCAGGACGTGGGCTCGTGGGCGTCACTCTACGGCCTGCAGGCCGTCGAGGGGCCCATCGTCGCCCAGGCGACCGTCGAGGGGCCGCTGGCTTCGCCGGATCTCACCCTCGACGTGCGCAACCGGCAGGCGCCGATTCGCTTCGCGGGCGCGCCGGTGGCCGCCGATGATCTGCACCTGCGCCTGGCGCTTCGCCGCGGCCGGCTGACCATCGAGCAGGCCGCGGTCGCCACACGCCTGGGCCGGGCTCGGGCCAGCGGCTGGATCGATCTGCTCGAGGCCGATCCGGATCTGAGCCGCGGCGGCGAGTCGGCCTTTGCGCTCAGGCGCGTCCAGCCGGCAAATCTCGAGTTTTCCAGCGAGGACGTCGATCTCGGGGCGGTCGCCGAGCTCTTCGACGTGGGCGTGCCGGTCAGCGGGACGTTTTCGTCGAAGGGCGCGCTGACCGGCACGCTCCAGAAGCCCAACGCACGCCTCGAAGCCGCCATCGACCGGGCCGAGGTATTCGGCCAGTCGATCCCGCGCGTGCGAATGCGCGGTGGCCTCGAGGATGATCGGGTCGTCCTCGACGCCCTCGAACTCGACGCCGCCGGGGCGGGGCGGTTTTACGCGGACGGTTATCTGGGCTTCGACGAGTCCTATGAGTTTAGGCTCGACGGCAGCGATATCAGCTTCTCGCAGATCGCGCCGTTCGAGCTATTGCCCTCGTCGGCCAGACCGCGCGGTCGCGCTCAACTTTCGCTCCACGGCGAGGGCTCGCTCGCCGAGCCCGGCCTCGGCGGCAACCTGCAACTCTACGAGGTGGCCGTCGGCGACCGCCAGATCGGCGACGCCGCGCTGGTGGTCAACGCCGTCGACGACTCCATCTATATCGAGGGCGCCGTGCTCCCGTTAGCGACGGTGCGCGTGCAGATCCCGCTCGACGCCGAGTCACCGTACTACGCCCGTTTAGGCGTCGAAGAACTCGACCTGACCCGCGCCGTCTCCGAACTCGGCGATAGCTCGGTGCTCTCCAAGGCCACCGTCACGGGCATGGTCGAGCTCTTCCTGGAGAAGGATTTTTCGCGCTACCAAATTCTGTCGTATTTGACCCAATTGGAGGTGGAGTCGTCGGACCGAACGATCAAAAATCGCGGCCCGCTGGTCTTCGGCCTGAACAACGGGGAGATCTTGCAGATCCAGCAGGCGACCATCGGTACGGGTGACCGCTACGTGAGCGTCGACGGCGCGGTGGTGCTCGACCCGCTATTGCTCGACGTGACCCTCGACGGCCAGCTCGACCTCTCGATGCTCAACGCCGCACGACGCACGTTTCCGGACGTCTTCCCGACGGTTCTGCTCGATTCCCGTGGCCTGCTCGACGTCGGCGCGAGCTTTCGCGGCACGTTGGACAGCCTGGTGGCCGACGGGCGGGTCGCGTTTCAGGGAGCCGAATTTGCCCTGCGCGGGCTGCCCGAGCCGGTCACGGTCTCCAGCGGCACGGTGCAACTCGAGCCCGAGCGTATCCACGTGAGCGACGATGCGCCGCTGACCGGGTCGGCGCTGGGCGGCGTCTTCAACGTCGCCGGCGAGCTCGGCTTCGAGGGGCGCAAACCCGGGGCACTGGAGGTGCGCGCCTGGAGTCACAATATGAATTACCGCGTGCCCAATACCGCCAACTTGACCTTCGACACCGATCTGCGCCTCGAGGCGCGCGACGTGCGCCGGCCGGAGACCTGGCTTGTCAGCGGCAGCGCGGACGTGCTCGACGGCAACTTCTACCGCGACATCAGCCTCTTCGAGCAAGAGGTCACCGGCCGGGTGCTCGGCGCCTTCAACCGCCGCACGGAGCGCTACGAGGCGAGCATCTTCGACCAAATACCCGCACTCGAGGATATTCGTTTTGATCTGGCGGTGCGTGCACGCGATGGCTTCGAGATTCGCAATCAGATCGACCGGCTCGGCCTGGACCTCGAGCTGCGCGTCGACCTGCGCCTGCGCGATACGCTGCTCGAGCCCTACGTCACCGGCGACATCGAGGCATCCGGCGGCACGGTGAGCTTTCAGGGCGAGGACTTCGAGGTGCGCTCGGGCACGGTGCGCTTTACCGGCGCGCCCAAAAACCCCTGGATCGACGTCTCCGCCGGCGCCGATATCCGAAACCGTTGCCGCGACGACCAACTCGCCGATGATTTCCAGACCGATATGACACTGTCGGGCAATCTCGACGATAATGAAGAGCAGTACTATCACGTGCTGCTCAACCTGCAGGGATACGCCGACAACCTCGACATTCAATTCGACAGCAATCCCTACGCAGACCAGCGCGATATTTTGAGCCTTTTGCTTACGGGGTGTACGGTCGACCAGCTGACCGCCTCGAGCGCGAGCGGGCCGACCCTCGAGATCGCGCTCGGCCCGCTGCTGGGGCGCATCGAAAAGGAGATCCAGGACGTGGTCAAGGTCTCCGAATTCACGATCATGCCCGGCGTCGAGCGCACCCAGGTGCGCATCGGCGACCGCTTGACGCGCCGATTGAGCTGGAACTTCCAGCTGGACACCGGCATGGCCGAGACCTCCGGCGGCCAGCGCTATCAACTCGAGTATAAGCTCTCCGATCGGTGGTCGGCCGAGATGAGCGAGCGCAGCCAGACCGAGACCAATAACTTCCTGCTCGATCTCAAGCTCAAATATCGAGTCCCGCTGAATTAAAGGCCGTCCGCCCTCACATGCCGTACACCATCCCACATACCAAAGCCTCTCGCGTCGCAATTGCGATCGCCGTGGCGTGGTGCGTGTTGGGATGGAGCTCACCGGCGTTCAGCCAATTTCTGCCCGACGATCCCGCCGATGGCGTGCCCGACATCGTCGACGAGGGCTCCTCGGAGCAACCCGACTCGCAAGAGGAACCCGACGAGCTGGAGACCGAAAAGAAGGCCCTGTGGGCGGCGCAGCAGGGCGAGCCGGTGGTGAGCATCGAATTCGATTGTGATCTCGATCTGTGTGACAACCCGGTCGCCGTCGACAAGATGCGCGACCTGGCCGGCCTTTATGTGGGCATGACGTTCAGCGCCGAGGCACTTCGTCGCGCCGAGAATCGGCTGGCGAAGACCGGCTTCTTCGAGACCATCAACGCCACCACCGAGCTGGGCGACCAGGGGGTGGCGCTCGATATCCAGGCCACCGGCGCAGTGCTCATTCGCCGGGTGGAATTTGCCGGTATCGACGGGCCGCCGTTCGCCTCAGACCTCGAAAAACTGCTCATCTTCCGCCAGGGCCAGGCCTACCGACGCGATCGCTCCAAGGCGACCGCGCAGCTTCGCACGCTGCGCGATGCCTTCGAGAAGGAGGGGTTCTTCGGCACCGAGATCAGCATGTACGTGCGTCCGGTCGAAGACCAAGACCATATGGTCGACGTGCTCTTCCGCATCAAAAAGGGCGAGGAGCTCGAGATCTGCGAGGTGGGCATTCGCGGGCTGCGCTCGCTGGATTACGAGGAGGCGCGCGAGGAGCTGCTTTCCAGCCACTCCATTCTGACCAGACGCTTCGATATCATGGCCCCGCGCTTTAGCACCGAGGTGTTCAAGGAGGGTCAAGAGGCGTTGATCAACCACTACCGCCAGCTGGGCTTTTTCCAGGCGCGCATCCTCGACAAACACGCCAAACGCGACTCTGACGCGGGCTGCGTGGACATCTTGGTCGATGTCTCCGAGGGGCCGCAGTGGGGGGGTGGCTTCGAGGGCGACGTCTTCTTCTCAGTGCAGGAGCTCCGCCGCGAGCTGCCCTTCTACGAGTCGGGCTATGTGGACAGCGAGGAGCTTCGCCGCGCCGAGCGCGCCATCCGAAAGCTCTACGAGACCCGCGGCTATCCCTTCGCGACGGTGCGCGCCGAGGAGACTCGTCGCGACCGGCTCGACCGGCGCATTCACTTCGAGATCGACGCCGGGCGACGCTACGAGATCCGCGATATCGTGCTGCACGGCAACAAAAAGCTCAGCCGCACGGAGCTCACCGAGGACTTCGGCACGCGCCGCTTCGGCCTCTTCGCCGAGGGCGGCTATCTACAGAGCGAGCAGCTTTTGGGCGACCTCGCTCGCCTCGAGGAGGTCTATCGCTCGAAGGGTTTTCTGCAGGCGATTGTCGAGCGCTTCGAGCTCGAGGTCGCCGGCGACGCGCTGCGCATCCACCTATATATCGACGAGGGCGAACCGACGGTCGCGGACCGCGTGGCGTTTGTCGGAAACCGCAATATGACCCGCGGCCTGCTCGTCGATGAGATCACCGTGCGCGACCGCGGCCGCTTCTCGCCCATCGAGCTCAAGGCGGACCGCTCGCGTCTGGTCCAGCTTTATTCGTCGGCCGGCTATCCGCTGGCCGAGGTCGAGACGACTTGCCGCAAGATGACCGGCGAAGCGGTCCAATGCCAGGCGCCGCGCATGCCCAGCGGGTGCGTGGCCCAGAGCCTGGAGGACCTCGAGGAGCTATGCCACTGGAGCGACGAAGGCGACGAAAGACGGCGGGTCTGCCGGCGCATCCGGCGTGGGAGCGGCTGCGACCTCGAGGGCGGCGTCCAGGCCGAGCGAGTCCGCGTCTCCCACCAGATCACCGAGGGCCCCTTCGTGCGCGTGGGCGAGATCCTGCTCAGAGGCAACTTCGCTACCAATACCTCGTTGATCTACCAGGAGATCCCGCTTGACTCGGGCGATCCCTTCGACGTGCGAAAGGTCCTCGAAGGCCAGGGCAATATGCGCTCGCTGGGTGTCTTCGACTCGGTCTCCATCGAGGCGATCGGGCTGGACGACAGGGCGCGCCTCGAGGAGGAGGCCGACGCCGCGCTGCTCATCAGCGTCGAGGAGAGCCGCAATCGCTATATGGACTTCAAATTCGGCTTCGAGGGCCGCGACCTGCTCGGCGACTCGCGCAGGCTGCTGCTCACCGGCGAGACCCAATATAACGACGACAACCTCTTCGGCCGCGCCCAGCGATTTAGGCCGCGGCTCATCGGCGCCTTCGACTCGATGCAGCTCTTCGAGGCGGGTACCGAGACGGCCGGCATCACCGATCAGCAAGCCGGCCAACTCGACTATCTGATCGGCGCCGAGCTCGTCTACAATCACCCGCGCTTTTTGAAGGGCTGGACGGATATCGACAAGCTCTCGCTGACGGTCGCACCGTTTTATATGCTCGACCTGGTCGGCCTGAGTTACGACGACGTGCTCCGCGAGGAATGGGGCCTGCGCCTCGAGCTCAGAAAGCAACTCTCCGAGATTATGGACCGACTGTTCGTCTCCATCGGCATCGAGGGCAAGCAGGCCGCGCTGTGGACGCCGGCCGACCCGACCCTCGACGGCGAGCGCATCTTCTCGCCCAGGCGCGTGACCGGAAAGCTCGTCCCCGAGCTGACCCTCGACCGGCGAGACAGCCCGCTCAACCCCACGGAGGGCTATTACGTCCAGCTCCAGCCGGGCCTCGTCACCGGGGCGACGCTCGTCCAGGGCGGCGAGGGTGCCATCGACGACTCGTATTTGCGGCTGCTGGTCACCACGAATATATACTTCGAGGTCCTCGAGGACCTGATCTTCGGCCAGGGGCTTCGCTACGGGCATATCCTGCCGTTCTTCGGCCGCGACCGGCTGGTCACCGAAGACGAGCGCTTCCGACTCGGCGGCGCCGGCAGCGTGCGCGGCTTCGCCAACAACAGCCTCGGCCCGCTGGACAACGACCAGCCCACCGGCGGCGAATTCATGCTCAACTACAACGCCGAATTGCGCTATCCACTGATCCGCGGCATCAATCTGTACGGGGCGGTCTTCTTTGACACCGGCCTCCTGGTCGATTGTTTTTCGGGTTCTGCGAATACCGGACCCCGTGTCGGGTGTTATGAGGACGCTTTCGGGGGCGACGCCCCTCTCGGAGATTTACGCACCGCCGCGGGCTTGGGGCTGCGCTATCTGATCGTCGACCAGATCCCGCTGGTCGTCGACTACGGCATGGTCCTGGATCGGCGCACCGGCGAGCAATTTGGTAATGTGCATTTTAATCTCGGGTATACTTTTTGAGGTATGGCAGCTCGGCGGCGTTGTTTATAGAGAGCGTTCGTGGTGTTTGCGGCTCTCTGGGGGTGCGCCCCACCGGACGCGCGCTGGGGCGCGCTACCGGTGTGGGCTTACCCCCAGCTATGGTTTGGTTTCACGCCCGGTCGAGCCTCATGGGTGGTACGTTTTTCTCGTACGCGCATCGTCGCCACACGGACCACCCATATTACGCCCGGTCGAACGTCATGGGTGGTACGGTTTGCTCGTACGCGCGACATCGCCATACGAACCACCCACACGGGCCAACCGGAGCGTGGACCTAAACCATACCCGGGGGTAAGAACGGCGCTTTTTGCCGTTCGCACCCTCGGTTAGGGTCGTCGCTCATCGATGATCAATATGAATAATCTACGACCAAAAAAGAAAACCATGAGCTCCCAAGAACCCACAACCATCCTCCCCCGCTGGCTCCTCATTGCCATCACGCTCACGGTCGGCCTCCTATTCGCCGCCCCGGCGGCCGCCTCCGACCCTCCCTGGATGACCGGCGAGAGCCAGCCCGAGGACCTAAAGATCAAGCTGGTGACGTTCAGCCCGGGCGACGAGATCGTCGCCTGGTTTGGTCACACCGCGCTGGTCGTCGAGGACACGCGGCTGAATCACTCGCGGCTGTATAATTACGGGATGTTCTCTTTCGGCGACGGGATGCTGCTCAAATTCGCCATGGGGCGGCTGTGGTTTTGGGTCGGCGAGGCGCCCGAGTACCGCACCTACGAGCTGTACAAGCGGATGAACCGCGACGTGCGCATCCTCGAACTCAACCTCGAGCCCGACGAGCGCCAGAAGATGGCCACGTTCCTGGGCACCGACGTGCTGCCCGAGAACCGCGAGTACCTCTACCACCACTACAACGATAATTGCTCGACGCGCATCCGAGACGCCATCGACGACGCCGTCGACGGCCAATTCAAGGAGGCGACCTCCCACACCAGCGACCAGACCTTCCGCGACCACACCCGTCGCCACTCCATGCACAACCCGCCCATGGAGATGTTGTTGATGTTCTGGATGAACGACGACATCGATCAGCCCATCCAGCGCTGGGACGATATGTTCCTACCCGAGGAACTCGAGGACGCCGTCAAAGACCTGGAGTATACCAATTCGGCCGGCGAGACGGTGTCGTTGGTCAAAGAAGAGAGGACCTATTACGAGTCCGACCGCGAGCCCGTCCCCGACCAGCCGTCGACCCGCTGGCCGTGGGCGCTACTGGTCGGCCTCGGCCTGGGCGCGGCCGGCGTCGCCCTGGGCTGGCGCTACTTCGACAACAAGACCCGCGGACGGCGCATTGGTTTCGGCCTCTACAACGCGCTGATCGGCCTGATGGTGGGCATCCCCGGGCTGGCGCTATTCATCATGAGCACCATCACCGACCACGAGGTGACCTACTGGAACGAAAACCTCCTGCTCGGAAACCCGCTCACGCTGCTCGTCGCCCCCCTGGGAATCGCGCTCGCCTTCGGCTCCCAGCGCGCCGAGGGCTGGCTGCGGTATCTTTGGATGGGATTGGCGGGGCTGGGCTTGTTGTTGGTGCCGTTGAAGCTTTTGCCGGCGTTTGATCAGGATAATCTGTTGCCGATGGTGTGGATCCTGCCGATTTTGGTGGGGTTTGGGTTTGTTTGGTGGTGGGGTGGGCGAGAGGAAGGTTGAAGGGGCTGCTAGGGCGGGGAACCCCCGCGGCGGCCTACGCCGCCGCGCCCCCCGCTGGCCGCGGGGGGCTATTATCCTGCCTCAATAACCGGAGCGGGTGTTTGGGCGGTATAATTCTCCCCTTTTAGGGGAGGTGCCGAGCGAAGCGAGGCGGAGGGGTTCTCCGGCCGGCTGCAATCCCCAACCCCCCCTCACTCCGGCCCAAACACCTGAGCCCAAAACAACTCGCCACCCTCCGACTCCGCAATCCCCACCCCGATCGCCTCCCACCGATCATTCATAATATTACTGCAGTGGCCGTCCGAATCGAGCCATCCCTGAACGACCGCCTCGGGGGTCGAGTAGCCGCGCGCGACGTTCTCGCCGACCGCGGTCGAGGGGTACTCGGTGCGCCCGACGCGTGTGCCGGGGCTGCTGCCGTCGGAGCCGGTGTGGTCCATGAAGACGTTCTCGGCCATATCGTCGGCGTGGGCCTGGGCGGCTTCGGTCAGCGCGGGGTCGATGCGTAGTCCGCCGGTGGGCGGGAAGACGCCCTCGGAGTCGCAGTCGGTCTCGGTCGAGCGCGCCTCATCGGTCAACTCGGCGACGCGCTCGACCAGCGTCTTGCACTCACTTGCGTGGCAGACCTCGCGCTCGTCGGGCGCGCCACCGGCACAACTGAGGCCGCACTGGCCGCAGTGGTCGTTGTCCGCGCTCAGGTCGACGCAGTCGCCGGCGCAGTAGGTCTCTTGGTCGTCGTTGCACACGCAGGTGCCGTCCATGCAGGTGCCGGTCCACTCGAAGCAGCTCGCTCGGCAACTTCCGCAGTGATCGCGCGACTCGTTCAGGTCGACGCACTCACCGCCGCACCGCTCCAGGCCGTCCTCGCAGGGCTCAGCGTCCGGCTCGGCCGTGACGTCTGGCGTGACATCCGGAGTGGTGTCCTGAGTGCCGGCGTCGGTGTGCTGGCCGTAGCCGCCGGTGTCGTCATCGTCTGAGCAGCCGGCGGCGACGAGGGTCAGGCAGGCGAGGGCGACCAGGCAGTAGGTGAGTCTGCGCATCAAACCGGCTCTCCAGAAAAACTCTTCAGATAAAAAAGAACCCTCCGCGGCATGCTTGGGCCGCGGAGGGTTGGATGTGGTGGACGATTTATGCGTCGGTAGCGATCAGAACCACCCAGCTCTGTTCGCCAAGGTCGCCGGCGACGCCGACTCCGATAGCATCGGCGTCGGGGTTGAGTGCGTCGCTGCAATAATCCTCGAAGATCGCGTCGATGAGCTCGCTGGGCTGGGCGCGGGGGTGGAGCAACGGCAGAATGATTTGGCCTTCATACTCACTCTGGGAAATCCGCTCGTTGAGATCGCCCTGAGCCTCGCCGCCGTTGGCGGCCATATCCTCGGCGTGCTCCTGGGCAGGCGCGGTCAGCAGCGGGTCGAAGCGAAGCGGCGAGGACGGACCCATCGCGTCGCCCGAACACATCGTCTCGGCACTGCGGACCTGATTGATCTCGGCAGCAATACGCTCACCGAGGCTCATGCACGTGCTGTCGAAGCATACGTTGTCGCCGCCGCATTCATTGCCGCACTCGCCGCAGTTGACTTCATCGGTTTCGGTGTCGATGCAAAAGCCGTTGCAATATGTGGTGTTTTCGTCGTCGCAGGTGCAAGTGCCTTGGTTGCAGGTCCCTCCCAAATGACCGAAGCACGTCGCGTTGCACGCGCCGCAATGATCTTCGGAGCTGCCGTTCACGTCGACGCACTCACCGTTGCAATACGACATGCCGTCGTCGCAGGGGCAATACGCATCCGGATCGTCGGGGTCGTTACATGGGTCGTAGTTGGGGTCGACATCCTCTTCCGAGCCGCCGTCGGCGTCTTCGTCGGTGCCGCCGTCCTCGTCCGGATTATTATTATTCGAGCTGCCGTCCTGGGCGCTATTATTGCCGGCATCGCTCAATTCTCCGCCGCCGCTGTTGTTGCCGTCGTTGTCGTCGCCACAACCGGCGGCCACAAAGGTCAGGCACATCAGGGCTACGAGACAATTTTTGAAGATCCTGCGCGTCAACATCTTGTACTCCGCGAGCGGGTTGTAAAAGTAGTCGTTTCTGGCGGCGACAATAGCGGAATATGAGGTGCTGTGGAAGGGGCGGCTCTTGTCAGGTTCAGGGCTGTGCGTGAATATGACGGCGACGCGGTGCGTCATGTACGTCAGGGGTTCGGGGGTCCAGGGGTCCAGGGGTCCAGGCAAGGCAACAACGAATTCGGGTGAAACTCAGAATGCGCAAATACATCCTCATAGCTCTTTCGTTTCTCTTCGTCGCGGCTGCGCCGCTCATGGCGCCGTCGGCCGAGGCGAGCGAGCTCGCTGAGTCCGAGTGGATCGTTAGTGCGGACAAGGCCAAGATCCTCATCGAGGCCGACGCGGCCACGGTGCTGGATACGCGCGGGGGGAGCTGGAAGCTGGGGCATGTGCCCGGGGCGCAATCGGTCGACTGGAAGGATTTTTCGCAGAGCGACGACCACAACAAAGGCAAGCTCCTCGATGATCGAAAGGCGCTCACCAAGAAGCTGCGCGAGCTCGGCATCTCCAAGGGCAAGCCGGTGCTGGTGGTCGGAAAGCCGCCCAATAATTGGGGCGAGGACGGCCGCATCGTGTGGATGCTCCGCGCGCTCGGCCACCCCAAGGTCGCGCTGGTCAACGGCGGCCACAAAGCGCTCAGAAACGCCGGCGTAAAGTCGGTCATCGGCGGCAGGGAGGTCCCCACCGGCGATTTTACGCCCGCCAAGAGCCCTAAACTCTCCATCAACCGCGACGGCCTCAAAGAGCATTACGCGTCCGATGACTACGTCGTCCTCGACACCCGCGAGAAGCGCGAATTCGACGGCGAGACCCCTTACGGTGAGTCGCGCGGCGGCCACGTCCCCGGCGCCGAGCATATCCACTATGCTGACCTGTTGCGCTCCGACGGGCGCCTTTTACCCAAAGCGAAGATCAAGAAGAAGCTCGAGGCGCTCGGCGTCACGCCCGACAAGAAAGTCGTCGCCTATTGCACCGGCGGGGTGCGCTCGGCGTGGTTGGTCGTGGTGCTGGCGCACCTCGGGTACGACGACGTGGCGAATTATCCGGGGTCGATGTGGGATTGGGCGGCCGCGCCAGCGGATGAGTATCCGCTGGACGCGAGAGAGTAAGATAGTGAGAGAGTAAGAGAGTAAGAAACAACAAAGGTCTTACCGAACCCATAAGACCGATCGGGAGCAGTTGCAGTATCTAACTTTCTCACTTTCTCACTCTCTCACTTTCTTCCCAACCACCATCAAAATCCCCGCCAACCCCGCCACACCCAACACATGCGCCGCCACCACGTGTAGGCCAAACGCCACCCCCACATAACCAAGCCCCGCCGCCGCGGTCATCACGACCATCGCGTAGGGAAATTGGGTGCGGACGTGGTCGAGGTGGTCGACCGACGAGGCGATCGAGCTCATCACGGTGGTGTCGGAGATGGGCGAGCAGTGGTCGCCGAAGATGGCGCCGTCGAGGACTGCGCCGAAGCATAGCAGCAGGATGATGCCGCCGCCTTGGAGGCCGCCGGCAAGGCTAGCGTCCTGGGTCATGAAGAAGGCCAGCGGGATGATCGCCGGCAGCAGGATGCCCATGGTGCCCCAGGAGGTGCCGGTGGCAAAGGCGATGACCGCGGCGACTAAAAAGGTCAGCACCGGCAGCATCACCGGGGTGATGATGTCGTGGACGGCGCCGACCAGGTAGATGCCCGTGCCCAGGTCGCCGCAGACGCCCTGGATGGCCCAGGCGAGCACGAGGATGGCGACGGCCAGCCACATGGCGGGCACGGCTTTGAGCCAGCTCAAAAGGGCGTCCGACAGGCTCAATAACCTTTGGCCAACGGCAAGCGCGATGGAGACGATACTGCCGATCAGCGCCGCCCAGAACAGCACCTTGGCGTTGTCTGCGTCCGAGAACGCATCTCGCCAGGCCGTCCAGTCGCCCATATCCCCCGCAGCTTGGCCCCAGGCGGCGAAAAAGCCGCCCAGATCGGCCTCGCCGAAGAGCATCTCGCCGAGCCCGGGGATCGAGCCCGGATCGCCGGTTGGCAATGCGCCCGACCAGCCCGACCAAAACATCCCCAGCATCGTCCCCACGATGACCGTGGCTACCGGGATGACCGCGTTTCTCCAGTGCGCGGTGATATGCTTGGCCGGTTCGAGGTCGGACAGTACGTTGCTCGTCAGCGGCGTGGAGCCGGGGCGGAGCACCTCGCCGGTGTTGCGGGCGCGTAGCTCGGCCTCGCGCATGGGGCCGAAGTCGCGGCCGCTGAGTGCGTTCATGAACACGAAGAGGAGCGCGAAGATGCAGTAAAAGCGAAGCGGCAAGATCTGGAAGAAGATCTCGTAGCCGCTCATCCCGAGGCCTAATTGCGCCGACAGCGTGTCGAAGAGGCCCACCTCGTAGCCGATCCAGGTCGAGATGATCGCGATGCCCGCGATCGGCGCGCTGGTCGAGTCGACGATATAGGAGAGCTTCTCGCGGCTGATGCGCCGCTTGTCGGCCATCGGGCGCATCGTCGTGCCGGTGACGATGGTGTTGGCGTAGTCGTCGAAGAAGATCGCCAGGCCCACACACGCCGTGGCGACCTGGGTCGAGCGCGCGGTCCTGGCCAGCCCGGCGAAGACCTCGAGCACGCCCTGCATGCCGCCCATGCGGGTGATCACCTGGACCATCCCCACCAGGCTGAATGTAAATGCGATGATATACAGGCTGAACGCGTCGGCGATGCTGCCCCACAGGTAGTTTTCGACGCCCATCCACGTGGCCTCGAAGATGTTGAAGTCGGTCTGCAGCGCCGCGCCCGTCCACACGGCTGCGACCAGCGCGACGATCAGCCGGCGGAAAAACAGCGCCAGCAATACGGCCAAAAGAGGCGGCAGAATCGCCGTCCAACGGCCGGCGCGCTTGTCGGCCGAGAAGGCCTCGAAGGGATGGCCGCGCTGGGGGATGACCTCGGCGCGCACTCGCACGTCCGACTCGAGACTGCTGACCACCAATCGGAGCGTGGCCGCCGCGTCCGGGGCGGTCTCCCCGAGGAACTCGGCCTGCGGCAGGCGCTGGAGCTCCTGGATGCTCAGCTTTCGGCCGGCCTCGGGGCCCTCGTAATCGACCCGCACGCGCACCGGGTTGTCGGCCGTGGCGCCGATCTCGGCGAGCGCCTGGCCGATGGCGTCGGTATGCTCGCGCACGATGACCTGGGCGGTCAGCCCCTCGGTGGTGTCTTCTTCGGCCTGCGTATGGGGCAATACGATCACGCAGGCGATCACGGCCACAACGAAGCCGACCACGCGCCCGTAGGTCAGCATCGGCGCGTCGGTCTGCTCAGAGCCGTCTTTGGCGTCGCTCGAAGGGACGTCGTCGGCCATCTCGGCTCCATCTCGGTTAAATGCATGCTTGCATAGAATTACGTCAAAGTTCTAAGTTATGGCAGCATCGATTTTCAAGGATGCAGCAACGCTTATCTAGCCGTGTCGAACGTCTTTATTCGGCCCGGTGCGATAGGATTACTGAGAAATGCGTACGTTGCTAAATCCGGAAATGGCGCAGGTGATTGGATGCAGATTGGCCACTGATGCAGCGAGGCGATGCCCCGGCGCATCGTCGAGCGAAATCGGTGGTCAAGATGCGCCAATCAACAAGCCAGAACGGGTTTAGCAGCTTATGCGTTTCTCAATGAGTGCGTGAATTGGGTCTTCTCGGCAGTGGGCAGGAGGTACGGCGTGGCATCTCGGGACTCGCAGACGTCAACGGTTAATCGAGTGGGAACACAGACCACCTCGACGACGTCGAAGGCGAAAGCGGTCAGTGTTGAAATTCGCGGCCAAAAATTATCCGTGAAGAGCGACCGTGATCCTGAATTTGTGCGCCAACTCGCCGCTCATA
This sequence comes from uncultured Bradymonadales bacterium, assembly GCA_964386725.1. GTDB lineage: Bacteria > Myxococcota_A > Bradymonadia > Bradymonadales > Bradymonadaceae > CAYLTX01. The sequence continues at coordinate 5,206 of CAYLTX010000077.1, read as the reverse complement.
TCGACAAGAAAGTCGCCACGCTCCAAAAGGCGGCGCCCGCGGTTCCGCTCTCGAAGCTTTTAATGCTGGCAAGCATGACCGTCGCCGAGGAGTTATTCGAGGCGCGGCACGATATAGATCGTTTGAAGGAAGAGATCGCCGACCGCACTGAGACAATGCTGGCGATGTTGGAACAAGTCGACATCGACGGGCAGAATCCCGACTCCGGCTGAGGCCTACGCCGGCATGAAGTCAAATCTCTAGAAACTTCGACATGCCTGTCAGCTCGCGTTCAACTCGCACGTGAGCAGATACGATGGCCGGACAGAGCTCGTCCGAAGAGACATCCGAGAAAAAAAAGGCCGAGCTGCGCACCGCGGCTCTGACCAAGCGCGACGAGATGACCTCGGCGGTCGCCGAGCGAGCTTCGCGTGCGCTCTGCGAACGCCTGCAGGACGTCGAGCGGCTCCAGGCCTGCTCGTCGATCGCAGGCTACGCGCCGATCCGCAACGAGATCGACGCCGGACGCTACCTCGTCAGCCGCAAGGCCGCCGGGGCTCGGCTGTACTTTCCGCGCGTCAGTGGTGAAGACACCCTCGAATTCATCGAAGTCGACAGCCTCGACGAGCTCTCCGAGGGCGCCTTCGGCGTCCCCGAGCCCTCCGGCGAGCCGGCTCCCATCGACGCCATCGAGGTGTTTTTTGTGCCCGGCGCCGCCTTCGACCACCAGGGCAGGCGCCTGGGATTTGGTCGCGGCTACTACGATCGTGCGCTCAGCCGCGCGCTCGCTACTTCTCCAGCACGACCCGATTCAGCACAACCAGATTCAGCACAACCAGATTCAGCACGACAAGACTCACAACGTCAGGGGCCTCGGCGCCCGCTCTTAGTCGGTATTTGCTACGACTGGCAGCTCATCGAGGGAGAAGTCCCCACCGAACCCCACGACATTTCCATGGACGTCATAGCGACCAATGAGGAGGCCGTTTGGTGCTCCTTTGGGTCGCCTGACATATATAAGTAGGAGTTAATATGATGGACATCGTCTTTTTGGCGGTGGGGATAATCGTCGGCCTGGTGGCCGGGATATTATTCGCCACTCGAAAAGCGGATGCCACGCTCGAATCCCGAGTCTCGAACAGACTCGACGAGCTGCGCGACGAGACGGTCGACAAGACCAAAAAGCGTGTCGAGGTCGAGCTTCGCGAGGAGCTGACCGGCACGGTACGCGAAGAACTCAAGGAAAAATACGACGAGGAGATCAAGCAGGCCGCCCAGCAACGAGCCGACCGCAAGCTCGAGGAGGCCGAAAGCAAGGCCAAGGCCGTCACCAAGCAAGCCGAGCTCGACGCCAAGTCGATCGCGCTCGAAGCTCAACAAGAGGCCGAAAAGGAGCTCAAAGAGCGCCGCGCCGAGCTGCAAAAGCTCGAGCAGCGGCTGACCAAGCGCGAGGCCAACCTCGACGAGCGCGCCAGCAAGCTCGACGAGCGCGACGAGGAGACCACCCGCCGTGAGGAGCGTCTCAACGACCGCCAGATGAAGCTCAACGAGCGCGACGAGGCCATCAGCCGCCAGGAGGCCACCGTCCAAAAGCGGCTCGAGGAGGTCTCCGGGTATAGCGCCGAGAGGGCCAAAGAGGAGCTGGTCGACTCGCTGGTCGCCGAGGCCAAGACCGAGGCCACCCAAAAGGTGCGCGAGCTCGAAGAACAAGCCATGGACGAGGCCGATCGCCGCGCCAAAAAGGTGCTCGCCACGGCCATCCAACGCTACGCCGGCGAGTATGTCACCGAGCGCACCGTCAAGGTCGTCCAGCTTCCCTCCGACGATATGAAGGGGCGCATCATCGGCCGAGAGGGACGCAATATTCGCGCCCTCGAGGCCGCCACCGGCATCGACGTCATCGTCGACGACACCCCCGAGGTCGTCGTGGTCAGCGGCTTCGACCCGGTGCGCCGCGAGATCGCCCGGCTATCGCTCGAGAAGCTCATCGCCGACGGGCGCATCCACCCGGCCCGCATCGAGGAGGTCGTCGAGAAGACCGAGCAGGAGATCGGCCAGGTCATCAAAGACGCCGGCGAGCAGGCCGCCTTCGAGCTGGGCGTCCACGGGCTGCACCCCGAGATCATCAAGCTCCTGGGACGCCTCAAATGGCGGACCAGTTATGGACAAAATATGTGGTCGCACTCCATCGAGGTCGGTTTCCTCTGCGGCCTGATGGCCGACGAGCTCGGCGTCGACGTCAAGCTCGCCCGCCGCGCCGGCCTGCTCCACGATATGGGCAAGGCGCTGACCCACGAGCGCGAGGGCAGCCACGCGCTGGTCGGCGCCGAGATCGCCAAAAAGCACGGCGAGGTCGAGATCGTCCGAAACGCCATCGCCGCCCACCACGACGACGAGCCCCAAAACTCGGTCATCGCCCACCTGGTCATCGCCGCCGACGCGCTCTCCGGGGCGCGGCCCGGCGCTCGCCGCGAGATCCTGGGCACCTACGTCAAACGCCTCGAGGAGCTCGAGCGCATCTCCTTGGACTTCGACGGCGTCGACAAAACCTACGCCATCCAGGCCGGCCGCGAGATCCGCGTGATGGTCTCCAACTCCAAGGTCAACGACGACCAGGCGTATACGCTGAGCAAGGAGATCGCGCGTAAGATCGAGGACGAGCTGACCTATCCCGGCCAGGTCAAAGTGTGCGTGATTCGGGAGACGCGGGCTGTGGATTATGCGAAGTAGGTGGTGGGTTGGGGATATGGGTATCCGGGGCCCCCTCCGCCTCGCTTCGCTCGGCACCTCCCCGAACCGGGGAGGGGATATAAGGCAGTTTGTGGTGATGAGGTTGTTGTTCGGGTGATCGGAGCGGTTTGCGTGGACCGTGGAGACTGAGCCCCAACAACCTCATGTGCATCCGATCATCTGAGGTCCCCTCCCCGAGTGGGGGAGGTGCCGAGCGCGTAGTACAGCGCGAGGCGGAGGGGGCCCCGGAAAGCAGCCCAAGCCGCCCATCCCCAAAACACAGCCACCCACCTAATTTACCCGCCTAGACCCCGCCACAGCCCGATCTCAAAAAAAGTACGCAACGATCCCCCCCTTTGCGCCGAAAACCATAATGAGGGCTCTCCGACACCTCGGACTCTACTCCGCGTCGGATGAGCCCCCGCAATGGTAGGCGACCGATAGCGGTCGCTCGGTAATTTTTTCAGGTGCAAGGAGAATCTAGATGAAGCTGATGGAACAATATGGGGTTGTGAGAGTTGTCTTGGCTGCTGGTTTGGTCTCGCTGGCTGTGTTGGCTGGCTGTGGTGATGATGGAGGTGGGGCGACCGAGGAGGATGTCGACCAGGCTATTTATGAGAGTGAAACTTCGCTCAACCGCTTTGTCGAGCAGATATGTGGGTGCGAATACGACGCTGGGACGGCGGCGTACAACACCTGCATCGATAACGTGAAACAGGACTTGGGCGGCACGTCGACCTCTACATGCGAGCGTGAGGCCGCGATTTGTCATGCAGACAATTCCGTTGAAGTGTCAGAGTGTTATACCGAGGCGAACAACGCTCTTGTAGATTGCCTATCGGGCTGTGTGGACATGTCGAGCACCGCAGGGCAGCGCTGTGGCGAAGAGTACCAGCGCGCTGAGCACGACTGTGAACAGAAAATGAGCTACGGGCTGGAAAGGGATATGGAAAAATGCGAACAGCAGGGCAGTATTGGCCAGTGCTCGGATTGAGATGCAATGCTCGGAGGGGGCAGGGGAAGCCACGCCTTGCCAAACGCCCCCCTCCTATGCTCTATAACCCCTCCGAGCACTCTCAAACCCAGCACACCACAAAAATCCCATGAGCAACTTCGAAAGCAGCATCCTCGACGAACTCCAGTGGCGCGGCTTCATCCATCAGATCACCCATGAGGGGCTCGACGAGCTGCTCGACGAGGAGTCGGTGACGCTATATTGCGGCTTCGACCCGACCGCTGACTCGCTGCACGTGGGCAACCTCTTGCCGATGATGGGGCTGGCCTTCTTCAAGCGCCACGGACACGATCCGATGGCGCTGGTGGGCGGGGCGACCGGGCTGATCGGTGACCCGAGCGGCAAGACCGAGGAGCGCAACCTGATGGACGCCGAGCAGCTCGAGCACAATATGGCCGGCATCAGCGCCCAGCTCGACCGCGTGCTGCAGCGCGCCGCCGAGATGCACCCGGAGACCCTGCCGGCCGACGTCGGCGGCGACGTCGAGGTGCCGCTGCTCAATAACGCCGATTGGCTCTGCGATTGGAGCTATATCGATTTCTTGCGCGACGTCGGCAAATTCTTCCGCGTCAACGCGATGCTCCAAAAAGAATCGGTGCGCGCGCGCCTCGAGGAGCGTGAGCAGGGCATCAGCTACACCGAATTCAGCTATATGCTCATCCAGGCCTTCGACTTCGTCGAGCTCTTCGACAAGCGCGCCTGCCAATTGCAGATCGGCGGCAGCGACCAGTGGGGCAATATCACCGCCGGCACCGAATTGGTGCGCCGCAAGCTCGGCGAGACCGCTTACGGGCTGACCTTCCCGCTGATCACCGACTCGGCGGGCAATAAGCTGGGCAAGACCGAAGACGGCGCGGTGTGGCTCGACCGCGAGCGCACCAGCCCCTACGAGTTCTACCAGTATTGGGTGCGCCGCGACGACGCCGACTGCCCGAAGCTGCTGCGTCTATTTACCTTTTTGAGCAAAGAAGAGATCGACGAGCTCGTCGACACCATCGAGCGAGGCGAGAACCGCGGCGACGTCCAGCGAAAGCTCGCCTGGGAGGTCACTGCACTCGTCCACAGCGCAGAAGAAGCCGACAAGGCCGTGCGCGCCTCGAAGATGCTCTTTGGCGAGAAGATCGAGGGGCTCACCGACCGCGAGCTCGCCTCGATCTTCGCCGACGTACCGTCGACCGAAATCCCCCGAGAGAAGTTCCAGGGCGACGGTATCGGCATCCTCGACCTCTTCACCGAGACCGGCCTGCAAAAGTCCAACGGCGCCGCTCGCCGGCTCATCAAGCAGGGCGGGGCGTACCTCAACAACGAGAAGCTCGAGCGCTGGGACAAAGAGGTCACCCTCGACGACCTGGCCAGCGAGTCGATGCTGGTGCTTCGAAGCGGCAAGAAGAACTACCACGTGGTCAAAGTGGTGGAGTGAAGCCAGAAGTGAGGAGCAAAGCAAAAAGGCCGGCGCTGCAAAAATGCAGCGCCGGCCTTTTC
>CAYLTX010000076.1:0-30784 GCA_964386725.1 uncultured Bradymonadales bacterium | reverse complement strand
CCCCGCTCTCGACGCTCCCCCCCCTGCCGTGATCGCTGATTCGGATCGAGTGGGCCCCGCGTGGGGTGCCTACGGTCACGCCGCAGTTTGTAGGATGGGTGGCACCGTTTGGCCCGCTTGCCAAATTCACCGCGCCTACGCACAATGCGCAAAACGAATTCCCGACTATTCAACGGGGGCCGAGGCGGCTCGATACTACGTCGAGCCACGGCACGACTTTGTTGCCTCACCCCTGTTCAAGATATGCCACCCTTGCAGTAGACGTACTAAGAATGGCTAAGATCACACTCGCTCAGCTCGAGCGTCACCTACTCGCCGCAGCCGACATACTCCGGGGCAAGATGGACGCCTCGGAGTTCAAAGAATATATCCTCGGCATGCTCTTCCTGAAGCGCTGCTCCGACGTATTCATGGAGCAACGCGACAAGGTCATCGACGACCAGATCGCCAAGGGAAAGTCCCGCGAGGAGGCCGAGGACGTCGCCGACCAGAACTTCTACTACGACGACTTCTTCGTCCCGCCGCGCGCCCGCTGGCCGCATATCCACAACGAAGTCCACGAGAACGTCGGCGAGGAACTCAACAAGGCGCTCGCCGCGCTCGAGCAGGAAAACCACATCCTCGAGGGCGTGCTCACCCACATCGACTTCAACCGCAAGGTCGGCCGCACGCGGCTCTCCGACAGCCGATTGCGCGAGCTCATCAAGCATTTCCAGGGCTTCAAGCTCACCCAGGACAACTTCGAATTCCCCGACCTGCTGGGCGCGGCCTACGAATATCTGATCAAATACTTCGCCGACTCGGCCGGCAAAAAGGGCGGCGAGTTCTACACCCCGCGCGACGTCGTCCGCCTGATGGTGCGCATCCTCGAGCCGCAAGCGGGCATGCGCATCTACGATCCCTGCGTGGGCTCCGGCGGTATGCTCATCGCCGCGCGCAAATACGTCGAGGAGCACGGCGGCGACGCCAGCGACCTCAAGCTCGCCGGCCAGGACTCCAACGGCAGCGTCTGGGCGATCTGCAAGATGAACCTCATCCTGCATGGCTCCTACAACCACGACATCCAAAACGACGACACGCTGGTCAACCCGCGCCACAAAAAGGACGGCGAGCTGGTCCGCTTCGACCGCGTCCTGGCGAACCCGCCGTTTAGCCAACGCTTCAAAAAGGGCGACCTCGACCCAGAGGACCCGCGCTTCAAATACGGCATGATCTCCGGCCGCGCCAAACGCGCCGACCTCATGTTCGTCCAGCACATGCTCCACGTCACCAAGCCCGGCGGCAAGATGGCCACCGTCGTCCCCCACGGCGTCCTCTTCAGAAGCCGCTCCGAGCAGAGCATCCGCGAAGGCTTCCTCGAAGACGACGTCGTCGAGGCGGTCATCGGCCTGCCGGCCAACCTCTTCTACGGAACCAGCATCCCGGCCGCGATCCTCGTCCTCAACAAAAAGAAGCCGGCCGACCGCAAGGACAAGGTCCTGTTCATCAACGCCGACCGCGAATACGAGGAGGGCAGCGCCCAAAACTTCCTTCGCGCCGAGCACCTCGAGAAGATCGTCTCCACCTACAACAGCTTCACCGACGTCCCCGGCTACGCCCACGTCGCCCACATCGACGAGATCCGCGACAACGACTACAACCTCAACATCCGCCGCTACGCCGACAACGCACCGCCCCCCGAACCCCACGACGTCCGCGCCCACCTCGAAGGCGGCATCCCCGCCCACGAGCTCGAAGCCAAACAACACCTCTTCGCCCAAAACGGCCTCCCCCCAGAAGCCATCTTCGCACCAAAGGGGCAGCAGCATCCCTCCCCCACGGGGGAGGTGTCGGCGAAGCAAAGCGAAGCCGACGGAGGGGGGACCTCAACAACCAACTACTTTGCATTCCGAGACGAAATCGACTCGAGAAGCGCCCTCAAACCCACCGTCGAACAAAACCCCTCCGTCCTCCAAAAAGAGCGCGACATCTACACCGCCCTCGACACCTGGTGGAACGACCACTCCTCCAAACTCGTCGACCTCCCCCAACGCAAAGACATCACCTCGGTCCGCGCCGACTACCTCGACACCTTCGGCGAGGCCCTCGAACCGGTCGGCCTGCTCGACCGCTTCCAGTCCTCCGGCGTCATCGCCACCTGGTGGAAAGACAACCAATACGACACCAAGACCCTCGCCAACCAAGGATTCCCCGGCCTCGTCGACTCCTGGCTCGCCGGCATCCGCGCCGCCGTCGAGACCGACGTCGAAAACGGCATCGACCCCTTCGACCACAAGCTCACCCAACACCTCATCCCCGACTACCTCGACACACTCGACGAGCTCGACACACTCAAATCCGCCATCAACGACCGCCTCGCCGCCCTCGAAGCCGGCGAAAACGACCCCCACCAAAACCCAAACGACCCAGAGAACCCGAAACAACCCTCCCCCGATGCGGGGGAGGTGCCGCGAAGCGGCGGAGGGGGGGCACCAACAAGCAGCCAAGCTCATCCCGATGCAGCCGACGGAGGGGGGGCCTCAAAGAGCAATCCCTTCCAACTCGAGGGCTTGTCCGAAAAACAACTCAAAACCAAACTCAAAGACACCAAAAAAGAACAAAAAAAGCGCCGCAACAACCTCCTCGAGCGCCTCACCGACGCCCGCACGGAACTCGACGCCCCCCAATGCCGCGACCTCGTCCTCCGTGCCACCCGCGACGAACTCGCCGATCACATCGCCCGCTACGTCGCCGAAAATCGCCGCGAACTCGTCGCCGCCCTGGAGAATTGGTGGGACAAATATCGCGTGACGCTACGGGATATCGAGGCCGAACGGGACGAGGCCAGGGAGCAGCTGGAGGGTTATTTGAAGGAGTTAGGGTATGTCTAATAAATCGCATCAACTTCCGAGCGACTGGGAGCTCACGCGTCTTTCAGATCTAGCGGAAGTAAAAGGAGGCAAAAGACTTCCGAAGGGTCATACCTACTCTCCGGATCGAACTCAGTTTCGGTACCTTCGGGTCAAGGACTTCTTTGAGCGAGATGTCAATTTCGATGCGCTGGAGTACTTGCACGAAGAGACATTTTTCAAGCTTGAGAACTATGAGATTCGCGCAGGCGACCTCTTTATCTCAATCGCAGGTTCTCTGGGGTACGTCGGCGTCTATCGCCCGCCGGGCTCGTTTCGGACCATTCTGACGGAGAATGCCGCAAGAATTGAAAGTAACTCCGGGGTATTGCCTGAGTTTCTTGCTCGTCAGTTGAATAGCGACTTCGTCCAACGCCAAGTTTTTCGATTAAAGGGAACCGGCGGTGGCGTGCCGAAGCTCGCGCTCTTCAGGATTAGGGGGCTGGCAGTGCCTGTACCCCCGCTCCCCCAACAACGCCGCATCGCCAACATCCTCGACACCATCGACCGAGCCATCCGCAACACCGAGGAGGTCATCGCCAAGCTCGAGCAGATGAAGCGCGGCCTGCTCCACGACCTCCTCACCCGCGGCATCGACGAAAACGGCGAGCTGCGCGACCCCGTGGCTCATCCCGAGCAGTTCAAAGAGACGGAGTTGGGGTTGATTCCGAGGGAGTGGGAGGTTGTGGAGCTAGAGCACGTTACCGCCAGTTGTACCTATGGTTTTACGAACCCAATGCCGGAATCTCACGCTGGACCTTGGATGATTACAGCTGCCAATATTCGACAGGGCCAGATCGATTTCTCAAGCGCACGTCACACTTCAGAGCACGCATATAATCAGGAGCTTACGGAAAAGAGCCGGCCGCAGTTTGGAGATGTGCTAATCACCAAGGACGGCAGCTTGGGGCGGGTTGCGCGTGTTCCAGGTGGGGTGGGCGATATCTGTGTGAATCAGTCCGTCGCGGTGATTCGGCCACTGCCGGAACGGATTAATAGTAGGTTCCTAGCCAACTTGCTGCAGGCACCGAAGTATCAGGAGCGAATTCTTTCCAGAGCAGGAGGGTCAACCATAAAGCACCTGTATGTAACTCGATTACGCAGAGAAAAGCTCGCGCTCCCTCAGCCGGCAGAGCAGGAAAGGTTGGTGTCGGCTCTTTTCGCCTTCTATGAAACTGTGGAGCAGGAAGCGAGACAAATGGAGCAGCTTAGAGAGTTAAAGGCCGGTTTGAGTTCCGATCTGTTGCTGGGCACTCGCCAATGATGTGTTGTCAAGCAAGACGGCCAACTCAGCGGCGGAACGCACTTCTAAACTTCCCATTCGGAGACACCTATGAATGACGGTGGTGACAGATGGGCACTTACCCAGGCGACTTCCGGGCCGCAAAAGCGGATTGAGCTGGATCAAGAACGCTTCGGCCGCTTAGTGCGAGCGCGAACTGGACTCTTTCGTATCCAAGCCATCGAGCGGACTTTCGACATGGTGATGATGAATTACGCAGCGCTCGAACGGGGGCTGTTCAACCTGACAATGGACCGCATGCTTCATCGGACCGCCTTAAGATATGAAGCCGCTCATGAGGCGCTACTTCGTGTAGATCGGTTGCTGCTCAACCTGTTCTCGGCGTGCCGTTCATATATTGATCAGACGAAACATCACCTTTCGGATGCTTTTGGAAAAGAGTCGGCCGTCTACGCCGCGTTCTTGGACTGGTTGAGCCAAGAGTACGACGCGCACGTCGAATACCGCACCCTCGAGGCGCTCCGCAATTTCGTACAACATCGGGCGATGCCCGTTCACCGGCTCTCTTTTCCAAGTTCACGTGTTGAGAGTGATGTTCACGAGAAGGACTCGCTGCATTTCGGCGTATCGGCATATCTCGACGTTGAGACTCTAAGAATAGAAGGCAACTTTAAATCCGCCGTGGCAGAAGAACTGGACGAAGTGTTCGCTGACGAACCACACGCGGTGCCGCTCAAATCCTTTTGCCGGATGTATGTGAGTTGCTTGAGTACAGTTCACGACAAGCTCAGGCAGGAAGTTGACACCACTTTCAGCCGGTGGCGGAGTCTTATCGAAGGTGCCATTCAGGAGTTTCGTGATGCGGCGCCGTCGGGAAAGGAGCATACGGTGATGCTCGTCGAATACTCAGAGACCGGCGAAATACTTCAGGAGCATGAGCTCTTCATGAAGTTTATTGAGTTCACCGAATATCTCAGGCTCAAGAATCCCGCGACAGGATCACTCGAACGATGGCATGTTGACTATAGCAACTGAGAATCCCTTCCGCGGATTGGGCTCGATAGAGCCGAGACGCAAGGGTGGATGAAAACGTACGTTGTGCAGTGGAGACCGAATGCCGCGGGGATGACTGTCCTAGTCAGTTAGTTCTAGACCATGTTTTGCAAACAGAATGGAGCAATTGAATGATTCGCGATATTGAATCGCAATTGAATCGGGTCTGGGATGACGAGGTCCGCGAATTCTTGGAGGAGGCGCTGAAGTGCTACGGGGCCGGTGCGTATCGCGGAGCTGTAGTTATTGCGTTCAACGCGGCAATGGATGACCTGCGACGCAAGCTGCAATGGCTGGTCGACAACCGAACCAAAGACGCGAAGTTTGAAAGTACTGTCGACAGCATCCAAGACAGCTACCGTCAGCAAAACACATGGGAAGAATGTGCGATTGACACCGCAAACGGCGAACTTATTGATGACCGTACGGCTGAACAGCTCAAGAGAATCAAGGAGATACGGCACCAATGTGCCCATCCCTCTCCACATTCTTCGACACCAGAAGAAGCTCGCTGGTGTATCACGGAGCTTGTTGACCGCGTTATGGCAAAACCGGTGGCGTCCGGCATGCCCCAGGTCTTTAGCATCCTGCGCAGGCTCGATTCCCCCTACTTTTTCGCCTCTGGTGAGCCAGATTCACGGACTGCAAAGAGGGCGTGCGGGAATCTCGACGAGGGGAGTTGTCGTGCGCTAATGGGCCGCCTCCGAGCCGAGATCGTTGACGAGGAGACGTCAGCTACGGTTTGGGACAATTCGAAGAGACTGATGGCGGCTCTCGTTGCGACTCGGGACGATTGCGCTTCCTATTTCTGGATGGAGCCGATCTTCGTGAAGTTACTTGATGAGGCCAAGGACTCAATTAAGTATCGGGCGCTTTTTGACATAGCCGGTGAGGCTTCGAGAGGGTTTGCGGCAGCAGACTTGGGAATGCAAGTCCGGTTCAATGATTTCGTCACAGATTACATTTTCGAGTATGAGGAAGCCATCGACGCCGTGAAGAAGTTTCAGACAGCAGGTGATCTTGAAGAGCGCATGACCGAATCACTGATTGATGCATTTCGGTCGAGGACTTGGCGCGGCAGTGGACATGAGACGAAAGCACGGGTGGAAGGCAAGGTGGCGTGTGATCTTGAGATGGACGCTATCGACGCAGCGTTGGCAGAAAAAGTGCTGCAGAGTCTCTCCCGATCAGACTACGAATATCACAACGCGGCCGTGCGTGCGCTTGAGGAGCTTGGAGAGAAGGTGTTCGATCATCTCGAAGATGACGAGGTCACCGAGCTGCTGTTCAAGATTTGCGATGCTGCCGGTACACTGGCCAAACTTTCCGGTTACTCTTACGGAGCGATTCGTGTCGTAAAGGATGGACTTGACGGCTACGACGACGTTTTTGAGATCCTCGCAAAGAAACTTGCGGCTGATGAATTAAATGCCGATGAGTTCGAAAACCATTACCGACTCAAGAATTTATTTCTGCTGCTCTACAGGAGCAATCAGTCGGCAATTATTCACCAGCTACTTGAACTCCTCCAGGAAGTTACGGATCCACCTGGCGGCATCACCCATGCATTTCTAAATTTTCCAATTAGTGGGGAACAGGCACTGACCGAACTCGTCGAGTCTGCCCTTGAAGGCTGGGGCTATACATAATGGGTGTTCTCACTCGGTCTCACTAATAACTGTGGCCACAGCAAAAACAAGCGCGAGGGCAAGACAATAGATGCACTCCCAGGTGGTTCTCTCAGCTGCGCGCTTACAGTGAGGACCACAACACTGTCTCGGCCTTCCTGAAGGTATTCAACACGCAGAAGCGTCCGCTCAGTTTACCCGGGCCGTTCACGAAAAATGAGGTGGATAACTTGGGAGGTGGGCAGGGTGGCTAGGACTTTGAGGTTTGTTGATATCTGCCCAGACCACCGATAGGCGTCGAGGCCGAAGCAGATGGTGCCGACTTCTGTGGGCACCGGCGACTTGTTGGCTGACGGTTAAGCAACAAAACGTGGCATTCCCAACGCTCCGCTGTGTCACCCAACTGAAAAGCGAAAAGCGGATGTTCCAGCTAATCGTACAACTAGAGGTGTTTCCTAATGGCCCGAAAGCAGTACAGCGATCCCGAAATGGCTGAGAAGCTATTACCGGCAGAGATGAGCAAACCTGCGGTTCTCGAGCGCGACGACGCGCTCCCATTTGATCGGCTTAGTTCAGATGAATTCGAGGTCTTTTGCTATTCACTCGTGTTTAGAGAGGAAGAGACGAGATCAGCAGTCTTGTACGGCAAGACTGCGGACAAGGGCAGAGACATCGTAAGAGACACAGCGTCCGACGAATGCGAGATCATCCAGTGCAAGAAACACAGTGGTAATCTAGGTGTTGGAGAGGTGCGTCAGGAGCTGGCCAAGCTCGTAGTACATCTCCATTTGGGCGATATCCCGCAGGACCCTGACAAAGTCGTTTTTTACGTAGGACGAGATCTCACCTCGCATGCCATTGATCTAATTAAATCTCGCGATCAATGGCTCGAGTGCGTTGAGGACGAATTGGAGAAACATCTACGAGAGGCACCTGGGAATGATCTGTTGGAGTTTGCGCGGCAGTGGTGGGTGGAGATTGAGCATCAAAACGGACATGACCTCACGCGACGTGCGGAGCGTCATGTTGAGCTAATCGAACAGTATTTTTCACAGAAGAAGGTTGTCACCGGTGATATCGCTGATCTCGACCCTCACTTTGCACGCCTCTCGGAGAAAATTGACGAACTCAAGTTGCAAGTTCGGCCGGAACCGACAGACCCGTCGCCCGGTATAACGGAAATTCTTCGGCAAGCAGAGACTGCCAATCCAGGACTGTCCGTTACGGCTACTTCATCAACCGAGGCCACTGTATTTGAGGTGAGAGCAAAGCCGGAGGTCGAAGAGGTACCCTTGGGAAAGCTGCAGTTCCCATCTACCGAGGATGGCAGGAGGGGCGCGAGAAAGTTTCAGCAATTTGTTGAGGAAGGGAGGCCAGCAACGTTTGAGGCAGGCGAGTACACGTGGACCACGGAGCTTCAGGAACCGTTACCCGAAGGTGAATTCGGCGGGATGTCGAAGTTAGTTTTACAACCGCGGCTTCCTGAAAAGTCGGTGCCAGTAAGATTGAGCGCAGGCGGTGATGTTGAGGCTCGCGCCACAGTTGATTTTACGCAGCTCCGCGTTCTGCGGATAGGGACACGTGAGATCGAGATGCAGGTTGCTGGTGGACAATTTGCAGCAGTATTCAATATCACGTTGGCGCCTGGGGAAACCGAGGCAACGGGAGGCAGTTTTACGCTGTTGCCAGCCGAATCCCCTGCACGAGCCGCGTTGAAAACGCTCGAGCTGTTTCGTGTTGCCGTGGTGGATGGGGGGCTAGATTTGACGTCGCTGGAGTCAGGCACACCCTTACTTAAAGCTGGCGAGGTCGACTTGGGCCTTGATATTCGAGAGCTGGAGCGCTCAATCGAGTTTCTGACGTGGATAATTGCGATAAATGAACGGTTCGGCCTTGGTCTCAGGTATCCGAAGGATGTTGTGGAGGAAGACGAGCGAGTTATCGAACTCGCTGTAGTAGCAATTCAAGATGGTGCTGTATCGGAGCCTGCCGAAAAGATCTTCGCTCTCGACGCGAATAAGGAGTTTGCGAGCGAACTCATTGAAGAGTGGGAAGAGCATGACTCTTGCAATGTGAGCCTCGAAACTGAATTGGATTACGAGTTCAGCGGCACGCGGATTCCACTGGGGCCAGAAGAACTTGTCGTACAGAATGCGATCCCCCTGAAGTCATTGGAGTTGCTGCGAACAGCGGTTTCGGAAATGCCGCACGATGGGACAATCAGAATTGAGTTCAAAGGTGATCGTCTGGTTCACAATTTTGAACAATTCGCGGATGAGTAGACTGTTCGCGGTTACCCGATACCGTCTTGTAAATCGCATAAATCTTCTTGTTCAGACGGAAGAGATGAGTGAAATGGGGCGCGGAAGTCGGGCAGCCGCATCGTGGAAGGATCGGAAGACCTCCGCCGTCGACACTTCAGTCGAACAGCGGAGGCCGGCTACTACACGCCTCAGTCATACTTAGCCGGTAGAGTGGCCTAGAATCCAAGCTTACGGCTCAGATGCTCCTCACCAGCCTTTCCGAGCATACCATCCCAATCTGCAAACGTCGTGTGTTGGTCGACGTACTCATCGAACTCGTCGTCGGGGATGGCGCCGAGATCCTCGTTGGTCTCGACCGTCCAGGGCGACGCGTCGAAGAAAGCCTCGAGTGATTCGAACTGCGTATACGTGCGCATGAAATGGTCGGTGAAGAGTTCATCTGCGCCGACTTCGTGCGTTCCTTCCACTTCCTTGATCCTCTTTTGCATTTGTTTGAGGTGGTTTTGAAGCTCGTCAAATCCGGTCATTTTGATCGTCATGTCGTGTCCTTTGCTCTTTGATGTCAGATTAAGTCGAATAAACAACCAGGGGCGGCCGAATCGGCCGCCCCTGGTTGCAGAAGGTTCAGCACCAGATTACCGGCGCACCACAACTTGGGCATTCCGTCGGAACGCTTCGGTGGTGGTAGGTGGCTTGCTTCCCGCACGTGCACTCGAGGCGCACCTTCGAGGCCTCACGTTGGAGGTGGGCGAGCTTTCGCTCGGCGTTGCGGGCTGCCTGCTTTAGCTTGCGTTGAGCGCGCTTAATCTCGCGTTCGGCACGACGTGCCTCACGCTTCATTTTGCGTGCCTGACGCTTCAGGCGATTGGCCAATATACGGGGGGTTGCCATTACTGCTTCCTTATGAATAAGGACTTGCGCAGCGGCGAGGACGATTGACGATCTCTGGCAATTGCCGGATATTACGAGCACATCATGTCGCTCATCGTCTCTGGCGGTGAGCCGCTGCAGAATTTGGACACCGACGGTGCTCTAACACCGTTCCTCCAAAAACTGTTTGGGTCGCGTCCGTAGTGGGCGCGGCCTATTTTATTTTGGTCTTTCTAGCTTTATTTCTTCTCCTGCAAGTCTTCGATCTCCTTTGCAAATCGCTCCAGTATATCTTGCCCAAGCGTCGAGTTGGCATCACAGATTTCGGTGGCGGTCGTCAGCGCCTGGCCGCCGGCGAGGGCATCGGCATTCACGAGTTCGAGCATGAGCTGAAGGCCCCAGCGAAGCTTGAGGCCGTGGTCGGCGCAGTGATTGCGTAGGCGCCGGTCGTTGGTCACGCAGATGGCCTGCTTATCTCGGGCGAGCGCAAAGCACAGCAGGTCATGGAAGGAGAGGGCGTCGTCTGATGCCTGTGCTAGTGCGAGATGCTCCATCGAGGGATCGATACAGACGATACCGAGTGATTCACAGTACTCGATCGTCAGGCCTTCGACCTCGTCGATGACGACTTGGCTCGATACCAGCACCGCGCCGAGCTCGCTCGCCACCAGTGACAGAACTTCCAAGTCGCCGTTCTGGTAGTCGATAAGCACATTGGCATCGAGGACGTATGTGGGCGTGTCAGAACCCAAGCCCCCTCTCTTGTTGCCATTCTCCGGCAAGCTCGCGTGCTTCGGCGAGGCTCGATTGGAGATATTCGGCAACCTTGGAGATCGTGATCAGCTCTTGGTCGTAAGCTTTGCGCACCAGGTTGCGCATGCCCTCTTCGACGAAGTCACTGCCCGAGAGTTCCTCACGCTCCTTCGCGCGATAGACTTGTGAAAATCCGGATGGGTCGAGCGGTTCGGGCTCGAACTTCTTGGACTCAATGGTGGTGCCGAAGTAGCGCTCATAGGAGGAGTCCCATAGCTCGTAGAGCTTCTCATAAGCTTTGGGCTCGCCGGCGGCCTTTCGGTTCTCGGCCAGGCGGCGCAGCACGGTTTGGTAGCTAACGCGGAACATGCGCTTTAGCTTGAAGACGCGGTGGACGAAGTCGAGCCCGCTGGTCTCGCCCCACTCCTCGCAGAAGACGCTGTCCGGCATCAGGAATTCAGAGGCGAACCAGTTGGCCTCGTTCTCCTCGTCGGGGTCTTCGGTCTCTTCGTCAGCGCCGAAGCTATCGCGGTGAAGGACGATGTGGCCGAGTTCATGGGCGGCGGTGAAGATCCAGCGCTCGACGGTGATTCGCTCAAAGGTGTTGACCACGACCGCCGGCCCTCCGTCCTTGTGACCCACCGACAATCCAAAGAAGGCATCGGTCGAGGTTTGGTACGGCAGCACCTTAACGCCGTTGGCGTCGAGGAGGCCGCAGATGTCGCGGACCAGCTCTTTCTCGTCCAAACCGAAGTGGGCTCGCACGGCCTTTGCTGCCTGTTCGCCACGTTCGCGCTGGCTCAGCTCCCGGTCGGGGACTGCGTAGCCGGCGAGCCAGTCGACAAATGCGGTGCTGGAGTCGCGGCCGAGCATGGCCTCGAGCTTATTATATCCCTGCAGCCAAATGCCGACTTGGGCGAGGATGTCGTCGCGCTTGCGGAGCCCTTCGGTCGCGCGAAAACGCGCGCTGGTGAGCTGCGGGGCGGGGCGGAGCAGGTCGGCAATGCTCACCTGCAGCGCCGAGGCGACCTTGCGCAGCGTGTCGAGCTGGAAGTTGGTCTCGGCGTTTTCGAGCTTTAAATAGGTCCGGTACGCAACGCCTGACTCTCGGGAAGCCTGCTTCTTCGACCACTGCAGACGATTGCGAAACCGCACCAGATTGGCGGCGACCGCGTCGCGATTTAGTTCATTGCTCATTATCAACCTCGCTCCTCAGAGGACCTCGTTGCAGATAAAAGATAGCAGGTTTGGTGCGTATGTCAAATTTTCATGGGTTTATGTGTATTGTAGTGCATAAATAAACTTGCGTGGGTCTTAAGTGCGGTCCTCAAAGCCCTCAACAGCCCGTGCGAGAGCGGCGCGCTGATTCAAAAGTGATCGACATCGGGCGGGGGAGGGCGGTGGCCGATCAAAAACCTGTGCGCGTCGGGTGGGGAGGCGTTTTGGGTTCTAAGAACGTCCTCGCATCGGGCGTAAGGGTGTGTTGTGGCGGCGATGGCGGTTTTGCCGGGGACGTGGGGCCGTTTTTGATTGGGGCGGTATGTTCGCACGGCCTGCGAGTGGGATTGTGGCGGGTGGCTGTCGCACAAGCATTGGACTGAGGGCTTCCGGCTGTCAGAGATGAGGTCACGAATGCCTTTCTGACGCCCAGAGGACGTCAGTCCACTCACTTCGCAGGCTGCTGGCGACATGCTCGACATCGCAACTATGCTGGTTTCTTCACACCCTCGAGCGGCTCTGGTAGCATCGGTTCATTCCCGAGATGAAGCGGTACGGGGTTTCCTGGGTTCTGCAGACAGAACCCCTTCTTTGCGCCTCGCAGTCGTCGGCTGTGTGCCGGTGGAGCGCGCTTTTCAATTTCTTGTGTCTTTGAGGAGTGTGTGATGAGCAACAAAGTGGGAAGGACCATTGAAAATCGTGTCGACTGGGGTCGTTGGCTGGTGGCGTCGGTGGAGACGCACGGGGAGCATGTCGCTGCGAAGCTCGACGGGCGGTCGGGGCTCGACGAGGGCCAGTGGAAGTCGTGGCTCGAAGGTCAGCGCGACGAGCTCGCCGCGGCGACCGAGGCGTTGTACGAGGCTGAGCTGGCGCTGGCTCGCGAGCGGGCCGACGATCCGGAGCATCGCGAGGAGCGCGACCGATTGGCGGACGTGCTGTACGGGGCCGTGGTGCGCTCGCGCTCGCTGATGGAGTCGGTGCGCGAGGGCCAGGCGCGTCGGTTCGGCCTCGACGGCAGCACGCCGCGCACCCCCAAGAGCCTGGAGGTGTTCTCGCGAAACGCGGTCGAGGCGCTGCGCGAGGCCGGCGAGTCGTTCGGCAGCCTGGGCATGACCGTGGACACCACGGCGCTGGCCGACGAACTCCAAGCACCCTATGAGGCGCTGCGCGACAAGCTCGTCGAGCTCCAGGGCGAAGAGCGCGAGGCCGAGGGGCTCCTGATCGAGCGCAACGAGGTGCTCGACGAGTGGGAGAGCGTCTACCAGGCCGTCGCCCGCATGCTCCAGGGCGCCTACAGACTCGCCGGTGAGGCCGAACTCGCCGACCGCGTCCGCCCGACCGTCACCCGCTCGAGCGGCGCCGAAGGCCCCGAAGACGCCGACGTGGACGCAGAAGATGTGCCCGAGCCGACCGACGACGGCGACGAGCCTGATGCGCCCGTCGTTGATGTCGACGCCGACGACGAGCCGGAGCCCGCCGATGCCTAATCGCGACACTCAGACTCCAACACAAAAGCGCCCGCAGCTCGATGGCTGCGGGCGCTTTGTAGTTTGAAGCTGCGCGACTCGGCTTAACCGGCCGCTGGAGCGGTATCTTGTGCACTATCCGCGTCTTCAACAGCGAGACCCATCTGCCGTCTGGCTTCTTCACGAGCGCGCTCGGCGGCGCGTTCGACTTGCTCGGAAACTTGATCGGCCAATCGCGAGGGACCCGACACCGATAGGATGTGAAAGTCGTCTCCTACTTTGATTTTTTTGACCTTCCCAGACATCGCGTCCTCCATTGCGTTTGCTCAACCGTGATGGCCGCTAAAGCCGACGAGCATTTTGAAGATTTTACGCATCAACCGTTGTAAGACTACCGTCTGCTCCGGTGAAAAACCAGCCCAGAAGGGGGCTTTCCTATTGGAACTTAAGAATCCCACGCCCAACGGCAACCAGTTCGGACCTCCGGAGATCGGAACACATAAAAGAGACGAGAAAGTCCGGCCCGTGTCCCAGTCTCGGAGCATCTCCGGCGAAAATTCTCTGTTTAATTCGGACGAACTCTCCACTGCTTGGACGACCGTGCCGGTCGCATAGGCATAGCCTGCAGCTCCCTGAGCTGTTTCCACAGTTGAAATCTCGAGCTGTCGATCGGCACCTCTCCCTGCTGGCACGCCTTGGAAAGACTCTGAGTTCGCCGAGTCGATTACGTACTCCTCATCGCTGAAACGGTCGTTGTAGCGAAATGCGAGCTGAATATGCTGCGCGTCGCTCGGTGAGGGCACAAAGAAGCCGAGCGTCAGCTCTTCCTGGTCGTCAACCTCGAACAAGCGCCGGACAAACTGGAGTTGGCCGGCGATCAGTGCACGAGCTTCCCGTTGCTTCAGCTCTGTGTAGAGCCGATCGAAAATGGACTCGCCAGCATTGTCTCTGGTCCGTTCCATCAGGTAGTCACGGGCCATCTTACACCAGTCTGTAGAGTTCTCACCGAGTCGAACCTTGCGTAGCAGAAGCGGCAGCATTTCTAGATTCGAAACGAGCCGAAGATGAACTCCTAACTGATGCCAATAGCGCAGCTCATATTTGCCGAGCAGTTTGTGCGCTCTGCGTTGGGCAAGGGTGGCATCTTCGTCGACGGAACTCTCCGACAGCAGCACGAAGATGTTTCCAGTCGGTGCTTTCTTGGTAGCGCGTTGGTGTAGAACGGCTCGAAGACGCGGATCGGCAAGGCTCATCCCAACGACAAGCAGATCACGCTCGGGGTTATCGACAACTGCCTTGAGCTCTCGAGTTGGCCACCCGTCCCGGGTCTCGAAGAAGTCCTTCTCCGAAAGGACGAGTCGGCCGTGTGCGCGGCCTTCCACTGGCAGGTACCCGTGAAGGTGAACAAACTCGGGGCGATTCGGTGCGGCAGCCGCTCGCTCTTCGTCCGATGCGATGACTGCCATCGCTGCCAACAATCCGCTTTCGTCGAGCTCGTGGAGACGGCAATATGCTCGTTCGAGCAAATTGTCGAAGTTGGTGGTGAAAATCTTTGTCTTCGGTTTGCCGCTTGCGGCACCAAGTGCGGCGACAAGCTCGTACTGTAGCGACTGCAATTCCACCGGTCCGGAGGCCCCATATAGAGCCTGTCGCAGTAGTGCTCGAAACTCTTCTGGATCTCCGACCCTGTCTCGAATGAGGTCCACGACTGGCTCGCGCCCGAATCGGTCGACAAAGATCGAAGCTAGCGCCTCCAACTCATCGGGCTCCGGTGCAACGAGCAACTCAGCCTGCTGGTCACGATATTCGCGCACAAAGAATTGCTGCAGCAGACGTCGATTCAACGCCGTCCAAGTGGGCAAACCAGCATCAATCGACGCACCGGCGCCAACCAAGTAACTTAGCCGTTCTTGCGCGTAGCTCTTGTGAATCTTGCTGATGTTTACTTGCTCAATATTCATCTATCGCACTCCGGCCGGTGCCTAACCATGCCTTTCGTCTACCTCGCCGCGCGCCGGCGAGCAACTCGCCGTTCGCCACCATTGAGCCTATGACGATCGAGCGTCACTGCTGACCACTGGTAGGCACAATCCGGAATGTGCTACTTTCCTCGCACCCGAACCCGAAGTGGGGGAAGTCCACGATGTCAGCTCGCCAAAAAGAGTACGAAGAGACCGAAAAGCCGTTTCTCGACCAGCTTCATACGATGGGTTGGGAGTGCATCGACGGTGACCGATCGCATCCCTCTGAGACCGGCCGGACGAGCTTCGGCGAGGTGTTGTTGGAGGGGCGGCTTCGCGCGGCGATTCGTGCCATCAATCTGGACAAAGACGGGGAGCCCTGGCTCGATGACGACCGTATCGGCCAGGCGGTGAGTACGCTGCAGCGTCTGCCGTCGCGGAGCGTGATGGAGGCGAATCAGGAGGTCTACCGGCTGCTGCACGAGGGCACTCAGGTCGAGCCGTGGGCGGAGAAGACCGGGCATACGGGTGAGGCGACCGTTCGGTATGTGGATTTCGACAATCCGGAGAAGAACGACTTTTTGGCGATTCGCCAATTTCGGGTGGATCGGCCGGGCTCGGGGGAGCCGCTCTATCCGGATATCGTGCTCTTCGTGAACGGCATTCCGATGGTGGTCGTCGAGTGCAAGGCGTCGAACGCCGGGGCCGACCCGGTCGACGACGCGCTGCAGCAGCTCTTCCGCTACGAGGGGCGCTACGAGGACAAGTCCGGCATCCGCCGGCTCTTCCATTATAACCAACTGATGGTCGCCACGAGCTACGAGGACGCAGTGGCCGGCGCGGTCGGTGCGCCCAGGCGCTTCTTTTTGAAGTGGAAGGACGTGTGGCCGAAGACCGAAGACGAGGTATGCGCCGAGGTCGATTCCAAGCACCTGAGCCCGCAGCATAAGCTCATCGCGGGCATGTTGCGGCCGACGAATTTTATCGAGTTGGTGCGCAACTTCGTCCTCTTCGACGATAGCGGCAACGAGACGTCCAAGATCGTCGCGCGCTACCAGCAATTTCGGGCGGTGCAGAAGGCCGTCGAGCGGCTGCAACAAGGTGAGTCGGCGCTGGAGGGCAACAGCATCGACAGGCGAGGGGGAATAATTTGGCATACGCAGGGCTCGGGGAAGAGCCTGACGATGGTGTTCCTGGTGCGCAAGATGCGTAAGACCCCGGTGCTGCAGCGTTATAAGGTGGTCATCGTGACCGACCGGAAGGCGTTGCAGAAGCAGTTGTCGAAGACCGCGAAGTTGACGAATCAACCGGTGGAGACAGCCGCCGATACCGCCGATTTGAAGAAGAAGTTGAGCAAGCGCGGCGAGGGGCTCGTCTTTGCGATGATTCAGAAGTATCAGGAGCGCGAGACGGAGGGATGGTCGGACCGCGACACCCCCTCAGTCTCGGCTGGCGCCTCGACAGCTCCCCCAGAAGGGGAGCGTTTTCCTTGCCTTAATGAATCTCCTGAGATTCTCGTGATGGTGGATGAGGCGCATCGGTCGCAGACGCAGACGTTGCACGCCAACCTATTGCGGGCGTTGCCGAATTGTGCGCGGATTGGATTTACGGGGACGCCGATTCTGATGGGTGAGCAGAAGCGCACTCACGATATCTTCGGGCCGTACGTCGACAAATACACCATCGAGCAATCGGTCGAGGATGGGGCGACGCTGCAGATCTATTACGAGGGCCGCTACGCCGACTGGGGGACGAAGAGCGATGCGACGCTGGATATGCACTTCGACTTCGCCTTCGATCACCTGAGCGAGCAAGAGCGCGATGATATTCGAAAGCGCTACGTTACCATGGCGGCCGTGGCGAGCTCCGAGGACCTGATTCGGGACAAGGCGCGCGATATTTTGTGGCATTATATCGACGTCGTGCTTCCCAACGGCTTCAAGGCGCAATTGGTCGCGGATAGCCGCAAGTCGGTGGTTCGGTATCGCGACTTTTTGGAGCAGGCCAGGGCGGAGGTGCTCGAGGAGTTGGCGCTCGCTGATCCGGCGCTGGCCGAGCTCGCCGAGGACGAGGTCGAAGCCTTGCCAGAGGAGACGCGTCGGCTGGCCCGTGCGCTCAAATATCGCGGGCGCGTCGAGCGGCTCGAATTTGCGGCGGTCATCTCGGGCACGAAGGAGGACCCGGATTCGTGGAAGCAATGGTCGACTGACGGGAAGATTTCGAGCTATATCGGCCGCTTCAAAAAGCCTTTCGAGCACGAGAAGGCGTCGAAGCGCGACGGTCTGGCGTTTCTGTGCGTGAACTCGATGTTGCTGACCGGGTTCGACGCGCCCATCGAACAGGCGATGTATATCGACCGGTCGCTTCGCCAGCATAACCTCTTGCAGGCGATTGCCCGCACGAACCGTCGCTATGAGGGCAAGTCGCACGGGCTGATCGTCGATTATTGCGGGCTGGCCGAGGAGCTCAACGAGGCGCTCAACGTCTACTCGCAGACCGATATCGAGGGCGCGTGGGTGTCGGTCGAAGACGAGCTTCCGAGGCTCTCGGACCGACACCACCGAGCGGTCAGTCTATTTACGAGTCGCGGCCTCGACCTCGCCGACACCGAGGAGTGCGTCCAGTTGCTCGAAGACGTCGCGCTTCGCGCCGACTTTTTGGTCAAATACAAGGACTTCCTGGAGAGCCTCGACATCGTCATGCCGCGGCCGCAGGCGCTCGATTACGAGAAGGACGCCGAGAAGCTCGGTCTCATCAACAGCAAGGCCGCCACTCGCTATCGCGACACCGAGCAGCAACACCTGCGCGGCGCCCCCGAAAAGGTGCGCACGCTGCTCGATGAGTACGTGCGCTCAAAGGGCATCGAGCCGCGGGTCGAGCCAGTGTCCATCATGGACGCCGACTTCGAAGAACACCTCGAGCGCGAGGTCTCGCCGCGAGCAAAGGCATCCGAGATGGAGCATGCCATGCGCCATCACATCGACGTCCACTACGACGAAGACCCGGTGCGCTACGAGAAGCTCAGCGAGCGCCTCGAGGAGATTCGCGCGCAGCTCGAGGGCGATTGGGATCGGATGTTCGAGATGCTCAAAAAGCTCAAGCAGCGCATCGAGGGCGAGCCGGAAGACCCGGATGAGACGGGCCTGGACCCGCGCCGAGAGCTGCCGTTTTACCGGGTGCTCAAAGACGAGCTCGAAGCCGACGCGACTGGTGACACTGACCCTGACACAGGTGACGACGCATTGAGCACCTATCTGGACGCGCTCGCCGAAGAGACTCACGCCCTGGTCGAGCTTATTTCCAGCGAGATCAACCGAGTGGACTTCTGGGACAGCGAGCACTATCAAGCACAATTGTCCAATCGGATCGCGCGACATATCTTCGAGGAGCATGACGGCATCGAAGGCGGCGAGGCCGAGGGCATCGCCGTTAAGCTCGTGCAACTCGCCCGCCGAAATAAGCACCGCCTAAGCCAGTGACTTGATTCCATGTCTCGAGACGTCATCACCGTAGGGGACCTGGACTTCCAGCTTCGCCGCAGCGCCCGCCGCAAGACTATCGGCATCACCGTCGACCGCGACGGCTCCTTGCTTTTGCACGCCCCCACTGACTGCCTGCGCGAGACGGTCGAGCGGGTCGCAAAAGAAAAAGAGCTATGGGTCCACACCAAGCTCGCCGAAAAGGAGATGCTCAACGCCTCGTCGGTCGACAAGGAGTTCGTGGCCGGCGAGGGCTTCCACTACCTCGGGCGAAGCTATCGACTCTCCTTCGTCGAAGGCCCCGAGCACCGGCCGCTTCGCCTCTACCAGGGCCGCTTCCAGCTTCGCTCAGACTGCCGAGAGCGTGCGCGCCAACACTTCATCGACTGGTACTCGCGACACGCCCAGCCGTGGCTCAGAAGCCGCACCGAGCGATTCCTCGGCCGCATGGACGTGGAGGCCGAGGCGATCGAGGTCCGCGACCTCGGCTACCGCTGGGGCTCCTGCGGCGTGCGCGCGGTGCATTTCCACTGGCGCACGATTCTGCTGCCGCCGCGGATCATCGACTACGTCATCGTCCACGAGCTCGCCCACGTCCACGAGCCGCATCACGGCGAGGCATTCTGGATGCGGGTGGAGCGGGCGATGCCCGATTATGAGGAGCGCAAGCGGTGGCTGGCGGTCAACGGGGCGGCCTTTGGGTGTTGAGCTGCCCGTATCGGTGGCCACGCCGGCCCAGCACGGGCTGCTCAGTGGCCCTCGTACTCCGGGTCGCGGCGCTCGGCAAAGGCGGCGAAGGCCTCGCCCAGATCTTTGGACTGCAAGAATGCGCTATTCCAGGTCGCCACGTACTCGAGACCGGCCTCCTCGGAGGCATCTTTGCAGTAGTTGAGCACCCGCTTGGCGCCCTGGACGGCCAAGGGGGCGTTGGCGCAGATCTGCTCGGCGATGGCGTCGGTGCCCTCGTCGAGGGCCGCGCGATCGGCGAAGACCTGCTCGACCAGGCCGACGCGCTCGGCGAAGTCGGCGTCGTAGTCGCCGGCGGTGAACGCCATTAGCCGCGTGGCGCCCTCGCCGATGATTCCCGGCAGCCGCTGCAGCGCGCCCACGTCCGGGGTGATCGCGATGCGCGGCTCGCGCAGGCTGAATTTGGCGTCGGCGGTGCAGACCCGGATATCGCAGGCCGCGATCATATTGACCCCGCCGCCGATGCACCACCCGTCGATGGCCGCAATGACTGGTTTGCGGCACTTGGCGATGGCCGTAAACGCCTGCTGCCACTCCCGAATGAGCGCGTGCAGCTCGGTGCGCTCCTTCGCCATATTCTCGCCCGCGACCATCGGCATAAACGTCTGAGCGCTCGCCTGCAGGTCGAGCCCGTAGGTGAAGTGGTCGCCGCGGCCGCGCACGATGACAGCCCGAATATCGTCTTCCGCGTCGAGCGCCTCGAAGACCCCCGGGGTCTCCCGCCAGAACGCCGGCCCCATCGCGTTGCCCTTGCCCGGGCCGATGAGCTCGACGGTGGCGACGTGTCCGTCGATGGATACGGCGAGCGATTCCAAATTGTCGAAGTCTTGCATGTCTTCCTCGGTGGTAGAGGTTGAATAAGGTTGAATGTGGTGGGGAGTATCTCAGCTGTGAGGAGGATCGCACAAGAAGCGAAGGCGGCCTCGATCGAGTGCGACGCTCACCGTCTCTGCCTACCATGACGCGCTGTTGCGCATAGGTTATGCTCACGCGAGAGTTCACAATTCACACAAGGAGAGAGAGCACGATGAACAACAATGCAAGAATGATGGTGGCAATCGGTTTGATCCTTGCCGGCGCAGCGATCTTTTCGACGGCCTGTGAGTCGAAGCCGGATGAGAAGGCCGAGCCGGCCGAGCCAGCCGAGTCAGCCGAGCCGGCCCCGGCTCCAGAGGAGACAGAGGAGACAGAGACGGCGGAGCAGCCGGAAGAAGATACTCCGACCGCGGCGAGCCTGGAGTTCCCCGAAGGTTGGACGCGTGTCGAGCCCGACGGATTATCCGACGAGCAAAAGTCTCGGCTCGACAGCGCCCAGAAGGCCCAGAAGGCGCTCGGCCAGACCCTGATGGGCGAACTCTCCAGCGCCATCGAGGGTGAAAACTACGTCCGTGGCGTGGAGGTCTGCAAAGAGGCGGCCCCCAAGATCGCCAAAGAGGTCTCGACCGAGCACGACCTCGAGATTGGGCGCACGTCCTTCAGAGTCCGAAACCCCGACAACGCCCCGCGTGACTGGGCCGAACCGGTCGTGCGCGAGCGCGTCGAAGAGCAACTCGTGCTGACCGGCCCCGACGGGCAGCTTGGCTATATGGCGCCTATTCAGATGGCCGCGCTCTGCACCAATTGCCACGGCACCGAGGAGCAGATCCCGGCCGAGGTCGAGGAAATCTTGGCCGAGGAATACCCGCAGGACGAGGCGACCGGCTTCGAGGCCGGAGAGCTGCGCGGGTGGTTCTGGGCCGAGGTCGCTACTGAATAATTCTCCCAGAGTTTTAGTGTTATCCAATAAGCTCCAACACTCGAATCTCGACACCCTAAAAGGACCATGACCCAACGACTCGAAGACCTGGTTCAATTCGAAAAGAGCATTGGAAAACTCGTCAAAAAGCAGATCAAAGGGCTGCGCAAGTCGGCCAAGAAGGCGCGCAAGAAGAGCGACCGTGAGCTATCGCAGGAGGAGGCGCGCGGGAAGCTCGACGAGGTGATGCCGCTATTGGCCAGGCACGCCGATACCGCCGCTGCGCGGGCTTCGGCCGACGCCGACACGCGGGTCGACCTCGTCGTCGACGGTCAGACGCTCGTCGAGGACGTTCCGGTTCAGGCGCTGGTGGTGGTTCGAAAGCAGGTGAAGAGGCTTAGAAAGCTCGGCGACGAGCTGGCGCTGCTACACGGCGAGGACGACTTCGTGAAGATTGGCGATCGCGCCCGGCGGCTCGTGGAGGCGATGGACGCAGCGATTCGCGAGGCCAACGAGACGCAGGTGCCGGAGCGCGAGATCTCGCCTGCGATCATCGAGTACCTGCGCGGCGCCGACTAACTAACTCAGAGAGGCCGCTAGCCGAGCAGGTCGGTGCGCTTGAAGTGCAGCCAGGCGGCGGCCATCGAGCCGGCGCCCAGCAGCGTCGGCCAGAGGGCGCCGATGACGGTCAGCCAGGTCGAGCCGAGGCGGTTGACCATGAAGAAGCCCACCGGGCCCAGGATGCTCAGATCGGGCTCGGCCGACGCCAATAAGATGAAGCGGGCGTCTTGGACCGGGTTGAGCGCGGCCAGCGCGAAGACGGTCTCGGGGTTGAGCCGCCACTGCAGCATCATGCCGATCAGCGCGAAGTCGAGCAGGGCGATGCCCGCCGCCCAGACCACCAGCGCGTAGATGAGCGTGCGCGATTGGTTCCGTCCGGTCGACGAGATGAGCAGGCCGATGCCCACAAATGAGAAGAGCAGGGTGGTCGCAGCCAAGAGCATCGAGCCCAGGTAGCTCCACGGAATCGCCTGGTCCAAGACCAGCGCGCCGAATGCGGCCACTCCCACGGCCAGTAAGACCAGCGGGGCGAGCAGCACGAGGAGCCGCGTCAGCGCCACGCCGGCGAAATAGTCGGAGCGTGACAAGGGCTGGCTCATCAACAGCTCGAGGGTGCCATCCTCGCGAGCGCGAGGGATGACCTGAGCAGTCGCGCTCAAGGCCAGCAGCGGCAGCAAGACGACCAGCGCGTGGGAGAAGTTGAGCAGCACCCGGCCCAGGCCCGTAAAGCCGAGCACGGTCGACTCACGCAGGCCGACGAGCACGAAGATGCTCACCAGCACGGCGTAGACGAGCAGGGTGAAGACCAGCCAGCGCGAGCGTCGGATCTCGACAAATTCGAGCCGGCAAACCTCTGCGATGCGCCTCAGACGCGTCATCGTGACTCCTCCTGGTCGAATTGTGGGTCGGTGGTCGTTTCCGGGGCTCGTCCCGAGCGAAGCACGACTTGTTTGGCCTCCTCGAAGCTCATCGCGTCGGGGTGCTCGTTGCGGTAGTTGGCGCGGTCGACCGCTCCGATGCCGTAGCCCATCGGCGTGTCCTCATCGACCGCGATAAAGCCGGCTTCATCGCGGCTGAGCCACCGATCGTCGCGGTAGTGATGAAAATAGGCAGCGGTGGGCTGCAGTCGGTTCTGCTCGATGTATTCGAATAGACACCCCGGGTCGTCGAAGTTGAGCACGCTCCCGTCGGCGGTCTGGAGCTGGGCGGCATAATGCGGGTCGCCAATATGCATGTGACAGTGGGCGCACGTGGCCTGGTCCCACACGATCGGCTCGACCCCGTCGGTGGGCCGCTCGAGCACGTAGACGAGCGCGCCGATGGCGAGCGCGAAGACGGCGGCGATGAGGATAACCTTCTTCATCTGTTCTCCTCGATGGCTTTGGCGGTGGCTGGGGCGGTGGCTTGGCCAGCGCCGGCGGGCTCGACTTGAAGCTTGCTGAGATCGTTGACCACCAGGTCCTCGAGGTGGTCTCCCCACCTGCCCAGCAATGCCTCGACGGTCGAGAACTTCTCACTCGAGGGCAAGAAGACCACGAAGCGTCCGCCGGCAAGTGGTCGAAAGCCGCGCTCGTCGAGCCAAGATTTCAGCTCGGCAGCGGTCGAATCGGGCAGGTCTTGGTCGACCCGGACCTCGATGCTGGCGCGTCCGAGCTCGGAGACGACACGCTCGACGGGCCCGTCGGAGATGACGCGTCCTTCTTCGAGCGCGACGATGCGCGCGATCAGATGACGCACTTCTTCGATTCTGTGGCTGCACAGCAGGATCGTGGTCTCCTCGGGCAGGTCGGCACATAACTCGAAGAAGTTGCTGCGCGCCTCGGCGTCGAGGCTGGCGGAGGGCTCGTCCATGATCAGCAGGCGAGGGCGGGCGGCCAAGGCGAGCGCGATGAGCAGCTTTTGCTTCATGCCGCCGGACAGCTCCCGAAACGACTTGCCGGAGTGCTCGCTCGGCCGGAAGTCCAGCCGCTCGGCCACCGCTTCGACCCGGGCGGACTCGAAGCCTCGCACCGCGCTGATCGAGGCGATCAGCCGGCCCAGCGGCACGTTCATTTGCGGGGCGATTTGCGGAATATAGGCGACCTGCTCGGCAAGCTTCGGGCGCTCGTCGAAGGGCGACCACCTACCGACGGTGACCGTGCCCTGGGCTCGCAACATGCCCATGATGATGCGGATCAGAGTGGTCTTGCCCGACCCGTTGGGGCCGATCAGAGCCACCCGCTCGCCGGCGTCGATAGTCAGATCGACGCCGCTGAGCGCGCGGGTTCGGCCAAAGCTCTTGGCGACGTGTTCGAGTTGGACGTTCATAGGCGTTCCTATTTGCCCTGAGGTGCTCAAATTGCGAGTCGGTTCAATATCCGGGTCGGCGACTCTCGTCCTGGCTGGAGAGTGGCTCGACGGCCACTCGTCCGCCCACGTCGATGACTTCGAGCATGCCGAGCTGCTGGCGAATGTCGCCAAAGCTCGGTGCGGCCTCCGATTCGGCGGCCGGTGACATCAGCGGCTGGGAGTCGCTCATGAGCATCTTGGGCGGGTACATGGGGGCGAGTCGGGCGGCCGCCTCGACCAAGAGCAGGGCGGGGGTTGACTCGAGCAGGCGCAGCTGCGGGAAGCGGCCCTCGAGCTGCTCGGACAGCGATCGAAGCTCGAAGTCGACGTCGCCGACACCGTCGTCGTCGAGGTCGTAGCCGCCGTACACGTCGTAGAAATTTCGCTCCCACTCGATGTCCCGGGCGTGGCCGCCGCCGTCGACTTGGGCCAGGTCCAGATTGTCCTTGAAGGTATTCGCCACGAAGCTGTTTTGGCGCGGGCTGCTGTGGAACCTGACCGCGGTGTCGCACAGCCGGAAGTCGTTGAAGGCAAAGAGCAGGTGGTCATCGCGGTCCAGCGGCGAGGTGTCCACGTAGACGCCCACAGTGTCGTGGATGAATTTGTTGTCCCAGACTTCCAGGTTGCCGGATTCCTTCAAGCCCAGCCCCACGCCGGCCGAGCCGCCCGAGTCGGCCAGCACGTTCGAGGCGATGCGCAGGTTGCGGCTGTACATCACGAAGATGCCGACCACGTTGCCGACGAATTCGTTATGACGCACGACGTTTCTGGAGCTGTACATAAAGTGGGTGCCGTAGCGGCCCCCGGCGACCCGATTGCCCTCGATGAGGTTGTCCGGCGAATACCAGACCACCAGGTCGCGGCAGTCCTGCATGTGGTTTGCCTGGATGGCCGACTGACGAGTCTCCCACAGGCGAATGCCGTCGCCGCGCATCCCCAGCGCTCGCTTGGTGCGGCACGTGATGCGGTTTCCGCGCACGAGCAGATCGTCGACCTGCTGTGAGGTGATGCCGAAGAGGACATCGCGCAGCGTCAGGCCCTCCAGGCGTACGCCGGCGGCTTCGCTGACGAAGACGCCGGCGTCCTGCTTGATGTAGCGGTCGCCGCTGCCGGCGATGGTGAACCCGTTCAGGCGCACGTCGTCAGCGGTGATCAAAAAGGTCGAACCCTCTCCGGGGCTGGCGACGACCGCCTCCTCGGGCCCCCAGATGGTCAGGGGCCGTTCGATGTGGAAGTTGCCGGTGAATCGGCCGGCGCTCAGGCACAACGCCTGCGCGTCGTCGGCCTCGTCGATGGCCTGTTGGAGGTCTTCAGAGGGGCTGACGTCGCGGCAGTCGCTCGGCCGCTGGGGACCGTCGGCCACTTGCACCGGCCGGTGACCTTCGACGCGCTCGGCGCTCGCCTGGGCCGATTGCCCCGACGAGCCGATGCTTGTCGCGGTCAGCGCCGCCAACGCCATCAGCGCTGCCAGCACCACCGCCAGTCGGCCCTTATGCTCACCGATCGGAATCACGCGGGCTCCTCGGCTGCAGGGGCGTTGTCGTCGGTGCACATCCGAGTGCGCGCCCACCAGACCGCGGCGACGGCCAGCACTGCGCCCGCTACGGCCAAGTAGAAGCCGATCTGGGGGAACGCCTCGGTGCGAAACTGGCCCACCTCACCTTCGCCGAATAAGGGGGGCGTAAACGGGTCGATGTTGATGGGCGCGGTCTCATCGAGATTGTTGCCGAATTCGTAGAGCCAGTAGAAGCTGTCCGCGGCAAATCCGATCGGAAATCCCACCGCAGGGATCACCAATAGCCAGGAGAAGCGCGCGCAGGGGATGAAGCTGTAGAGGAGCATGAGCACACAGATGCCCACAATAGCCCAATGGGATATGGCGCGCTCCACGATTGCGGCCTCGCCCAGCGGGCGCATGCCGATATAGTGGTTCAAGCCGTCGATCTCGCGGACGTCCCCTTCGAGGTGATCCAAGAAGATCTGGACCGACAGGCTATCGGGATATTGAGGCGCGTGGAGGGTGATCTGCCAATAGGGCAGAAAGTATGAGACGGCATAAAGGCCGATTGCGACGAGGATCATTCCAATGACGAAGGCGCGTTGAGCTCGTTTGTTTTTGAGTGGCATCAGGACGCCTGCTGCTAGACTGAGACTACCGCTGAACTGACATAGACGAATAGTGGCGCGCATCGAGGGTTGATCACAGCTCGAGCGTCGCCAGATAGGCCATCAATGCACGCGTCTGGTCGGCAGTGACCTGCTGGTTGGGCATCGGCGTCATATATTCGGCCAGCATGCCCTTGGCGATGGCGTCCTTTTTGAGCATCTCGTCGGGATGCATGATCATCTTGGCGATCCACTCCGGCTCGCGTCGCTCGGTCACGCCGCCAAGGGGCGGGCCGACCACACGATCATCGGCCTTGTGGCAGGCCGTGCAGCCCTTGGAGGTGAAGAGCTCCTCGCCTTGTTGGACGAGCTCGGGGTCGTCGGGAATCTCGGTGATCCCGGCATTGTCGATGGAGGGCGGGCCTTTGGGGTCGGCCACCACGCCCTCTTCGGCGCCGGCCGCCGGTTCGGCCTCTTCGGCCTCTTCGGCCTCCCCGGTCTCTGCGGGCGGCTCTTCGTCACGCTCACAGCCCGTTGCCAGGGCGACGAGCACTGCGAGCAGCGCGACGAGCACGGCCGCTGCTCGGCCCCGGTGACGGGTGGAAATCAATCGAGTCAACTCCATGATGAACTCCCATAAGTGGTGGTGCGCCTATGCGCGCTTCGCGAGTCTAATTCGACTCCTCACCGGCGGGCTCGACGAGCAGGTAGCCGGCCATCTCCAGGTGCAGGGCGCTGCAAAACTCGGTGCAATACATCGGCCAGACCCCGGGCTCGTCGGCCTCGAAGGTCATGTTGACGTGTTTGCCCGGCTCGAGGCTGGCGTGCAGGTTATGGCTGCCGATGGTGAACCCGTGGGTGGCGTCTTTGGCCTGCTCGATATTGGTCAGGTGCAGGTGGACGGTGTCGCCTTGCTTGACCCGAATGATGTCGGGCTTGAAGTGCGAGCGAATCGCGGTCATATACACATGCACCCCGTCTTCTTTGCGCTCGATGCGCTCTTGGCCGGACTGGACGGCCTGCTCGTCGACCTGGCCGCGCATCGGATTATATCCGGCCGTATAGATCGACTCGACGTCGAGTTTGTCGGCCTTGATCATCTGGGCGTAGTGCGGCTCCCCGAGCGGGATGGGCAGGTCATAGAGCATCTGCATCTCGGGGCCCTCGATATCGATGAGCTGGAAGTTTTGGGGCAGCAGCGGGCCGACGTCGTTGAAGCGGTCGACCGCCCATTTGTTCATGGCCATCAAGAATTCTCCGTCGGGGCTGACCGTGTCGCCCTCGGCGGTGGCGATGTGGCCGACGTTATAGTGGACCGGGATTTTCTCGATGAGCTCCATGTCTTCCAGCGACCACTTCGCGACCGTCGATTCGATGAATACCGAGGTATAGACGTTGCCCTTGTCGTCGTATTGGGAGTGCAGCGGGCCCAGGCCGATTTCGACCTGTCCGTCGATGCTCTCCTCAAAGGGTAAGATAGGCACGCCGTACTCGTCCTCACCCTCGAAATTGCCGGCCTCGATCAGGTCCATCATCTTTTGGAAGTTGTAGATGGTGGTGTGGGTGTCGAGCTTGCCGCTGACCACGATTTGAGTGCCGTCGGGGGAGACGTCGACCCCGTGGGGGCTTTTGGGCTCGGGGACGAAATATAGCAGGCCCTCGTCGATGGCCGTCTCCAGGGGGATGACCCGCATATCGGCGATCTGCTCGGTCTTGCCGTCAGCGACGACCTGCTCGGCCTTCTTCCAATTGATCATGTGCAGGAAGTCCATGTCATTTTGGGAGGCCCCCGACTCCAGCGGCGGATTGCCCTCCATATTGCCGCCGTAGGCGCGCTCGGTATTAAACGAGTTCAAAAACGCCCATCCGTCCGAGGTCAGTTTGCCGGCGTCGGCCAGGTCCTGCATATAGGGAGGCAGCTCGATCGCAAACGAGCGCTCCTTGTCGATGCGGCCCTGTTCGCGGTCGAATTTCCAGAACATCACCGCGCCGCGATAATCGTCGTTATAATTCTCGATGGGCGCATATTCACCGCCCAACGGAGTCGGGTATTGGGCCCCCTCGATGACGTATTCGGTATTGGGGGTCACGAAGGTCGAGCCGTGCTCGGATTGGACCAATTGGGTGGTCACGAGCTGCTTGGTCACGAAATCATTCAGGTCGACCACCGCCACCCGTGGGTTGGCCTTGTCGTTGACGAACAGATACTCGCCGTCGTAGTCGCCCTCGGTCTCGCTGAGCGCCGGGTGGTGCATATCGCCCCAGGTGATGTCGGTGTCTCCGCGATTGCCCTGGTCGAGCAACTCGCCGGTCTCGTCGCCGTAGCCGTATCCCTGCCACGGCTCCGGGGTGAACACGCCCACGTATTTCAAAATGCGCATGCTCGGGATGCCGATGACCAACAGGTGCCCGGCCTGGCCGCCCGAGGCGAACATTATGTACTCGTCATGTTGGCCGGTGGGCGTGTAGGTCTTGAGCGCGGCGTTGACGTCCGCCTCGCTCAACCCCCTGGCTTCCATCAGCTCGGGCACCGTCTGGGCCTGCTCGCGAGGAGCCTCGTCTTCTGGCTCGTCTCCATCACAGCCGGTCGCCAAGATCAGGCCCAACAGTACAATCGACACAGCCGCTGCGAATGTGCACGCACGGCTGCGGTACGGCGGTTGATAATCGTCCATTGGAACGATCTCCCGTCCACAGAGAGGTTGGTTGCTCCTATTTGTACTGCGATTGCAGAGGAAGCTAGGCAGGGAGAGCGGAAGATCAAGCAATGAGTGGCCGGGAGGAGGCAGCGTGTGAAGGGCTCAATCGAGCAGGATCGAGCATGCGCCGGGGATTTCCGGATACGGGGGCTTTCGAGGAGGACGGGGAACGGTGAGCTCTAATACCTCTTTGCTGGCGGCCTCGCCGGCCAGATAGAGTTGATGGACGGAGTCTTCGCCGGGGCGCTGGAAGGTGGGCCACTTCAACCGGCGACGCATCGGCTCTCCGTCGGACGTCGGCTGCTCCTCGATCATGTCCTCTTCGCTGGGAGGCCCGTCGTCGAAGCTGCGCCAGAGCTGCGCGGCAGGCAGGTGCAGGGCGCCTCCGTCTCCCAGATAATAGGTGCGCGTGCCGCCATCGCGCAGCATACGTTGGCTCCCGACGTCGAAGCGGTCGAGGCGCGGCGGTTCGCCGGCGTACACAGCCTTGTGTCTGCCGACACCGGCCACGGAGGTGGTCACAGATATCACCATTTCGCCCTCCTCGGTCTGCCAAACCCAGAACCACCTGGGCGGCTCGGGCCAGTACAACTCCACGCTGTCGAGGAGCTTGCGAGAGGCAGCCTGCGTGGCCGGCTGCAACTCGAACTTCTGCTCGCCGCACGTCAGTGAGGCGTTCAGAAACTCTGCGCGCTTCTGGGAGTCGATGTACTCCATGGTCAGCGACGGCTGGTCATAGGAGGGGTCTTCGAAGCTAAATCGGGTGAAATAACCGTCGACGTGGCCTGTCGCGCGTACCAGGTACATGCGCCGGTCGTCGCCGACGAGAAGCGCCCGGATCAAACGTCCCCTTTTCTTGCGTCCATCCTCGGTCTTTCGGCTCATACGCCCGGTGCAAACGACCCACTGCTCGTCGTGGACGAAGCACTGCGGCGTCTCGGAGAACGCCGCGGCGAGGTCCTTGGCGCCGGGAAGCTCGTCGGCGTGCTCGCTCAGCGACCACCAGGACCCGGCCGGCTCGTCGTCATCAACGGCCTCGTCTTGGGCGTTGTCGGGTTGGGGCGTTGGAGGCGACGGCGCCGCGGGTTCGACGCCCCGGGCGGCCGCCGCGGGCTCCTCGTCCGAGTCCGAGTCACACGCGAATTGGGCGCTCAGCACGACCGCTCCGGCCACGATCAACAACACTGCTGCGGTGCCGCTGGTTCGATGTTGCATACCTTGACCCAAAACTTGCGCGACAGAAATTTCAGACTTGTCCCAAGCTACCAAATGCCCGCCCGCACTTCACCCCTCCTGCTGATAGTCACCGCTCGAATTCTGCTTTGGCAATGGACGGCCGACACCTCTATCTTCGTGCCTAGGAGGGCCGAATCGACCCGGGCGACGACATCTTCATCCACGGAGACGCCGTCTCCATGGGCTGCCTCGCCATGGGTAACCGGGCCGCCGAGGACCTCTTTGTTCTGGCCGCGCTCACCGGCGTGGACGATGTCGACATTATTCTGGCGCCCGTCGACTTTCGCAGTGCCGAGCTGCCGGACGGTGTTCTCGACGACCTGCCGGGGTGGATGGATGAGGTTTATGCCGAGGTGCGTGCGGAGCTCGAGGGTTTGAAATCTGAGGAGTGAAGGTTTCAGGGTGCGAGACGGTGCTTGGCGGCGTTTCCTGCTGGCTTGGTTTGGAATGTTCGGGTTGTTGAGGAGGCCCCTCCGTCGCGCCTGAGGGCGCGCCACCTCCCCATGGCGGCTGAACGCCCCACTGGAACCGGATCGGAGGGTGCAATTT
>CAYLTX010000075.1:0-31397 GCA_964386725.1 uncultured Bradymonadales bacterium | reverse complement strand
CCACCCCTCCCCAAGTTGGGGAGGTGCCGAGCGCAGTTTGCGAGGCGGAGGGGGCCTCAAAAAGCAGCCACGCCGCAAACTCGACCACCGCTACGGGCTACGCGCGCCAACAACGACGCGCTCACCCGCAGCTACAAGTTCCTCTAACACCCCTCTCGGGGTTTGCCGGCCGGGGTCACAGCCCGCACCGTGGGTTTCGGGCAGATGTGGTAGTTGGCCACAAATAGCTCATAGCGCACGTTTGAGCCGTACCGACGGGCTGCGAGCCCCCTGGGGGCGTGAGGGAACTGGTAGCTATGGGTGAGCAGAGCGAGGAATCGAGCCATGCGTAGCCCATAGCGGTGGTCGGGGTGGCGTTGGTGGTTCGACCCCCGCGACCACCCCGGTGGGGTTTGCCGGCCGGGCACCGTCCGCTGCAGGTGCGGGCACCTCCGCCTTGCGCCCTTCTATACTCCTCGATACGCTGCCCGACCTACTTATTAACAATCACGGGGCGCCCACGAGACCCGCGCCCCACTGCCGCGGCTGAACCATGAAATTCCACGTCGAGCATCCTCGCTTTCAGGCCAAACCGCTCACCGTCGAGTCCTCGCTGTTGTCGGGCGGTGCGAAGCTCGTCGTCGGCGGGCGCGAGCTGTCGGCGAATGAGTCGCCTCACGAGATCACCGACGACGCCGGCGAGCCGGTGACGGTGGAGCTTGAGGCGGGTTCCTTTGATCCCATCCCGAAGCTGACCATCGACGGCCGGCCCCACGAGCTCGCCCCGCCGATGGAGTGGTACCAGTGGCTGTGGGTGGGCATCCCGTTCATCCTCATCATCGGCGGCGGTTGCATCGGTGGCGGCATCGGCGGGCTGGCGGTTGCGGTCAATGTGCTGGTGTTCCGCACCGCCGACACTGCCCTGAAGCGTTGGGGGCTGACCTTCGCGATTACCGGCCTGGCGTTCATCGTCGCCATCACGATCTCGACGATGGCGCATTTGGCGCTGCAGTAGGCCCACCGACCGCCGCTACGGGCTACGCGCGTCAAACAACGACGCGCTCACCCGCAGCTACCAGTTCCTCTACCACCCCTGCCGGGGTTTGCCGGTGGGGATTTGCTGCTTGTGCGCGCGAGTCGCGGCGGCCGAGACGGCGAGCTACAACGGCCGCGAGCCGTACGCTCCAGCGGGACCGGCGAGCCTCGAGCCCCTTGGGGGCGTGAGAGAACTCGTAGCTATGGGTGAGCAGAGCGAGGCATCGAGCTCGTCGAGTTCACCCGCGCGATGTGCGCCTGGCTTCAGGTAGCAGCACAATCGAGCGCGCTCGCACCTACCTTCCCTACTGTCGGACCAAATACGGCCCCGGCCGCGCCCCGGATAATCAGCCATCAAATTGCAGCGAGGGACGAATCTTGGAAGCGTTGACCTTTGAAATGATAACCGTATTGGTCATCTTGGCCGGTGCCGTCGCTCTCTTCGTGACCGAAGTGGTGCGCATCGACGTGGCGGCCATCGTGATCATGGTCGTCATCGGCCTTTCGGGCCTGGTGGGGGCCGATGACCTCTTTGCCGGATTTGCCTCCAACGCGGTGATCTCGATTATCGCGGTCATGATCTTGGGAGCCGGTCTGGACCGGGTCGGGGTGATGCGACGGGTTGCGGCTTTCTTATTGCGGATCGGCGGCGAAACGGAGCAGCGCATCTCGTCGCTGATCTCGACCGCCGTGGCCGTTATCAGCGCATTCATGCAGAATATCGGCGCCGCTGCCCTCTTTTTGCCGGTCGCCGAGCGCCTGTCGGAGCGCACCAAGATTCCGGTCAGTCGCTTGCTGATGCCCATGGGATTTGCAGCGATTCTGGGAGGCACGATGACGCTGGTCGCCTCCGGCCCGCTGATCCTTCTCAACGACCTGCTCGCCTCGACGGCGAGCAACCTGGACATCGAGATCCAGCCCTACGGCTTATTCACCCCGACACCGATCGGCGTGGCCCTGGTCGCCTCCGGATTGGTGCTCTTTGCCGTGGCGGGCAAATGGCTGCTTCCCAAGAGCGCCGCCGTCCGAGATGCCCACGCCGACTTGCCCGGCATCGCCGCCATCTACGGCCTGGACCGAGAGGTTCGCGCGTTTTGGGTGTCCGAGGACAGCGCGCTGACCGACCGCCGGGTCGCCGATATCGAGGCTGAGCGCGAGGGCATGCTCATCGCCGCCGTCCACGACGGCGACGGCCTGACCATCGCTCCTTACCGCGACTATGTCATCGAACCCGGCATGGTGGTCGGACTGGTGGGCGACGCCCAGGCGGTGGCATCCTTCGCCCAGGTCCAGGGCCTCGACCCGGTGGAAAGCGACCCTTTCAGTATTCTGCACGATCGGGAGCACGCCGGCCTGGCCGAGCTGATCGTCCGGCCGGGAGGAGATGCCGTGGGCAAAACGGTGCGACAATTGCGCCTTCGCGAGCTCTACAACGTCACCCTTTTGGCGGTCCATCGCCATGGTGAGGTCATCACCGACGGCCTGCGCCAGGTCACCTTGGAGGCCGGCGACGTGCTGGTGCTATTCACCCCCTGGGGGCACCTGGACAACCTGGCCAACCAGCCATCGTTCGTCATTCTCTCCGACTACCCCACCGAGCCGCCGCGCACCGCCAAACAGTGGTGGGCCCTTGGCGCCTTCGCGCTGTCGTTGAGCCTGATTATCTTTACCAACCTGCAGCTCTCCCTGGCGTTGATGGTCGGCGCGGGCATCGTCCTGGTCACGGGAGTGCTCAGCGCCGACGAGGCCTATCGGGCGGTATCGTGGAAGACCATTTTCTTGTTGGCGGCCCTGATTCCGCTGGGACAAGCCGTCGAAGACACGGGCACGGCGGCGTGGATCGCCGAAAACGTCATCAACGCCGCCGGCGGCTTGCCGCCCTGGGGCATGCAATTGGTCATCGCGCTGGTGACCACGGTCTTCACCCTGACCATCTCCAACGTGGGTGCCACGGTGTTGTTGGTGCCGCTGGCCGCGAACGTCGCCATCGGTGTCGACGCCGACCCGGCCCAATTCGGCCTGATCGTGGCTCTGGCCGCATCCAACGCCTTCTTGCTGCCCACGCACCAGGTCAACGCCCTGATCATGGGCCCGGGCGGCTACCGGGTCAAAGACTTTATGCGCGCCGGCCTGGCGATGACCGTGCTCTTCTTGGTGGTCCTCATCGTCACGGTCAACATCTTCGCATGAGGCGTCGCAGAGACGTGGGTTCGAGCCCCTTCGGGAGTGCGCCTCGCTGCGGTTGAGGCCGCGCGGGCATAGCGGTGGTCGGGAGGGGTGCGCGTTTGTGGCGTGGGGCGATTTTTGGGGTCGGCTGCAGGTGCCGGCAGGGATGCCGGCGATCCTTTACGGCAGCCCGCGGCCCACGAACTCAGACGGCGTGTAGATAGCGATCCTCAAGCCGTCGCGCGGGCCCAGGAGGTCGCCGTCGTTGGTGACTACGGCGACGCCGGCGGCCTCGCCGAGCGCCGCGAATTTGCGGTCCGTCTCGTCCTCGACCTGCTCGAAGCGCTCCGGGTGGGTTGGGCCGTCGTAGCGTCCCTCGTCCCGAAAGAGCCCCTCGGCCGCGTCGCGCGACAGCGGCGGGATTTTGTCGAGCACCGCGAGCGTCTCGCCGCGTGTGGCGTCATTCCATACGAGCACCAGGTCGCGCCGCTCGATGGCGTCGATGATCTTGCGGGAGGCGCTGTCTTCGTTGAAGCCGGCGCCGACGAAGACGTTGGTGTCGAGGATGACCGGTGGTGTGAACATGGGTGGCTCGTTGGTGAAATGGTTGTGGAACAGAAGCAATATAGTCAGTTTTGTGCATTTTGCAGTTTAACGACGGGTCACGGTCGCGGTCACGGCCACGTGCACGGGCCGGAAGCGCTGAGGTTGCGCTCCAGTGGGCTTATTTAATTCGACCAGGAAACCGTGCATAGTGACTGCATGTCTTTGGAACTCTTTATACTCTTCGACGCGCCGCGATGTGAGGATGCTTATGAGTTGCGCTGAAGTGAAGATCGAGCGGTCGTCGGGGTTGAGATGGACAGCCGCACCTCGCCCGAGGCTACGCTGCGGTTGGCCTGGAGGGCAGTCATGATATTTCGGGCACTTCTGATCGTCGCCGTTTGGTTCCTGGTCGTACCCGCCCCGGCCTTTGCCGGGGAGCCGGACGGCCCGGAGAGGGACCTGCTCGAGCTACGGGTAGGCACATCCGGGATGTTCGACATGATGTTCTGGGGCGAGGAGCCGGCGGTTTTCTCGGGCGCCGGGTTGAACGCAGAGATCGCGGCCTCGCTGAGATTCTCGCCGCACCTTGGCGCCGGTGCGCGCGTCGCGATGGGGTTCTTTCTATTCGAGGCAG
Organism: uncultured Bradymonadales bacterium; assembly: GCA_964386725.1. Taxonomy (GTDB): domain Bacteria; phylum Myxococcota_A; class Bradymonadia; order Bradymonadales; family Bradymonadaceae; genus CAYLTX01. The sequence goes on along the minus strand of CAYLTX010000075.1, from coordinate 27,037 downwards.
GCTTGCAGGCTGACTGGAGCCCGGGTGGCTGGGCCAAAGATGGAGTGGTTTTCTGGTCTTCGGGATCTGTGCGCCGCTCGGGGATTAATTGCCAGAGTCGCGATGACTGCTCGGATACCGTGGACACGCCGCCAGCCGAGGCGCTCGGCGCCGCTTTGGAAGTCGGCGCGGGCTACCGGTGGGAGTTCTTCAATGACGATGCTTCGCTGACCGTCGGACTGGGTGCCAAAGGGGCCTACTTGAGTGCCAAGCCCGCCCGCTACTCGGGCGTCTATCTTGGCGGCACCGGCCCCCGGGTAGCGCTGGGGTGGTAACCCCTTTCCCTCATTCGAACGTCACGTCGAGGCCCACGCCCGGCCCAAAATACTGGTTGAGGCACAAAAACCCAAAACGCCACATCAACGCCAACACGCCCCCCAAAAACCCACATCAACAACCTCACAACAGATCCCGCAAATACTGCCCCGTATAGCTCTCATCACAATCCGCGACATCCTTGGGCGTGCCCGTCGCGACCAATTGGCCGCCGCCGGGGCCGGCCTCGGGGCCGAGGTCGATGACGTGGTCGCAGCGGGCGATGAAGTCGGTGTTGTGCTCGATGACGATGACGGTGTGGCCGAGGTCGACCAGCTTGTGCAGGGCGGCGGAGAGGGTCTCGACGTCGAGTAGGTGCAGGCCGACGGTGGGCTCGTCGAAGATGAAGAGCACCGGCTTGGTGTCGCCGCGTTTGCGGCCGTCGGCGATGTAGGTGGCCAGCTTGAGTCGTTGGGCTTCGCCGCCCGAGAGAGTCGCCGTGGTCTGGCCCAGGCGGAGGTAGCCGAGGCCGACGTCGCGAAGCGGCTCGAGCTTGCGGACCAGCGGCTCGCGCTGGCTGAAGAAGGCGGCGGCCTCGTCGACGGTCATCTCGAGGACGTCGGCGATGGATTTGCCCTGGTATTCGACGCCGAGCACGCGCCGGCCGAAGCGCTTGCCGTTGCACTCCTCGCAGAGGACGTCGATGTCGGCCATGAAGTGCATCTCGACGGTGACCGTGCCGGTGCCCTGGCAGTTCTCGCAGCGGCCGCCGGGGGTGTTGAAGCTGAAGTCGCCGATGGTCAGCCCGGCGAGCTTGGCGCCGCGGGTGCCGGCGAAGAGCTTGCGGACGTCGTCGTAGCCGCCGCTGTAGCTGAGCGCGTTCGACCGGCTCGAGCGGCCCACGGCGGCCTGGTCCATGAGCACGACGTCGTCGAAGTCGTCGAGGCCCTCGAGCGAGCCGACCGCGCCGGCTTCGACGCCGCCGCGGCCCTGCAGGGCCTTCCAGCCGTTGAAGAGCACGTCCTCGCAGAGCGTGGATTTACCCGAGCCGCTCACGCCGGTGACCACCGACAGGCGGTTGTGCGGGATGTCGACGGTCAGGCCGTCGAGGTTGTTCTCGCGCGCTTCGATGATGCGCACGAAGTCCTCGGCGGGCGCGTCGATGGGCTCGTAGTCTATGTCGCGGCGGCTGGCCAGGGTGCGGCTGGTGAGCGTCTCGCGGGCGTGGAACTCGTCGATGGGGCCGGCGAAGAGGACCTCGCCGCCCTGCTCTCCCCCGCGCGGGCCGAGCTCGATGACGTAGTCGGCGCTGGCGATGATCTCGGGGTCGTGCTCGACGACGACGACCGTATTGCCCAGGTCGCGCAGCTCGTAGAGCACTTCCAGCAGCCGGTCGGTGTCGCGGGCGTGCATGCCGGCGGTGGGCTCGTCGAGCACATAGAGCGTGTCGGTGAGCGCGCGGCCCAGGCTGGTGGTCAGGTGGATGCGCTGCATCTCGCCGCCGGAGAGCGTGCGCGACTGGCGGTCGAGGCTGAGGTAGCCGCAGCCGATGGTGTCCAGGTATTTGAGCCGGTGGCGGATCTCGTCGAGCAAGGTGGCCACGCGGCCGTAATCGTCGTCGGAGAGCTCGAGCTCGTCGAAGTACACACGCGCTTGTTCAATGCGCATATCCCAGACGTCCGAGATGGGCCGGCCGTCGACGAGCACGTTGCGCGCGCTCTGGTTGAGCCGCGAGCCGCCGCATTCCGGGCAGCGGTCGTAGCCGCGATAACGCGCCAGCAGGATGCGCACATGCGTCTTATACTGCTTCTTTTTGAGGCCGTCGAAGAAGCCGCGCACGCCCATCCAGTCCTTGCCTCCCTCGGTGATGAACTCCTGGTCCTCCTCGGGGAGCCGGAAAAACGGCACGTTGATGGCGGTGCCGCGTTTTCTGCACTTATTGAGCAGAGTCTTTTTGTGACGCTTGTATTTGGGCGTCTCGAAGCAGGCGATGGCGCCCTCTTCGAGCGACAGGCCCGGGTTGGGGATGACCTTTTTGAAGTCGATGCCCATCACCTTTCCGAAGCCCGAGCACTCGTCGCAGGCGCCCAGCGAGCTGTTGAAGCTGAATAGTGCCGGCTGCGGCTGGGTGAAGTCGTCGCCGCAGGAGTTGCAGCGAAACGCCCGGTCGAAGACCAGCGGATCGCGGTCGAGGTCGTCGTAAAAGAACGCCTCCACGCGCCCACCGCCCACCGCAAAGCCCGCCTCGACGGCTTCTGACAGCCGCATCTCCTCGTCGTCGCGAATGACCACCCGGTCGATGACCACCGGAAACGAAGACTCGCCGAGCAGCGATTCGATGTCCGTCTCGGTGATGTCGATCATCTCGCCGTCGATAAACAGCCGGCGATAGCCCTCCTGGACCAGGTGCTTGAGCACCGCGTGGCGATGCTCCTTGTCGGGCGCGGCGGCCTGGGCGACCAGAATGAGCCGGGTGTCGTCCTCGAGCGCCTCGAGCTGCCGGACGGCCGTGGGCACGTTGTCGCGCTCGACCGGCACGTCGCAGCGCGGGCAGATGGTCCGGCCAATATGGGTGTAGAGCAGCTGCAGGTGGTCGTCGACCTCGGTGATCGTACCCACCGTCGACCGCGCGTTGGAGACCTCGTTCTTCTGGCGCAGCGCCAGCGCCGGCTGGATATTCTTGACGCTGTCCACCGGCGGACGCTCCAGCCGCTGCAAGAACTGCCGCGCGTAGGTCGACAGCGACTCCGTATAGCGGCGCTGCCCTTCCGCGTACAACGTGTCGAAGGCCAGGCTCGACTTGCCCGAGCCGCTCACCCCGGTGACCACCGTGAGCTGATTGTGCGGAATCTCGCAGTCGATGCCCTTGAGGTTATGCGTTTGGACGCCGCGCAGGGTTGTTTTTTGGGCTTCGGGTGAGTCGGCGTCGGCGCCGGTTGCAATATGGGGTGTTGCTTGTGGGGTCATGGGTACTGCTTGGTCGTTGAAGTGGATGGTGTGGATGCACGGAAGCGTGGAGCCGTGGAAGCGTGGAGCCGTGGAGCCGTGGAACCGTGGAACCGTGGAACCTTGCTTCACGGAGGCATGGCAGAGCACATTGAGCAGCATTGAAGCATGGAAACTGCGGCGACGTACGTGCGAGCATCATCCGTGATTCCAAGCTGCTCAATGTGCTCTCCCGTGCCTCCACGGATCCAATGGTTCCAAGGTTCCATGTTTCCACGGCTCAATGCCTCAATGCATCAATGCCTCCGTGGCACCACCGGCTATTCGAGCTGGTTCGTAAACGCCTCAACCTCGGCAATCAACTCATCATTCTCTGCCATCGTCGCAGCACCCCGCAGCAAGCGCTGGGCGCGGCGCCAGCGGCCGAGGACGACCTCGTTGGTGGCGCGCAGCAGGTCGATGTGGGCCTGTTCGTCGTTCGAGATCTGGCGCGCTTCGGAGACCGCGCGCTCGGCGTAGCGCGCCGCGGCGCGTGGGTCGAGCTGGCGGATCATGGCCTCGAGTCTCAAACGAATCAGAGTGCCCGGTGATTCCTGACCCCGCGCATAGAATGCGGAGCTATTCTCGTCGATGTAGGTTTCGGCCGCCTGGAGTCGGTTGACCGACAATAGATAGTCGGCGTAGGCGGCCACGGCCTCGGCGCTATTTTCTTCGGCGGCGCGTTCGAAGAGCTCGTTCTCGAGGTCGTCATCGTGCTCTCGATCGGGCAGGGAGAGTCCATAGATGAGGTCGAGGCGAGCGGCCTGTCGCGTGCTGAGTTCGTCCTCGAAGTCGCCTTGGATGGCCTCGGCTCGTTTGGCCATGCGCGTCGGAGAAACGGACTCGTCGTGGAGGGCGACCAGCAGCGCCGCCAACTCACCGTCGAGGCTATTGTCGTTGGCCTCGGCGCAGGCGCTCAGTTGCTGTAGGCCGCGCGCGTCGTCGCCGCCGAAGAGTTCGGCGCGCCCGGCGATGCAGGGGGCGACCTGGCTCGGAGCCAGCGCGAAGCCGGCCCGATGGACCTCTTCGGCGTGCATGGCCGCGTCCTCGGCGTGGCTCGCGTCGACCATATACTCGACGGCTACGCGGTGGGCGTTTCGTGCGTCGATGGGCTCGACAAACGACGACGCCTCGTCGAGCACCTCGGCGAGGCCGCGCTCGGCCTCTTCGATGTCGTCGGTGTCGTCGCTGATGGTCGCGCGTCCGACATACGCCCGGGCGCGGGTCTCGAACGCTCCCTCGTCGACATATCCGAGCGCCGCGTCGAAGGCCTCGCGGGCATCTTCGGGTCGATCGAGGATCACGCCCAGCTCGCCGTGGAGCACGTGGAGTTGGGCAAAATCGGCGGCAATGTCCGGCTCTTGTCGCTGCTCGTCGGAGAGTGCGTTTTCGATCTTGAGTCCGGCGACGATCATCGGCTCGGCGCCCTGCGGCGCGCCGCGGTCGAGGTCGAGCTCGGCGGCGAGCACCAGCAGTCCGAGCCGGACGTCGTCGTCGGCCTGGTTGGCGATCGACAGCGCGTTGGAGCGGTGCAAGCCGGCGTCGGTCCTGCGGCCCAGGCGATACTCGGCGTCGCTCTGGTAGATGAGCACGCGTGCGCGCATCGGGTCCGAGCCCGGCCCCGCCCGAGAGACGATCTTGTCGCCGTCGCGCGCGAGTTTGACGAGCGCGTCCCAGTCGTCGGCCTCCTGGTAAGTATCGAGCAAGAAGAAGAGCAGCTCGCGCTCGGTCTCGTAGTCTTTGTTGTCGCGCGCCGCGTCCATCGCCTTATGGCCCAGGAGCGCGGCGGTGTCGGTCAGACCGCGCGCTCGAAAGGTGCGCGCGAGCTCGCCGAACCGCTCGCCGACGCGCGCCGGGTCGACGCCGCGCTCGAGCAGCTCGACGGCCTCTTCCAGAAGCTCCTCTTTTTGTTGTTTGTCCGCGCCGTCCAGCCGCGCGACGAGCACCGCGTGGCGGAAGAGCAAGACTTGAGCGGCGGTGACCGGCGAGGATTCTCGCAAGCCGCGCTCCAGGCTCGCCTCGAGCTCGTCTGCGATGGCGCGCGCTTGATCGAGCTGGCCCTTTTGGAGGGCGCTGTAGCCGCGGGTCATCCAATTCTGAAGGGTCGCGGGATCGCCGGCGACCTTCAGGAGCGTGCGCTCACACGCGGAGGCGACCGGGACATCGCCGACGGCCGCGCGATCGGCGGCCTCAGCGTATCGGACCAGGCCCTGCCCACACAGCGAGGCGACCGCGCGCTCGACGCGGCGGGCGACGAAGGGGTCGGAGATATGCGCCGACGCATTGATCAACAGCGCTCCGAGCTCGACGATGCGGTCGGTGTCGTCGACGCCGACGTGGCGCACCAACGTTGCTGCAGCCATGGCGCGACCGGTCGGGTCGGAGAGATCTTCGGCTCGGTCGAGCGCGTTTTCGAGGCGGCCGGCCAGCTCGCGGGTGTCTCCGGCGCGGTAGCCGGTCAGCGCCGCGACGATTTGGGCGCGATTGAGCCCGACCGGCTCGTCGAATTTCTCCATGCGCCACTCGGCGTCCGTGGCCATCCCGACCGCTTCGTCGACGCGCCCCGCTTCGAGCAGAAGTCCCGCCAGATCGATCTCGGCCAGCGCCGAGAAATAGGCCGAGCCGCCGTGGTAATACCGGCTTCGGGCGATCTGCATCGTCTCGATCGCCTCGTCGAGGCGCCCGGCCGTGTACAGGTATCCGGCCAGCTCGGTCTCGGCGTCGGCCTGGCGAAGCTCGTCTCTGACGGACTCGAAGTTGCGCACCGCCTCGCGGGCGAGTTCGATGGCCGGCTCGAGCTCGTCGCGCAGCGCCTTGCTCCTTGCGGAGAGCAGCTGCGCCCTGGCAGCGCCGGTGAATTTGGTCGGCTCCGGCCAACGCTCGAAGGAGCTCTCCGAGCGCATTCCGTAGCTGCCGGCGACGGCGTATTGCCCGCCGAGCAGGCTGACCCGGGCCAGGTAGAGCGCGTGATCGGCGCCCACGCCCTCGCTGTCGGCGATGGTGGCGACCCGCGCCCACTGGCCGAGTCCGGCGGCGCCGGGCAGCTCCGCGACGCGCAGGCGCGCGGCCTCGCCATTGCCCTCGACGGCCAGAAGCTCCGGGCGGAGCCAATAGGACGCCGCCAGCACCCTGCCCTCGCGCAGCGCCTCGAAGCCGCGCACGACATCGTCGACGGCTTCTTTATCGCGAATTTCTACAGGCCCCTCTGCGATCGCGGCGACTAGTCGCGCGTCTCCGGGCAGTACGGCCTGGTCCGGGCCGATATTAGAGATAAAGAGCCCGGAGCCGACGCCAAAGAGCAGCACGTCGGCGCCCAGGCGGCGGCCGGTGGGCAGCGCGATATATTCGGAGGGCTCGTCGACCGTTAAATCGGTTTGCTGCTCGGTCAGATCGACCACGCGCAGCTGATCGCCGGAGGGCCGGCCGTCAGGGAGCAGCAGGTACGGTCCGCCGGCGGCGTTCAGATCCCCGGCGAGCGTCGAAGCAGATGTGTCGTCGACTCGAGCGATGCCCTGGGCCGATTCATAAAAGGGCCTGGCGGTTCGCGGCGACGCAGCCGGCAGTGCCACGGCAGTCGTCTCGCCCGTCGGAGCAGGCCCGAGCCAGCGGACTGGCTCGTCGGCCGCGCCGCTCCACATGCCGAGCGTATCGGAGACGTCGCTTCCCTCCAGCGTACCGACAAACTCGGGCGTCGCGCCGTCGCTGACCGCCTCGGCGAACCAATTGCCCTCGGTGGGCGTCAGCGGCAATAGTTGCGCGGCGCGCTCACCGTGCGGCACGGCGTAAAACGCCTCGGTCTGGCCGTCGTGCTCGACGAGCACGTAGTCCGTGATGGGCGCCTGGGCCGGCGCGACCGCGAACCAGAACCCACGCGGGTCGATGCTCAGCGACGCCGCCGGGGTCTCGAAGAGCTGCTGGTCGAGGCCCGCCTCGGGCGCGACTGAACGGCAGGATGTGGTGGTGAGGAGGAGGACCAACACCAAGAAGGCTGGGATGGACCGGCGTCTAGTGGGTGTGGACTTCATGGAAACGAACCTTCATTGGGCGTATGAGGTTGTTGAGGCGGCCCCCCCGTTATTTTAATCTTCTTGGTCGCGCGACAACGGAGAGGACTTGGTCGGGTCGACGCCTTCGCGTCTCTCGGGCTCGTCGATGAGGTGACAGGCGACGAAGTGGTCGTCTTCGGCCTCCTGAAACTCGGGCACCTCGTGCTTGCAACGCTCGAAAGCGTAGGGGCAGCGGGTGTGGAAGACGCAGCCAGACGGCGGGTCGAGCGGGCTGGGCACGTCGCCCTGGAGCACGATGCGCTCGCGGGTCTCTTCGATCTCGGGGTCGGGGATGGGCACCGCCGAGATGAGCGCTTCGGTGTAGGGATGCAGCGGGTTCTCGTACAGCTCTTCGCCGTCGGCCAGCTCGGCCAGATGACCCAGGTACATCACCGCGATGCGGTCGGAGATGTGGCGCACCGCGGCCAGGTCGTGGGCGATGAAGAGATAGGTCAGCCCGAACTCGTCCTGCAACTCGTCGAGCAGGTTCATGATCTGGGCCTGGATGGACACATCCAGCGCGCTGATCGGCTCGTCTGCGACGATGAATTTGGGCTTGCTCGCCAGCGCACGGGCCACGCCGATTCGCTGGCGTTGGCCGCCGGAGAATTCGTGCGGGTATCGGCGTACAAAGCGCGGGTCGAGCCCGACGATCTCCATGAGGTCCTGGACCTCGCGGCGAAGCTCGCGGCCGCTGGCCAGGTTATGGACCTTGAGCGGCTCGGCGATGATGTCACCGACGGTCATACGCGGGTTGAGCGAGGCGTAGGGGTCCTGGAAGATCATCTGGATGTCGCGGCGCATCGCGTGCAGCTCTTGGCCGTCGATCTCCGTCAGATCGGTGTCATCGTAGAAGACATTGCCCGCGGTGGGCCGGTAGAGCTGGACGATGGCGCGGCCGGTCGTCGACTTTCCGCAACCGGACTCGCCCACGAGTCCCAGCGTCTCGCCCTCGTAGATGTCGAAGGTGAGCCCGTCGACCGCCTTGACGCGGTTGATCTCCTTGCGAAAGAGCACTCCCTTATAGACGGGAAAGTGCATCTTGAGGTTTTCGATGCGCAGAAGCTTCTTCTTCTCTGCGGGCGCGTCGGACTGTGGAGCGTCCTGCTGCTCGGCGATGTCTTGCTCGGCAGCCTCTTGCTCGGCTTTGTCAGTCACTTCGTCAGTCGAATCGGTCGGCTCAGCCACAACTTCACTCATCGTCGCCTCCTGCTTCTGTGTCGGCGCTGTCAGTGTCCGCCGGCGAGGTGTCGATGGTGCCGCCGTTACGCACTTTCTTTTCGATGTCGAGCACGTGGCCCGGCTCTGCTTTAGTGCCCAGGTTGGCCGCGTAGACCTCCGAGGCGCGCCAGCAATAAGAGCGGTGGCCGCTGGAGAAGGTCACCGGGTCGGGAAATTGGTTCTCGCACTTTTGAATTGACCACGGGCAGCGATCGACGAATGGGCAGCCCGGGATCTCCTTGGAGGTGTCCGGCGGGCGGCCGTCGATGGGGATGAGCTTGGCCGAGCGGCCCTTGTCGAGCCGGGGCACGCTCTTGAGCAGACCGACTGTGTAGGGATGCGACGGCCGGTGGAAGAGTTCCTTGGCCGGCGCCTCTTCCATGACGCGACCGGCGTACATCACGATGATCCGATCGGCCATGCCGGCGATGACGCCCAGGTCGTGGGTGATCGTGACGACGCTGGTGCCGAAGTCTTTGCGCAGCTCTTTGATGAGCTCGAGAATCTGCGCCTGAATGGTCACGTCGAGCGCGGTGGTCGGCTCGTCGGCGATCAAGAGCTCGGGCTCACACAACAGCGCCATGGCGATCATGACGCGTTGGCGCATACCGCCTGAGAATTGGTGCGGGTATTGGTCGATGCGCTCGGCGGCGCCCGGGATGCCGACCAGGTCGAGCATCTCGATGGCGCGCTGCTTGGCGTCTTCCTTATTCATCCCCTTATGCAACTGAAGCGGCTCGATGAGCTGCTTCGAGATGCGCAGGAAGGGGTTGAGGCTGGTCATCGGGTCCTGCCAGATCATCGAGATCTTATTGCCCCGAATGCGCCGCAACTCCTTGTCGGACTTTTGGAGCAGGTCCTCGCCCTGGAACAGAATCTGCCCGTCGACGATCTCGCCGGGGGGCGTCGGAATGAGGCCCAGAATAGAGATCTGAGTGACCGATTTGCCCGAGCCAGACTCGCCGACGATGCCCAGCGACTCACCCTTGGCGACCGAAAAATCGATGCCGTCGACCGCGCGGACGGTGCCCTCGTCGGTGCGAAAGTGGGTCTTGAGGTTCTTGACCTCGAGGATCTTGGGGCGCTCGTCGGCCTTCGGCGCGTCTTTGGTTTTTGGTGCGGCTTCAGTCATGGTGGTTTCAGTGTGCCTAACTTCGGTGCCAGGCCATCTTGGCCTGCAAACCAGGGCCGGGAAGCCCTGGCACCGATGTTCGGCGGCACATATCAGTCCTTGCGAAGTTGTGGATCGAGCGCGTCGCGCAGTCCGTCACCCAGGAAGTTCAAGCTCATCAGCGTCACGGCCAGCGCGCCGCCCGAGGCGAAGATGACCCACGGGGCGGTCTCCATGATCTGGCGGCCCTCGCTGGCCAGCGCGCCCCAGGAGGTCAGCGGCGCCTGGATGCCCAGGCCGAGGAAGCTCAAAAATGCCTCCTCGAGCATGACCGCCGGGACCGTCAGCGTCGTATAGACGATGATCGGGCCGAGCGCGTTGGGGATGAGGTGTCTGAAGATGATCGCCGGCTTGGACACGCCGATACAGCGCGCGGCGTCGACGAACTCCTGCTCTTTGAGGCTGATCACCTGGCCGCGCACAATTCGGGCCATGGTCAGCCACTGAATCGCGCCGAGGGCGATGAACAGAATGAAGATGTCCGAGCCGAAGACCGACACCAGCAAGATGACCAGAATCATGAACGGAATGCCGTACATGATGTCGACGATGCGCATCATGATATTGTCGACTTTGCCGCCCAGATAACCGGCGGTCGCGCCCCAGGTCACGCCAATGAGCAACGAGACAAGCGTCGCCAGGAGTCCGACGGCCAGTGAGATGCGGGCGCCGAAGATAAGGCGGGTCAGCAGGTCGCGGCCGAGCTGGTCGGTGCCGAGCACGTTCATCTGCGGGCCGGGAAGCCCGACGTATTCCTCGGGGCCGAGCACGGTGTCGTCGTCCTCGTCGAAGTGGCTCAGGATATCGCGCGATTCGCTTCGACTGACCAGAGCCAGCAGCTTGCCGGCGTCCTCGTAGGCCAATAGCCCCTCGTCGTTGGCGTCGCATTCGAAGACCTCGCGGGCCTCGATGGGAGCCATCGATTTTTTGGCGATCTGCCAGCGTTGGCAGTCGGGGATGAAGTCCGGCGGAGGCAGGCTCAACGGAGCATCGACATATTCCTCGTAGGTGAGGAAGCCGTCGCCGTCCTTGTCGATCTTCTCAAACTCGATGCGCCGATAGGTATCGGTGATCTCGCCCTGATCGATATAGCCGTCGCCGTTGTCGTCGACCTCATCGAAGCTCAGATCGCCCTCGGGCTCCATGAGCGAGAAGTGCTCGTTGGGCACGCTTCGCGCGCCGGGAGGCTTGGGCACAACAAAAGTATGCTGCTCGTCGAGGCTGAACTTGGTGATGTGCTCCGAGATGACCTCGTAGCCCAGCGCACACACGCCCATGAACAGCACGATAAACGCGCCGGCCATGGAGGCCCTATTCTTGCGCAGCCGCCGCCAGGCGTCCTTCCAGAGGCTGGTGCCCTCGACGAGCTCGCGCTGGTTGTCCTTGTCACCCCCGCCATTTTTCACGCTGGTGTCACTCATAGCTCACTCGCGGGTCAATGATGGTATAGAGGATGTCGACGACCAGGTTCAAAAAGACGAGCAACGTCGAGTATAAGATGACGGTGCCCAAGACCATGTTGTAATCGCGGTTGAGCGCCGAGCGCACAAAGTGCGTGCCGACGCCGGGGAGGTTGAAGATCTCCTCGACGACCACCGAGCCGGTCAGCAGCGCGGCAAAGGCCGGCCCCAGGTAGCTGACTACCGGCAAAATCGCGCCCTTGATGGCGTGGCGCATGACCACGAGCTTCTCGCTGAGGCCCTTGGCGCGGGCGGTTCGGATGAAGTCCTTTCGGATAATCTCGAGCATGCCGCCGCGGGTGAGCCTGGCGATATAGGCCGCGTAAAACAGCCCCAGCGTGATGCTCGGCAACACGCTGTCCTTCCAGGTGTCCCAGCCGTTGGGGCGGAACCAGCCCAGGTCGAGGGCGATGAAGAGGATCAGGATGGGCCCGAGCACGAAGTTCGGGATGCTCACCCCGATCATGGCCGCGGTCATCGTGGTGTAGTCGGCGGCGGTATTCTGGCGAAGCCCCGCGTAGAGGCCGGCTGGAATGCCGATCAGCAATGCCACCAAAAGCGCCTGAACGCCCAGGTGCATCGTATAGGGTAGCGCCGCGCCGAGCGTTTGGATGACCGAGCGGTCGGTCTGCATGCTCTGGCCGAGGCTCCCCTGGAGCAAGTTGCCGAATACGTAGTCGGCGTATTGGGTCTCGCCCCACTCGGAGAAGCCGAGCACGTTGACCGGGCCGATGCTGATCTCGGTCTCCGGCTGCCAAAATCCGCAGCCGTCGACCGGATCGAGCGGCACGCTGGTGTAAACCGGGAAGACCGGTCGGTCGAGCTTATTGACCTTGACGCAGGCACACGTATTCGCCTCGCGCTCTTTCAAGCACGGGTTACTCGGTGCCATGCGCGTGATCCAAAGCGCGACCGTCACGATAATCAGCAGCACCACGACGCTGCTGACCAGACGTTTGAGTATAAAGCGAGTCACTCCGGAAGGCTCATGTACTTGAGGAGATGAATGTCGCGGTTGTGCGCCTCGAAGCCTTCGAGCTCACGCGAGACGAGCACATTATTGGTATAATAATAAACCGGGATGACCGGGCCCTCTTCGAGGAGAAGAGTCTCGGCTTCTTGGAGCAGCTCACGCCGCTTGTCGACGTCGGGCTCCGAGCGGATCTGGTCGAGCAACGCGTCGTACTCTTCGTTGGACCAGCCGGTGTCGTTGTTGCCGTTGCCGGTCTCCCACATGTCCAGGAAGGTCATCGGGTCGTTGAAGTCGCCGATCCAGCCTGCGCGGGCGATCTGATAATTCAGGTTGTCGACGTCCTGCAGATACATCTTCCACTCTTTGTTGATCAGCTCGACGTCGATGCCCAGGTTGCGCTTCCACTGTTTCTGGACCGACTCCGCGACCAATTTGTGGTTCTCGTCGGTGTTGTATAGCAGCGAGAGCTTAGGCATCTCTTCGCCCTCGCCATAGCCGGCCTCCTCGAGCAATTCTTTGGCCCGCTTGGGGTTGTACTCGATGGTGGTGGTCGACTCGTAGCCGGCCATCGGCGGCACGTAGGAGTCGGCGGTCTCGTAGAGGCCGTTGAGGACGTCCTCGACCAGCGACTGGCGGTCGGTGGACAGCGACAGCGCCTTGCGCACCTTCGGGTCGCTCAGGGGCGCGTCTTCGTCGGAGACGTTGATTCGGAAGTAGTAGTTGCCCAGCATCGGGTCGCGCCGATAATCCGGATGCGCCACGAAGCTCGAGATCTGGGAGACCGGCAGGCTCGTGCCGCTCCAGTGCAGCTCGCCGGCTCGATAGGCGTTGGTGATGGCGTTTCGGTCCGGAATAATGCGCGCTTTGGCTTTGTCGATACTGACGTCGTCGGCGCCCCAATAATGCTCGCTTTTGGCGAGCGTGATCTCTTTTTGAGGCTCGTAGCTGGCCAGCTTATAGGCGCCGTTGGTGATGATGTTCTCCGGCTCGGTCCAGTCGTCGCCGTGCTCTTCGACGGCGTCTTTAGGCACCGGATAAAAGGTATAAAAGGCGGTTAACTCGGGAAAGTACGGAGTCGGATTCTCCAGCTCGACGACCAGCGTGTGCTCGTCGGGAGCGTCGACGCCGACCTGGTCCCAGTCGCCGTCCTCGGACTGGTTGAACTCTTTGGCACCTTTGATGACAAACATCATCGTGGAGTAGTCGGCCGGGAAATCCGGCGACAGCACGCGTCTCCACGAGTATACGAAGTCCTCGGAGGTCACCGGGTCACCGTTGGACCACTTGGCGTCTTTGCGAAGCTTGAATGTGTAGGTTCGGCCGTCCTCACTGATCTCGTAGGACTCGGCGACGCCGGGCAATACCAAATCGGAGGGGTCGTCGAGCCCCTCGGTGGTCGGCCCGGGGACCATCAAGCCTTCGAAGAGTTGGAAGGCCAGGCGACCTTCGGGCGCACCGCTCATCTTGGCGGTGTCGAAGGTCTCCGGGTCGGCGGAGACCACAAACGTGAACTGGTCGACGTTGGAGCCGGCGCGAAATTCGTCGCCGTCATCCTCGCTGCCAGCGCCCTCTCGGGTCTGCTCTCCGTTGGAGTTGCCACCCTTATCACATCCGGTCGCGGCGAGCGCGCCGGCCAACAGCGCGACAAGCGCCAAGCTGGAAGTGCTTCGAAGCCTTGAAAATTCAAACATCTCGTCTACCTGTTGAGGTCGTGAAAACCCGTATTTCAACGGACCCCTTGTAGCGACAAAGCACCGATGGTGTCAATGAGTCGAGGGTGACAGATCACGGGCGGATGCACAGTGTTTCTCGACCGCGACAGCGCCGTTGCTTGGGCCGGCGCGCCGCTTCATGCTATGCAATACGCGCATCGTGCGGAGCCGATGGCCTATCGGCGAGCCTGTATCGGCATGATAATACATCTTATGTGAACTCATAGCTTCGGAGATTTCCATGACACCCAAATTATCGCGCCGCAATGCTCGGCGCACGGCAGTCCGGCGCACGGAAGTCCGGCGCACTGCAGCCCGGCGCACCGCAGCGGTCTTGGCGGCGGCGCTCGTGGCGACATTGGCCTTTGTGGTCCTACCGGCGAGCGACGCCCGGGCTCAGGAGCCGCGCGAGCTGCTCGAAGAGCGGACCCTGGACAACGGGCTCGACGTGATCGTCATCGAGGACCCGTCTCTTCCCATCGTGACCATCGAGATGGCCGTCAAAAACGGTGCGTTCACCGAGCCGGCCGACTATAACGGGTTGAGCCACCTCTACGAGCATATGTTCTTCAAGGGCAACGCGGTCATCCCCGACCAGGAGGCCTACCTCGAGCGCATGCGCGAGTTGGGCATCGTCTTCAACGGGACGACCAGCTCCGAGCGGGTCAACTACTTCTTCACGCTTCCGGCCGACAATTTCGAGCCGGGCATGGAGTTTATGTACAACGCGATCACCTCGCCGAAATTCGACGAGGACGAGTTCGCCCGCGAGAAGCAAGTGGTCATCGGCGAGATCGACCGCAACGAGTCCAACCCTCATTATTGGTTCCGCCGTGCCATGGCCGATCAGCTCTGGGGCGAGCATACCTCGCGAAAGGACCCACTCGGCGATCGCGAGACGGTGACCAACGCCACCGTCGAGCAGATGCGCACGATGAAGGAGCGTTATTATGTGCCGAATAACTCCGCGCTGCTCATCGCCGGCGACATCGAGGCCGAGCAGGCCTTCGACATCGCCGAGCAGATGTACGGCGAGTGGGAGCGCGGCCCGGCGCCCTTCGAGAAGTGGCCGGTCCCCGATCACGAGCCGCTCGATGAACGCAGCTTCGTGGTCGTCGAACGCGATATCGAGGTGCCCTTCGTGCAATTTAGCTGGCACGGCCCCAGCGTCGACGAAGATCCCGAGGCGACCTATGCCGCCGACGTGCTCAGCTTTATTTTGAGCCAGCCGACCAGCCGCTTTCAGAAGAATCTGGTCGACTCCGGGCTCACCCTCAATGCGGGCGTCAGCTACTATACGCAGCGCTACACCGGGCCGATCAACGTCAGCGCCCAGGCCACCCCCGACAAGCTCGAGGACAGCATTCGCGCGCTCTTTCAGGAGGTCCAGCGCCTCCAAGACCCCGATTATTATACCGACGAGCAACTCGACGCCGCCAAGACCATTCTCGCCGTTCGCGACGTCTACGACCGCGAGAAAGTCAGCTCACTGGCCCACACGGTCAGCTTTTGGTGGGCGGTCGCGGACCTCGACTATTACCTCGACTACATACCGAGCCTCCAGGCGGTCACCCGCGAGGATATCGCCCGGTACGTCAGCGAATACGTCATCGGCAAGCCCTATGTGATGGGTGCGCTGCTGTCGTCGGAGCATGCTGAACAGCTCGGAATGAGCGAAGAGAAGCTCTCCGAGCTGGTCCGCAAGGTCGAAGAAGAGGTCGGCGAAGAGCCCGAGACAACTGATGATGCTCGAGAAAGCGAGGAAGATAATGAGGGTTGAATATAGATTGAAGCAAATGATCGCCGGCCTTCTATTGGCCGGATTTGGCAGTGTCACGATGAGTTGCTCGACCGGGGAGTCGACGCCTGACCGCGCGCCCACCGAGCGCGAGGCGCCCGAGGCCGAGGCCGACGTCGACGAGCGCGGCATCCCGCCGCTCGCGCCGCTCGAGATGGCCGAAGGCGACCCCGAGGTCGAAGAGCTCGGCGAGGTCGACGGCGTCAGCGCCTACCGCGTCGGCGACGTCACCGTATTGCATAAGGAGACCCCGGCCAACTCGGTGGTCTCCGCGCGGGTCTACGTCTCCGGAGGCAGCGCCAACCTGAGCGAAGAGACCACCGGCATCGAAAAGCTCGCCCTGTCCACGACCGTCAACGGCGGCACCGAGACCCATCCCAAAGACGAGTTCAACGCCCTGCTCGATTCGATGGGCAGCAGCGTCAGCGCCTTTAGCGACCGCGACTTTTCGGGTTATTCGATGCAGTCGATCGTCGATAACTTCGACGTGACCTGGGATCTGATGCTCGAGACGATGCTCGAGCCGACCGTCCCCGAATCGGAGCTCGAGTTGCAGCGCGAGAGGCATCTGGCCGAGATTCGCAGCCTGCGCGACAACCCCGACCGCCTGGTCGGCTATGTCGCCTCGCGGCTGCTCTTCGAGGGCCACCCCTATTATACGATGCAGCTGGGCACCGAGGAGAACGTCGCCGACTTTAGCCGCGACCAGATCGCGGCCTACCAGCGCGCCATGCTCCAGCCCGACCGGCTCACCGTGGTCGTCGTCGGAAACGTCTCCAATGAGGAGATCATCGAGCGCGTCAAGCCGTTGGCCAAGATGCGCCCGGCCGGGACCATCCCGCAGCAAGAGTTGACTGAATTCGACGCCGAAGAAGCCGACATCACGGTCGAGGAAAAGGATATCCCGACCAATTATGTCTTCGGGCTATTCACCGCACCGGCGCCCGGTGACGAAGACTACGAGGCGATGCTGGTCACCGCCAAATTCCTGCGTGACCGCCTCTTCGAGGAGGTCCGCACCAAGCGCAACCTGACCTACGCGGTCAGCGCGGGGCTGTCGGACCGACGGGTCAACTACGGCTATCTCTACGTGACCGCGGTCGACCCCGACGAGACGCTGCCGGTGATCTTCGACGAGATCGACAAGCTCAAAGAAGGCGAGTTCAGCGCCGAAGAGCTCGAGCAATCGCGCAACGTCTTCATCACCTCCCACTATATGAACCTGGAGACCAATAGCAGCCAGGCCTCGATGCTGGCGCGATCGCACCTGGTCGCCGGCGATTGGGAGGCTCACGCCGACCTCATCGAGCGCCTCAAGGAGGTCACCGCCGAGGACGTCCAGCGCGTGACCACCAAATATATGAACAATTACCACTTCGGCGTGGTCGGTGACCCCGATCAGATCAACGAGGCGATGTTCTTGCAGCAAGAAGAAGCACAGCCCGAAGAGGCTGAGCCGACGGCCGAACAGGCCGAGGAAGTAGAGGCCAAGTAATGCTGAGGTCTTTTGTCGGTATCGAGCGAGGCGGTTCGGGACCACGGGGGGAAGCTCACGTGGTCCTGGACGCCACTGCATTGGACAGCGGGCACCGACGACGCGGCATCGGCCGCTATGTCGGGGGGCTGACCGAAGGCATCTACGCGCAGCGTGCGCAGCATCCGCTGGCCGAAGAGGTCACGGCGCTTCGGCTTCGTGCGGGTATCGGAGAGAAGAATCAAAGCCAGCAGGCGCCCACCGGCGCGGCGGGTGATACGCGCGTGCAACTGCCGCAGTGGCATCTGCGCCGGGCGACCGCCCAGCACCGCGTTCGCTGGGTCTTCAACGAGCTCTTTTTGGCCGCAGAGCTTCGCCACGCAAATGCCGCCCTCTATCATTCGACCGAGCCGTGGTCGGCGCCCGTCTCGCGCAATTTTGCCACGGTCTTGACCTGCCACGACTTGATCCCCCTGCTCTTCCCCGAGCAATACCTGAACTTCGACCACCTGTATTGGCGCGCCTATTACGCCTGGATGGAGCGGACCGGCCGCTGGAATCGCCTGACGCGCATCATCGCCATCAGCGAGGCCACGCGCCGGAGCCTGGTCGAGCTGCTCGGCGTCGACGAGGCGCGCATCGACGTCGTCTACAACGGCATCGACCACGAGTTCTTCCAGCCCGTCGAGGACACAGATCGTTTGGATGAGGTGCGCGAGCGCTACGGCCTGGAGCGCCCGTTTTTGCTGTATCTCGGCGGCTACGACTTCCGCAAAAACATCTCGGCGCTCGTCGAGGCGATGGCCGAGGTGCCCGAGACGCTCGGCGCCGAGCTCGTCCTCGCCGGCGGGATGAGCGACGAGACCGCCGCTGACCTCGGTGTGCTCGCCGCGCGCCTGGGCGTCGAGGATGATATTCGGCATTTGGGCTATATCGACGATGCGGACGTACCCGCGCTGTATTCGCTGGCGCAGGCGTTCGTCTATCCGTCGCTCGCCGAGGGATTCGGGCTTCAGGCGCTCGAGGCGATGGCCTGCGGCTGTCCGGTAGTCGCCGCAGATTGCACAAGCTTGCCGGAAGTAGTGGGGCAAGCCGGTGTCTTGGTGGAGCCGCTTCGCCCGGCTTCCATCGGTGAGGCGATCTGCCAGATCCTCGAAGATGATGCGTTCCGCCGCGACCTGCGCGAGCGCGGCTTGGAGCGCGCCTCCGAGTTTTCCTGGAATCGCTGCGCCCGCGAAACACTGGCGGTCTACGAGCGAGCGTTGTAAGACATAGCTGGTCGTTGGCTGGCTTGCTCAACTCTCTCACGCCCCCTTCAATATCATGCCGCGCGTCTTATTTCTGGCTGACCAATTCTGTGACAGCACGCGAACCGAGGGCGATACACATCCGGGCGGCGCCGAACTCACCGACACGGCCGCCATCGAGAGGTGTCCCTGGCCCATTGAATGTGCGACGGCCGACGAATTCGATCCGGAGCGTCTGGGCGACTTCGACGTCCATGTGATCGGCAATTTCGAGACGGCTCCACCGTCACTGCTGCGAGCGTTGGCCCGGAGTGGGCGCCACGTGCTGTTCGAGCACGATGTTCGCATCTGCCAATGGAACGGAAATTTCCCATCGGCCTGGGAGAAGCTGCATCGCGATGCACAGTGGTGCGTCTGTCCGCATCCGCGCTTTGCACCGCTATACGACAGCGCCCTGGGTACAATCTTTCTGACCCACCGCCAGCTCGGCGTCTACCGGGCCAATCCATTCTTCGAGCCGCAGCGCACCGCCGTGTTGGGAAGCTCGTTGATGAACGACGCCTTCTTCGAGCGCGTCGAACGTGCACGCACAAACCCCGCCGAGCGCGATATCGATTGGGCGGTTGTCTATTCTCGAAATGCCATCAAGGGCTACGAGAACGCCCTCGCCTACTGCCGCGAGCACGACGTCGATCCGTTTGTGATAAAAAACCTGGAGCCAGAGGAGGTCCTCGACGTCCTCGAGCGCACCCGGCGCTTCGTCTACCTGCCCATCGGCCTCGAGCCGGCCGGCCGCATGCTGCTCGAGGCGCGATTTTTGGGCGCCGAGGTCATCTCGAACCCGAACGCCGGAGTTGCCGGGGAGTCCTGGTGGAATCTCGAGGACGGCCAGGCGCTCGAGGTCCTGCGTGACGCACCGCACCGGTTCTGGCGCACCATCGAGGCGTGGCTGAACGAGGCATCTGAGATACGCTCCTCGTCCAAGGTGCTGCCGCTCGCTCACGCCGTACAACCCGTCTCCAACGCAGCGCTTCGCACGCTGGAGACGCTGGTGCCTAGCTGGCTATTTCGTCGCCTGGCCGAACGGGTGGACCGCCGCGCCGAAGAGGCCGTCGACGTGAGTCGGCCCGGCCGTCGCGAAATGGGCGAACCCGATTCTCACCTGAACTGAGTTTGTGACGTGTCCGACAAGCCCGACAATTCGGGGGCCGATCCCAATCCCGACGAACCCGAGGACGACGGACTCTTTGGCAAGAGTCTCAGCGGGATTATTTGGTCGGGCCTCGAGCGAAGCGGCACCGCGATCGTCTCGACGGTCGTCCACATCGTGCTGGCCCGCCTTCTCGTGCCCGAGCATTTTGGTCTGGTGGCCATGGCAAACGTGGTCATCGGTTTTATCAGCCTGCTCAAGGACCAGGGCTTCGTCGAAGCGATCATTCAACGCGAGGAGCTGGAGTCACTGCACCTCGATACGGCCATGTGGGCGATCACCGCGCAAGGGGTGGTGCTGGCGGGCGTGGGCGTGCTATTGGCGCCGCTGGTCGCGTCCGGCTTCAACGAGCCGGAGCTGACCGACATCTTTCGGGTGCTCGTATTGACGATCCCGATCATGGGCATCTCGAGCCTACCCACCGCGGTGCTCAAGCGCGACATGGACTTTAAGCCGCTGTCGCTGCGCGCGCTTTTTGCCAGCATCGTCGGTGGCGTGGTCGCCTTGGTGCTGGCCGTGCTCGGCTTCGGAGTGTGGAGCCTGGTGTTCAAAAGCCTGGTGCACCATATGGTCAGCGCCATGATTTTGTGGAAGGCCGTCGACTGGTTGCCGGGGCTGAACTTCTCGGTCCGCCACTTCAAGGACCTCTTCTCATTTGGCGCTAATATCACAGCCGAGCGGCTGCTCAACTACTTCAACCGCCAATTCGACGATCTTCTGGTGGGCGCGGTGCTCGGCTCGGCGGCACTCGGCTACTACACGGTGGCCTACGAAATCCTCAAAGGCCTCACCAGCATCTTGGGGCGCACCGGCGCGCAGGTCGCGCTGCCGCTATTCTCACGGCTCCAGAGTAACGCTGAACGTCTCAGCGGGGCCTTTTTGACCGCGGTGCAATCCACAGCGATCATCGCATTTCCCGTCTTCACGCTCTTCATCGCAGTGGCGCCCGAGCTCTTTATGCTCGTCTACGGGCCCAAGTGGGCGCCCGCGGTGCCGCTTGCCCGAGTGCTCGCGCTGATCGGCATTCTCCACGCGGTGCTCTTGCTCAACGGCCCGATCTTCAAGGCCCGCGGCAAGCCCTCCTGGAGTCTCTGGCTGACGGTGGTCAACGTGGTCGGAAACGTCATCGGCTTCTCGGTGGCCGTCTTCATCTTCGAATCGACGCTGGCCGTCGCTGCCGCCTACGTCATCCGAGGCTACCTGCTCATGCCGGTGCCGCTGTACTATGTACGCAAGCTGGTCGACGTGCGTCTGCGAGAGTTCTTCGGCACGCTGGTCTTCCCAACCGTGGCCTCGGCGGTGATGGTGGCGGCAGTCTTTGGCATCAAATGGGTGATGCCCGAGTGGTGGCTCGCGCTTCGCGCGACGCTGCTCATCGCCGCGGGCTTTGCGACCTATATCGGGCTGGTCTACCTTTTTCTACCCGACTCTGCGCGCCAGATCATTCGTCGGGTGCGCGAACAGCGTGGCGAGAAATCCTAGAGGACCAATCATGCCTATCGACTCCAACATCACGCGCGTATTTGTCGTGGGATGCCCGCGCTCGGGGACGACTCTGTTGCAATCTCTCTTGGCCACACACCCCGAGATCGTGTCGTTTCCGGAGTCACATTTCTTCAATCGTCTGCGCGGCGACGGGCTGTCGGCGAGGCTTCGCGACCCGGCTCGCCGCCAGGTGCGCGGCCACCTCGACGACTACTTTCGACAGATGGGCCACGACGACCTGGCCGAACGCGCGCGACGCTTCAAGCTGACCGAGCGCGGCTATATCGAAGCCTTCGCGGGCTGTCTCGACGAGATTGCACGTGAAGAACACGCGTCGATGTGGCTGGAGAAGACGCCCTCTCACCTGGTGCGCATCCCGCTCATCGAGCGCCACGTCCAAAGCCCTCGGTTTATTCACATCGTGCGGCGCGGCGCCGATGTGGTCGCCTCGCTGTACAAGGTCACTCAGGACTATCCCGACGCCTGGGGCGGCGCGCGCACTATCGACACCTGCATTGACCGCTGGATCGCCGATGTGCGGCGCACCGAGAGTCATCTCGACAAGCCTCACCACACGCTGGTGCAATACGAGAGGCTCCTCGAGGAGCCCGAGCGCGAGCTCCATCGGCTCTGTGAGTTTTTAGGGGTGGAGTTTCGCGAGTCGATGCTCATCGACTACCGCGACACCTCGCGTCAGGTGGTCGCCAAGGGAGAAGACTGGAAGCACCGAAACTCCGGGCCGCTTCGCAAGCCCACTAGCAAGAAGTTCGAGACCGTCTTCGACGGCGCCGAGCGTCGCTACATCCTGGAGCGGCTCCGTCAGGCGACACAGCGGTGGCCAGTCGGCGGCTAGCGGCCGCTGTCGGCCGGCTTCTGAGGCAAACGTGCTCTAGCGTAGGATCGACTCGTAGACTTGGCGC
The DNA here is from genome assembly GCA_964386725.1 of uncultured Bradymonadales bacterium. GTDB lineage: Bacteria > Myxococcota_A > Bradymonadia > Bradymonadales > Bradymonadaceae > CAYLTX01. Next base: position 5,041 of record CAYLTX010000075.1, on the reverse strand, counting down.
GTCGCCCGAGCCACGCCCGGCCAATCCCACTGACGCGCTCGCTCGAGGTTCTCGCGCCCGATCTTTTCGAGCGCAGGTCGCCCCAGCTCCATCGCCCTTTCCATCGCTTCGACCAGACCAGCTTCGACCAGACCAGCCTCGACCAGTCCCGAGCTCCCGTCGTCCTCGCCGGCCGGATATAGCAGCGCGTCTTGCTGATCCAGCACGTCGCGAAGCGTGCCCAACCGCGGCGCGATGACCGCCCGCCCAAATGACATAGCCAACACGGCCGTGCCCGAGGTGAGGATCTCCCGATACGGCAGCACGACCGCGTCGGCGGCGTTCATATATAGCTGGATATCCTCGTCCGGGATAAACGCCGGGTGAAAGACAATGTCGGCGTGCCCGCGAATCCGTCGCCGAATCGCCGCCTCGAGCCCCTCGTCGGAGATACTCCCGGCGACGACCAGAATGGGCCGTTTGGCGGGCTCTTCGCGCTCGGCCGCGTCCCTCACTCCACCGCTCGACCTGTCGCTCAACTCAATAAAAGCATCGACCAGCCGCGGGATATTCTTATAGGGCCGGATTCGGCCGAAATAGACGAAGATCGGCCGACCCGCGTCCAGCCCGAGCGCCTGTCTTGCACCCGCGGCACTGGTCTCGTTGGGATAACTGCCGATATAGTGGCCGTGGGGGATGACGTGGACCTTGTCGGCATCAGCGATATCGAAGTCGGCGACGAGCATCTCCTTGGCCGTCTGGGAGTGTGCCAGGATCGCGTCGGCATGCTTGATGACCGTCTCGTGGCAAAATCGGTCGAGCTTGGGCCTGCGCATCTCGTGGTTGTGGGAGTTATGCGCGGTCCAGACCAGCCCGGTGCCCGCGCGCTTGAGACCACGCAGCAGCGTGTTGAACCAGCCGGCGAGCGCCGTCGCTCGCGCCGTCGCGAGGCGTGAGTGGTTTCTCAAAAAGAAGACGTTGAGCCAGTGGAGATGCAGGATATCGGGGCGGCCGTAGCGCGTCAGATCGGCGGTGATCGTCTCCTGCGGCTCGCTAGCCCGGCTGACCACCCCCTGCTCGTGCAAGTGCTCGACCAGCAGGGTCATATACGGGTTTCCGGTCGCCCGGGCTGTCATCCAAACCTTGATCGGCACCATAATGCGTTGTGGATAATGCGCAGTGGGAGGCTCGAGGCGGCCAACACGTGCCGCCGTTCGGCCGGCATACTACGGCAAGTATTCGGACAGACCAACCTCAAAAGCCGACGTCCGCAAGAGATGCCCCCCCGAGAGCGCCGAGGCTCCATTGTCGACGTTGCCAAAGGCGCTCGATGTCTCGTAACTGGAACTCCCCTAATTGCTGCCGCTCTTATCGTCGGTACGGGCGCGCCGACACGAGCCCCTGCGCGACATCTTCGGCTCGCCAAAACGAAGCAAGATAAGTGTCATTAGCACATCGGCCGGCCAAGCATTGCGCCTGCTAGACTTCGAAATGAGGATCGCTATACTCGCGGCCGCTAAGCCGAATTTGCTGTAGGCATCCATGACCAAAGCCCGTCTCGAAACAACCAAACCAACCCATTGGCTCGTTTCGACCCTGGGCGCATCTCTGAGCGCGGCGCTGGGCTGGTCGCTCTATGACGCGGCGGTGCTCTCGGAGGCAAAGCTCGGCTTTTGGGAGGCGTGGACGGCGGCGGCTGCAGCCGGAGCGCTGGTCGCCTGCGCCACGTTGGTCCTGGGGCTCGGGTGCGCCTGGGTCTGGCATCGAAGCCGCCTGGGGCGCGCCATACGCCACGGCCTCGAGCAACGCCGAAATTTTGGCGCCGCATGCCTGCTCGTGGGCACCGGGACACTGGTCGCGCTGAGCGCAGTGACCTTTGGCTCGCTTGCGCTGATGCGCACATTCTTTGCCTCCGAGGACGTCTGGCAGCTGGGATTGAGCGGGGTCATTCCGCTCGCGGCGCTCATGATTTGGTTTGGCGCACGCCGCGCGCTCGTCTTCGTGCACATGACGCTCGACAAGAAGATCCACCGGGGCGCGCACGTCGTGCCCATTGCTGGTCTTCTCAGCGCGGCGATGGGCGCCGGCTGGGCCTTCGCGCTGACCGAACTCGCCTCGGGGGTCTTCGAACAGCTCGCGATGCGAGAGTACGCACCGTTCTTGGTCATCGCGGTGGCCAGCACGATCGGGGGCGTCTTGTCCGCTTGGCGCCCGATGCGCCGCGCAGCGGCCGGCTTGGGACTGCTGGCGCTGCCATTAGTGCTCGCCTACGGCATGGCCGAGCCGTCCAAACAGCTTCGCCTGGCGCTCGAGTATCGAGACACCGGCACCGGCTTCGTCTTCAAATTGGTCCAGCCCCACGAAAGGCACACATTTCAGGCCGCCGAGCGAAACCGCGGGAAGTCGGCGACTTGCCGGCCCGAGGCCAAGCCGCTCGAGCCCCACAAAATCGGCAAAGCCGCTGCTGAGGCGCCCAATATTATTTGGGTGACCGTCGATGCGCTGCGCTGGGACCACACTTCGCTATCGGGGTACGAGCGCGACACAACCCCGCGGCTGGCCGCGCACGCCGAGGATGCTGCCGTCTTCGAGCGGGCGCACACCCCGGCGACCTCGACGCGTCAGACCTTCCAGAGCCTCTTTTCAGGCGTCTACCCGTCCATGTTAACGCCCCCCCCGGCGCCCAAATGGGCGATGGCATTGTATCCCGAGCAGCATACATTGCCCGAGTATTTGGCCGCTGCCGGATATCGCACGACCGCTCTGAGCTCGGAGAGCAAGATATTCGCCGAAGAAAACGGCACGTTTCAGGGCTTCGACGTGGTCGACGGATCTCCATTCGAGATGCGCGTCGAGAAGGGCTATTCGGCGCCCCATGTAGTCGACCGCATCATCGAAGTGCTCGAGGCAGGGGAGGAGCCTCAATTTGTCTGGACGCATATTTTCGAGCCACATCAACCGTATTATGGTGGTCCCGACCCGATTGACTTCGGTTCGTCGGAGGTCGATCGCTACGATGCGGCCGTCCACTTTGTCGACGGAGAAATCGGGCGGTTGCTCGACGCCATCGAGTCGCTCCCAAACGACAAGCCGACCTACGTCTTCTTGAGCGCCGATCATGGCCAGGCGTTCGGTGAGCACGGAAACCGGATGCACGGATCGACGGTTTACCAGGAGGAAACGCATGTGCCGCTTCTCGTGTGGGGACCGAACGTGGCGGACGCGCGCCATCAAACCCCCGTATCGCTCATGGATATCTATCCCACCACCTTTGCGCTCGCCGGGCTCGAGGTGCCCGAGGCGGCCTGCGGCGAGAATCTCGAACCGGCCCTCGAGGCTCTCGAGTTCGACAGAGGCCCGGTTTACTTCGAGCAAGTGCCCGACCGAAGCCGTGCCAATTTCGCCGTAGGTTTCATCAACGGCGACCACAAGCTCGTGCTCCAACCCGCAGCCGACGCCATCGAGCTCTTCAACCTCGCTTCAGACCCGGCCGAACAACGGGATTTGGCGAGATCACAGCACGAGGTCCTCGAACACCATCTCGACGCGCTCCACCGCTACTGGCAAGAGCGCGGCATGTCGCCGGCCGATTACGGTATGGAATGACGTGCTCTTGTGGCCTTACACAGCTCTTGCAGCGACCAGGTGACCGCCCGACATTTGAAAAGTAGCAAGATGCTCTACCTCCTTCGCTGCGCGCAAAGCGCGCCACCGAAGCACATCTTCGTTACAGTGGAGGGCAAGAAAGGAGGACGGCGCGGAGATCGCTTACTGATCAAACCTGCCTCCAATGTTGAGCGCGATCATTTCTGTTGTGCAATCGGCACCTCGATCGTTACCTTGTGGTCAAGCAACCGCTTGCCGAACTTCCGGCAGTCTTTGACCTTTTTTCGCATCGCACTTATGACTCAGTGGTTTGAACTGCCGGTGTTGACTTTTCAGCGCCGTACGGGCAGGTCATTCGCCAGGCAATCGCGAACGGGGCAATACCCATGAGCATCCTAGTCACCGGCGCAGCCGGATATATCGGAAGCCACATCGCCCACGAGCTGGTCGACGACGGCCGCGACGTGGTCGTGTTGGACAATCTGTCCACAGGCGTGCGCGAGAATGTGCCCGAAGCGGCGAGCTTCGTGCACGGTGATGCCGGCGATTTCGAGCTCGTCACGCGCGTGCTACAGGAGCACGGCGTCGAGGCGGTGATGCATTTTGCGGGCAGCATCGTGGTGCCCGAGTCGGTCGAGGATCCCTTAAAGTATTACTCGAACAACACCGCCGTCACCCGCACGCTGCTGGCCGCGTGCGTGGCTTCGGGCGTCGATAAATTCGTCTTCTCGAGCACGGCGGCCGTCTACGGAATGCCGTCGTCGGACGAGCTCCCGGTCACCGAGGAGACCCCGACCGCACCGATTAATCCGTACGGCAGCTCCAAGCTGATGACCGAATGGATGCTGCGCGACGTGGCACACGCCCACGATTTTCGCTATGTGGCGCTTCGCTACTTCAACGTCGCCGGCGCGGATCCGAAAGGCCGCACCGGCCAGTCCACACCGCAGGCCACGCACCTCATCAAGGTCGCCTCGGAGGCCGCGCTCGGAAAGCGCGAGCGGCTGGCCGTCTTCGGCACCGATTACGAGACCCGAGACGGCACCTGCATTCGCGACTATATTCACGTCACCGACCTCGCCCGGGTGCATATTTTGGCGCTCGAGGCGCTCGAGGCCGGCGAGCAAAGCCGCGTGCTCAACTGCGGCTACGGCCACGGCTACACCGTGCGCGAGGTCATCGAGGCGGTCAAACGCGTCTCCGAGGTCGACTTCGAGGTCGCCGACGCCGCCCGCCGCGCCGGCGATCCCCCGGAGCTCATCGCCGACTCGACCAAGCTGCGCGAGCAATTCGGCTGGCAACCCGAGCACGCCGACATCGACGAGATTGTGCGAACGGCCCTCGAATGGGAGAAAAAGGCGTAGTGCTTTTCCTATCCCCTGCTGTTAAGCCGTTCCTGGACCCCTGGACCCCTGGACCCCTGGACCCCTGAACCCCTGAGTCGTGTTGTTTCCTT